>NZ_JAEKJV010000002.1:0-436713 GCF_017309175.1 Salipiger bermudensis | reverse complement strand
GCCCAGAACCTCGCCCAACATGGCATCTCCCGCTAAGACACGTGCATAACTACGTCTTTATGCACGTGTCTTAGCTCACCCAGCCTTCGTCAGGCAGGCGGCTTCAATCGGGCGGTTACAACAGTCCTGGGCAGTGAGATCCATCCAGTGTCTGGCCGTTAAACTCGCACTTCTACAGATTGCCAGATCTATCCAGCTCGCAACCGAGTTTGCTTGGACGTACGCTAAAACGCTGAATTCGAAGAGCGCAGGGTTGCGACGACATGCCCAGATGGCGAAGATTGAGCCAAAGGTGCTCGTCATCAGAACGATTGACTGGATTGCCGTGGCAACTTATAGTTGTGGCATTGGGTGAGGTTATAGTTGTGGCATTGGGTGAGGGGATGCCGCCTGTTATTTTTGTAGAGCGGTATTGCGACCAAAACAACATGTCAACGGATTAGGCGATGATTAAAGTATTGGCATTTTCAGTCGGTTTCATGCTGATGCTGATCGGCATCATACTATCGACGCAACAGTTCATAAATTTTCCGGTATTTAATACTCTCTTTTTTCCAGACCCTAACTCACGGAGTCAGGTTGGGTTATTCGGATTGCTTTTTTTTGGGACGGGATTTTCCCTGATGTTGACCCAAGTTTTTGCTGAACGATACGGCGCAAAAATTGCAGGCATAGCTTTTGCTGGTACGCTGGCCGCGCTCTATATTTTTATGCTGATCTCAAGAAGTACGGTGTTTGATTTCGATGTATCCCTTTATTACCCGAGAGATCTCGAGCTTGGAATAAATTGCGGGAGGGAGAATTTCAGTGCGAGCAATAGCCACGTACAGAAGCCGGTACTGACAATATCCGCAAATCCTGAGAAAGTATCCCAGATAAAGTCCGCAGTTTTGAAATATCAAGAGAAGTATATAACCTCTCTAAATCAGCCGCCGATCCTGCTCGATGAGGCCGATAGAATAAATCGATTTCGCCAAGTTGGTGAACCCAAACGTGACCTGATGTTGGTTCCGGTAATGGATGAAGGGAACTTTGTTCGTTTCATGGTGCCACACGTCGTATTGGCGGAGCAGGATAGGCTTACCTTCTATGTGGCGGATGATGCCGGAACGACGGCAACTGGAATTTCAGCAGGGTCAGAGAAGCTTAGTGTAACTCGAGTCATGGTGTTGCAGATAGATAAGTCGGACCCCTATGATGAAAGCAATCATCCTGTGATTAGTGCGGTAATAAACCTTGAAGGGGTGGCGGATGCTTGTGGGAACTACTAAGTGGGTGATCGCTATTCTCGCAGTAGTGTATTTCAACACCAATCGAGTTGGCGCGGAAAGCTTGACAGAGATAATCGGAAGGATTGAGAGTTCAAGGAGTGATTTGTGCAGCGCAGATCCTAAGTTAGTTCACGTTTTGATCAAAGGTATGGAGGCTCGGGTTCGCGCGGGAGATGATTTGTCGGAGATATCAGAGGGGCTGGCTTTTCTCGCTGACGAGCGGGAGTGGAGAAGTGAAAATATTCAAAAAAGTCTTGAATCACTGATAGCCATAGGGAAGATGCGGCCCGAGTTGAAGCCCACTATAGCAGATGCCCAAGCTACTGCACGCGGAGAGTTGTTCCATATCCTGTCGCGCGATAGCAGTGACATAGAGAAGATTGAGGTTGATTTGGAGAACTTGGCCAAGGTGAATGCCTCTTTGGCCTCGGCGAACGAGTACTATGTTGCCAAGATTAAGCTTTCTCTTGCTGAAACACTAACTGATTTCGGCGTCGCGGAAATACTGAAAACCGAGCAGATTGTTCCTCTTAAGGTCAACCCTCCTCAAACTGGATCTCAAGCCGGCGCAAATGAATCCATCCGTGCGATTGACCTCCTAAATAGATCTATAGAGCTTTATGGGGAGCTGTCTACGTTCTATCGAAGGAAATTTCTTGAGGGGGAGTTCTTCTCACGAGACATTGGGATGGATCTTAGGTACCAAATGAGCCTCTTGCGGTATATATCGGGAGACTCGGATTGGGTGGGTGATCTGAAATATTTAGCAAAGATTAATTCTTGGAATGATATGTTTAACAGCTTTGCTCCTGTCGGGCATGTTTCTGTGCAGTACTTTATTTCGCCAGCATTATTGCCATCCCCGCCTGGCGACATTCGTGATTTGGGAGCTGGAGGCTGCGCACTTTCTTCTCAGAACGCGACTGGTCGGCCTGACTACGTAAAAAGGCAATTCTTCAATCCGATACAGCTGGCAAGCTATACGTGTGCTGAACTTTCTAGCAACTCTCCATTTGAAGATTTGACCGCCATACCTGCCCTCCTTTCTCGCTTCAAGAATTCTGACTATAGGGTTGTTCTGGGACATTTTCGCGGTGAGAACGTACGCTTTTCATATTTATCGAGAGCGAAAATTGCGGAGCTTGGTGATGAGGTCATTCGGAGCATTGATATTAGCGATATTTTGGGAGAGCGAGCGGAAATTCCTGATTACTGTGAATCTCAACTTGGCAGCGTTTCGCCTCGGTCCACGATATCCGCTGCTCGTGAGCAAGTGACAGGTGATAAAGAGGGCTACATATACATTGGAGAGGCGCTAAATTACATTGAGGCGCGACGACTACTCGACGAAGTGGTGAAGACGCCGGGCCTCGAGGAAGCATACTTGATCAGGCCAAAAATTTGAACACAACAAAGTAGAGTGTTGCACTAGGCTCAGGACCCATTGATTTTCCCTGAGCAGCGTGATTCAGCGTTCGGAAAGCGAGCGGTGACATGTCTGATCTCTTCTGGCTGAGCGACGCGCAGATGGCGCGTCTTGAACCCTATTTCCCGAAGTCCCACGGCAAGCCTCGCTTCGATGATAGACGTGTGCTGAGCGGGATCATCTTCATAAACCGCAATGGCTTACGCTGGCGGGATGCGCCGAAAGAGTATGGCTCTCATAAGACGCTCAACAATCGTTGGAAGCGATGGAGCGACAAAGGCATCTTTGCTCACATGATGGCCGGGTTGGCTGCCGAGCACGGCGAGAAGAAAACGGTGATGATTGATGCGACTTACCTGAAGGCACATCGCAGCGCGTCTGTATTGACCCAGCGAAATCTGCTCAGGTTAGGCCGCTAATCTGAATGCCTCGGCGGGCGTACGCATGGCAAGCGCCTGATGAGGGCGCCGGTTGTTGTAGAAGGCAATCCAGTCACCGATAACGCGCATCGCGTGCTGGATGGTCTCAAAACGGTGTTGATGCACGCACTGCTCCTTCAGGGTCCGGATGAAGCGCTCGACCATGCCGTTCTGCTGCGGGCAGTGCGGGGTGATGAACTCCTGCTTCAGCCCGTAGCTGCGGACGATCGCCGTGAAGTGGTGGCTGGTGAAGACCAAACCGTTGTCCGAGCGCAGCAGGAACTCCTCTTTGACCCGGCCCAGAGTGCCGAACCTCGCGATCAGGGCATGCTCCAGAGCGGCGCTGGCTGTCGTGGCCTTGCCGGATTTCGACACGTGCCAGCCCAATAGCTCGCGGGTGTGGCAGTCGATCACCAAGGCCAGCGAGGCCCAGCCGTCCTTGCCGGTCCAGATGCGGGCGAGATCGGTCGACCACCTCTCGTTCGGTGCAGCTGCGACAGACGGAACCGCCTGGATGCGGGGCCGCATGCCCACGGCACGCTTGCGAACCTCCAGCCCTTGATCTGAAAGATCCGCTGCACCGTGTTCTTGTTAAAGCCCAGGAGCCAGGCCACGGTCCGATGGCCGAAGGACGGCTCCTCCTCGATCATCTTCTTGATCGGATCGGCGAAGCGGGGATCGACCTTCGGCGCGGCTTTCACCGGCTTGTAGTAGACCGTACGCCGGGGAATGCCGAACCAGGTGTAGAGCTTGGCGATCGACACTGCGACGCCCTCCGCCAACAGGCCCTGCTGGATGCGACGGATCAGTTCCCGTCCTGCGCATCCAGCAGGGCCTGGAGCTTTTTTCGCGCCCGCAGCTCCAGCATGGCCTCGCCATAGGCTTCCTGCAGGTCCCGGAGTTGCTTCTCGTATTGCTCGCGGATGTCGAGCGGGTTGGCGCGCAGCGAGTTCTCCATGCCGCGCTTGGCATCCTCGACCCATCCTTCGATCTCGGAGGGCGCGAGATCGAAGGACCGGCTTGCCTCCGACACGGTCGTCTTGCCCTGGATGATCTCGATCACCAGAGCCGTCTTCCGCTTCGCCGTCCAACGCTTGATGCTGTCGTCCATCGTCATACTCATTGCTACGTTCTCCCTTGTAGCATGAGCAGGCTTTCACTGGGTCGATACACGTCCAGCTTGGGCGCGAAAAAGGGGGGCGTGGCCGCCTGATCGGTCGCACCAAGGGCGGCATTAACACCAAGCTGCATGCCATCTGCGACAGCAACGGCCGCCCGATCAGTTTCTTCGTCTTCGCTGGCCGAGTCAGTGATTACATCGGGGCACGAGCGTTGCTCAGCAGCCTGCCCGATGTCGACTGGCTGATCGGGGATCGCGGCTACGACGCCGATTGGTCCCGAGAAGCGGTGCAAGACAAAGGGATACGCGCCTGCATCCCGGGCCGGAAACAACGCAAGACAACCATGAAATACGACAAACGCCGCTACAAACGCCGGAACCGTATCGAGATCATGTTCGGCAGGCTCAAGGACTGGCGCCGTGTCCTGACCAGATATGACAGATGCCCAAAGGCTTTCTTCTCCGCCATCGCTCTCGCCGCAACTGTCATCTAGTGGCTATGAGTCCTAAGCCTAATTCATCCGAGGCATCATAATGGCTTCTAGACGCCTTGTTGTGTTCCCATATCCATCTTTGATCGGTAGTTTGTAGTAGCTTATCTTGACGGTATTAGACTGGTTGCCACCTAGCAAAAAAAGTCCATCCGAATCCGAGTCTACTATAAATCCCACATGTCCTGTGCCGTTATCCCAGTTGGCGTCGTCAAACGGCGCATCTCTAAGAACTGCGATAGCGCCATAAGCTGGTTGCCCCAGACGGATAAATTGGTGCATTCTATTCCAAAAAACTGATCTGGCTCCGGGATGCTCAGTTCCTACAAAGCCAGCATTTTCGAGGCAGTAGTTTATGAAACCAGCGCACCAGTTAATTTCGTCGCTATCAGCGGCGTCGGAGGCATAGAAGTCACAGCTATTGAGGTATTCCAGTATGCGTGGATTCTCCCTTCGGCCTAGCGGAGCACTGTCCGGCCATTCCGTTCTATTGTCTTCAGGAAGCGCTGCCTCCCGTTCCGCTATCTTCATCCATTCTTGCGCAACTTGCGCTGCGCTTACAATTGCACCCGAGGGCGGTTGGGATGCACGGGTATCTCTGAGCGTTCCCTCTTCCCAACCTTCCATCTTTTCAATCGCAGCAACAATCTTACGTAAATCACCAATCAAAAGTGCCGAGAGCATAGTGTTTTCATGGATTCCCGTCTCTTGGGCTACGTAGTTGACATACCCGGCACTATCATTTTCGTGTGGCGGGGCATAACGAAAGATCGCGTCTCGGATCGTCAAATTTCGGTACGAAGGCCCACGTAAAAGTGTTTCGATGGCCTTTCTTCCAATTTTTCTGCTTGGAAAGATTGCCATTACTCCATCGGAACCGATAGAGCCATTTGCTTCCGCAAAAGAACCAGCGATAATATTGCCAGGATTATTGTTCCGCCAAGAGCGGCTTCCTCGTGATTTCTCAAGTATAGAACCATCCTCGCGCCGGTAGTTGACCACTCTTCGTGTCGGAGACCACGCTACAACGAATTCGTCTCCACCCACTGCAACTACCCCACCAGCAGCCCCGTTTGCGACCGGACCTGGCGATGCGGCCCCTTGGGGGGCAGAAGAGCTTTTCAGAGGCTTTAGGGGTTTTAAGGGCTTTAGAGGTTTTATCGGGGAGATGGAAGGCAGGGGGGATAGTGTTCCTATCGGCATTGGATGCTCCTAACAAACCTAGCAAACATTTCGAGTATTAGAGGCACCTGCCTTTGCAGCAGCAGCACAACCCAAACCTTGCGCTATTCTCTGAGAAGACAGGCCGGTTGCAAAGAATTGTCCAATACCCACTCCTTCAGATGATGCCTGAGATTCGAAGGAGCCAAAGGTTGATAGCGCATCAGTAGCGCCACTTGCATTTGCTTCAATACGACCCGGCGCGACTTCTGAACCCGCAATCGTGGGGACGACCGCAACATTCTGCGACCTGAAACCGACTGTTATATCGGCCGGACCTCCGGCATTCCCTGTGCCAACGCCAACTCCTAAGGTCTGTGTCTGTGAGAAAAAAAGTGGTGCATGTGCTGGGTCGGTGCAGGCAGCAAGCCCTACAAGCAATAATGCCGAAACATATTCTTTCATCTTTATCTCCTTAAGTAGATGCAGTCGTTAGAAAGGTTTGGTAGAATTTCTTGGATCCGTGTGATCGCAGCCTCATTTGGATCAATGAAAACCGCGCCGCAGCGGGATGGAAAAGTTAATACTTCATGATATCCTATCCCTACCGATGTTGCTGAAGTACTGGAGACCGCTCCAATTGAGGTCACGCGGACGAACTGGCTGCCTGATTCTGCAGTTGGAATAACCACTCTGCCTATGACGAGGTAAGTGCGCTCTTGTTTGTCTGACACAGTAGAAATTGAGCAAGATGCCAGAATCGTAAATAGGATTGATGAAGTAAGCCTATGCAAAGAAAACGTCCCCACCGATCGATCATCCAATCGGACCTGCGATTCTTGGTTGTGTCAAGGTTGACCTGCTCTCTTAGGCGGTTTTACTAGGAGTTTATTCTGGAAATGTCCTGATGTGATACCGGAAGTGTCCTCGAGCGTCAGCACAGCCATTCTGCGAAAGCGGACTTAGGCGCAGCTGCAGCGAAAGGCGGTTTTGTCCGCACTGCGGCCCTTGGCTCATCAGATATTGCTGCGCGATGGTACGAAGGGCCGGTTCGAGGAAGCCGCAGTGCGGCGATGGGCGCCGAACGAACGACAGGTTGGGGCCGGTTGCGTAGTTAGGTGATGATGAAGCCACGCGGATCGACAAGGCAGCTACCTCCACATCCCAGCCATTCGTGTATCCAGCAAGCAACGCTTGTCGCAGGCCATGCTCCGTAACAGGCCCTTCGGCAAAAGGACTCATACGCATGGCGTGATGCAGCCCCAGAACACAAAAAAGGCGCGGGCCAGGTCCCGCGCCTTTCTCTCATCTCACCGAAGTGACGGAGTTTACTCCGCCGGCTTGTCCTTGTTGGTGCGGTTGCCCTCGCGCTCGGCCTTGCGGGCCGCTTGCTCGTTGGCGGCCTGCGTCCGCATCTGCTCCACGAGCGCGCTGACCTCATCGCGGCGCAGGCTGTGCTGGGCGATGAGCTTGGCCGCGCTCCTGGTGGCGTGGAACTCGATGCAGGCGAAGAACCGGTCGAGGAGGTCAGGCTGCTCGTCGAGCTCGGCGAGCACCTTGTCGAACTTCTTGGCAAGCGCCTCCAGCGCGGCATCCTGGGCCGCGCCGTTGGTCATGGTCTCGCCGATCTGCGCGATGACGCGCTGCTGGTTCTTGGTAAAATTCATGCGTATTTCCTTATATATGGCATGGACTTCAGATGGTGCTATCGCACCGGTGAGGGTCGGAGCGGGTCGGCGTTTGTCCTGGTCGCCACCGCCCCGATGATGAGGAGGTGTGATCTTTTTTCTGACGCCAAAACATTGGTTCGGTTTGTCCCGCGCGATCACTCGTCAGAGCGCAGGTCGGTGGGATCCGACCGGTCCTGACCGAGCTGTTTCGGCAGGCGGACAAGAGCACGGGCGAGGGACTTGCGGGCCTCGGCAATCGCGCCACGGGCCTTCTCCGGCAGAGATTGCGCCACCTCGATAATGGCGTCATCCGCCTTTCGGATCTCGTCGAAGGCTTGCGTCAGCTCCTCCCGGGCCTCGCGCTTGGCACGGATCCGCAGGGCCTCCAGGGCTTTCGAGAACAGGGATTTTGCAAGCCGTCGGCGCGGCCCGTCTGCCGCTGGGTCCTCCGCCTCTGGCAGAATGGTCGCGCCGCTGGCAACCTTGCGGGCAATATCGAGCACCGCATCCGCGTCGGCTTCGCGGGACCTGACGTCGGTCTCCCGTTGCGAGACGTCGTCTTCCCGCGTGGCAAGCTCCTGCTGTCGCGCCGCAAGTCTCTCCTCCTGTGCGCGCCGCCAATCCCGCGGGCTCACGTGCTCACGCCGCTCCGGCACCTTCACCTTGGCGGCCGGTGCGGCATCCTCCCCGGCGTCTTTCGCCTCCGGATCCGTCACCCGCTCCCGGATCCCACGATTGTGCTTGATCGCAGCCCGGATGGCCTCGGCCCGCCGTTCGCCGCGGTGCAGGCCGATCTCCGAGAACCACGCACCGACGCTGTCCTGCGCAGCCTCGTAGTCGCGGATCATCGCGTGCTTCGAGGGCTGCAGCATGCGCCGCCCGTCCTTTGTCTCGCCCCGCGGCAGGATGACTGCGTGGATGTGGTAGGCCTCCTCATCGAGATCGGCCCGGGCGTGGATCACGTCGTCGCCGAACTGCTCGGTGAGCCAGCTCACCGCCAACGTCTGGAAGCGCTTCTGCCGGGTGTCGCCAAAGACGTCGTGGAAGGACTCGCTGTCGATCTCCTCGAACCAGGCCTTGTTGGCGGTCAGGATGACCTCTCGGAGCGGGCCGTGGCGGGTGGCGCGCCAGGGATCCCGCGGGCCTTCCACGATCCGCTTCCTGATCTCTGCCGTGCGGCGGCGCTTGCGGAGCTTCTCCAGCTCGCTGGCGAAGTTCCCGGTGCGCATGTCGTCGATCTCCGCCAGCGCCGTTGCCGCCCAATCCTTCTTGCCGATCAGCGGTCGATTGAGCTTGGATCGTTCGCGGTCCACATGGCCGAGATCGCCGCCCTTGCGGTGGCGATGACCTTCGTAGCCGCCGAGATCCTTCGGGAACATGCCCGCCATGCGCAGCACGATCGGGTGGGTTTGCCTGGTCGGCATGGGTCGTCCTCCTGTTGTGGAGGTCGGGACATCGGATCGGCTATGGGTCTCCGGAAACGCGGGTTCGGTTTGCCCTCGCGATGCGCCGGTGTGCAGGGGGGATTACTCACTAATCAGCCCGCGCAGTTTCCCCTGGAAACCGCTCGGGCTGGCGTTCGTCGGGGCGCTGCCCCGAACCCCGCGCCTGTGCGGCGGACACGCCTGCGCGGCGCGCGGAAGGGGCGTCGTTCTGCACTCCCCCTTCACCCCCTGCGCCCGGGGACACCGCTCCGCGCGGTATCCCCGAACCCCTTCCGGCTCGGAGGGCGCGTTCGCCACATCCCTCCACCCTGTGGCGTCTCCGACGGCTCGGGAGGCTGCACCCCCAAGACCCCGGCGAGAGGCGCGGACGGCAGGGCAGGAGCCCGCGTCCGGCTGCGCAGCACGGGTGTCGCGCAGCCGGACGCGGGCCCCGGCCCAGTCGGCGGAAGACGTGACAGATCATCGATAAGGACATCCGATGACCGGACAGACCCTTTTGCAGATCCCGGCGCCGTGGCACGCCACCGTCGCACCGGGCGACATCGTTGCGTTCCGCTTCCCGCACGAGACCGACGAGGCCGATGGCAGCGAGCTGCCCAAGGTGCGCCCGACGCTGGTGATCGACGTCGTCGAGCGCTTCGGCGAACGCTACGCCGTCCTCGCCTACGGCACGACCAACCCGCGCCGCTTCGGACGCCGGGAGGCCTACGCCATCGACGTGCTCGATGAGGCCGAGCGCGACGGCGCGTCGCTGCACCGACAGACCCGCTTCCATGCCTCGCGTCGGCTGATGGTCTCGCTCAAGAACAGCGGCTTCGACATCCGGCGCGACGCGTGCACGGCGCGGCTGGGGCGACTGTCTGGCGACAGCCTCAAGCGCCTGCAGCAGGTCCGCGCGAGGATCCACGCCGAGCAGGACATGCGCCGTGACCGCAACCGACAGCGCCGGGCCGCACGACCGGTCGTGATCGAGACCAGGCGCAAGGGCCGCATCCGCAGCGAGAAGGAGGTTCGCCATGTCTGATCTCGATTACGATCCGCTGATGAAGCGCATCCACGCGGTGCTGCTGCTCTTCCCAGCTGCGGAGACGGCGCTCGACACGCTCGATGCGCTTGAAGTGCTGCGTCACATCAAGCTGGCGCGGGACCTCCGCCGGCGCTTCTTCCGCCGGCAGATCTTCGGCGGGAAGGATCTGCACGATCTCGAGACGCTGCTCGGACCGATCACGCAAGTCCTCGAGGCCGAGTGGCGCATCGAAGTGATCAACGATGAAGGCATGGTACAGCCGCATGTCGAGCGCACCCGCACCTGTCGGGGCGCAGAAGTCCATGCCGCGAGCCGGCCGCTCTACGCGCTCCGCGACGGGCTGATCGACATCTTCGAGCTGCGCCACGCCGAGGAGATCGCGATGGCGCTGCGCCAGGAGACGCCCGACTGAGACCTGCGGGGGCGCTGAAAGGCGCCCCCGCGAGGGATCCGAACCGAACCGTTTCTGCGATCCATGCAACGGCAACACGTCCTCCCTGCCCAAGAACGGGCAGGCTTTTTGAGGACTGAGCATGACCAAGACCAACACCGCAATCGACCTGCAGACCGCCAACGACAACCCCGGCGGCGCACAGAGCATCGAGGGCGCACTGAGGCTGCTACGCACGATCTGCTCGACCAGTGGGCCGCGAGCGCGCTCATACAGAAAACCGAAGAAAACGGCTCCTGATTGCTTCGATTTCAGTGACGGCTTGTGGGTTTGTCGGAGGTATTTAGTGGTGACTGAAGCGACGGATACAAACCAAATTTCCGCAGAAAATTTACGGTCAGATTTCCCGATCTCATCAAGTGAGGTGTGAGACATTGCCGTCAGCAACGCTAACAAAAGCGTCTGTTTCCAATGCGTTGTCCGCTGCGGCGGATGCGGGGCTGCCAATCACTGCAATGGTCGTCCAGCCAGATGGCTCTTTGCGTCTCGAATTCGCCGCACACGGTCAGACGGACAACGCAAATATCAACAGAAAAATTGGTGAAAAAGCACCGAAGAAGTGGGGCGGGACAAGATGAAATACCGTTTTAAGGGATTGCTCAAAGACAAGACCGCAGCGGGCAGCCTTCGTTGGCGCGTTCGTGTTGAGGGCGATCGGGATCGTAAAATTACAATTCCGATGGGTCCAGGCGAGCCTCGATTTCATGAGCACTACGCTGCTGCTCGCGCAGGACACGCACCGCAAGTCAGGAAGCCGGAGAAGTCTGTTGCCGGGACCTTGGACGCCCTCTGCGAGGGCTATCTGGCATGGCTATCCGAACAGATAAACGACACCGAAATTGAATCACAATTCAAGCCGTCGCCGTTAACCCTGAAGGGTTATAGACCTTTGCTGAATCGCGCATGTGACATCAAGGATCTTGATGGGGATCGGATGGGGAGCTTGGACGCGGATCTGCCGAGGGAAGCATTTGTACACATCCGAGACTCCTTTGGTTCGAAGACAGGGTCCGCCGACAATTGCCTGAAAGCGCTGCGCGCGGCTTATAGATGGGGCGAGGAGCGCTCTGGTTTCCCTGACACTTCCGCGATCTTCGATGTGAAGAAAGTGCACAAGAACCGCGGCGGAGCGACGCCATGGGCCGTCGCCGATATGAGGAGATTTCTGCAGCACCATGGGCCTGGTACTATGGCAAGACTATGGTTCTTGCTTTCGCTCAATGTGCTACCCCGGATTGGCGACGTGTATCGTCTCGGCCCGGAGCATATTCTGTGGTCGCCGACTGGTGACGCAGTGTTGTCTTTTCAACCGTCCAAGAAGGGCTCCGCACATGTTGACGTGCCCGTCCTCAGACAACTGCTCGAAGAGCTGAAACTGCATCCAGAGCGGGACATCTTCATCGGCAACAAAGCGGGTGGACGGTTTGCCTCCGCTGAGGTCGTGCGCAACAAGATTCAGGATTGGACGGCCGAGGCCGGGTTGCCGAGAGGGCGTACTCAGCACGGAATTCGAAAAGGCGCTGCTGAGTTGCTCGCTGCTGCAGGCGCGACGCAATACGAGATCATGGCACTGATGTCGCACACCCAGGCGCAGACCTCGGAGATCTACACTCGAAAGGTCGAAAGAGCAGGGTTGGCCGCACGCGCTATTGAGCGGATTTCCTGCCTGGATCTCGGAAAAGTGGACCACGTGGTGTGACGCGTGGTCCAAAAGCGTCGAAAAATGAAGAAAAAATAGTGTCTTATTTCATCTCTGGTAGGCCCGGCAGGACTTGAACCCGCAACCAAGGCGTTATGAGCGCCCTGCTCTAACCAATTGAGCTACAGGCCCACCGTGACGCTCTCCGTAGCATTCCCGCCACCGGGGTCAAGCGTTTCGCGCCTCGGGCGGCGATGCCGGCCGGCTCAGCGCGGAGTGCGCAGCACCATCAACTCGCCCACGTTCTCGCGCGTGATGTAGCCCAGCACCCGCGCATCGGGATCGACCACCGCCACCGAGGGGGCCTCGCTCAGCGCGTCGAGCGCGGCATCCAGCGGGGTGTCGAGCGACACCTGCGGCACGTCCTCCATCACCGCGCCGATCTCGAGCGTGTTCTGCCCCTCGGCCACCGCGTGAAACAGCGCCGTGCGCGTGAGGAAGCCAGCGAGCTTTCCGTCCTCGCCGAGCACCGGGAATTCGTGCTGCGTGGTGCGGATCAGGGTCTGCGAGGCCACATGGATCGGATCGGCGGGGCTCAGGCTCTCGAAGCTGGTGATCATCGCATCGCGCGCCATCAGCCCCTTGGCCACTGCGCGCGAGCTGACATCCTGGCTCTCGGCCTGGCCGGCGAAGAACACGAAGATGGCGATCAGAAGCAGCATGAAATTGCCCGAGGCCAGCCCCCAGAACGCAAACAGGAACGCCATGAACTGGCCCGCCGTGGCGGCGGCGCGGGTGGCGTGGACACGGTCCATGCGGGTGGCGAGTGCCGCGCGCAGGACGCGCCCGCCATCCATCGGGAAGGCGGGCAGCAGATTGAACAATGCGAGGAACAGGTTCACCGCAGCAAGCTGGCCAAGGAAGGCGCCGGGCGCGTTGCCAAGCGCGATCAGCTCGTCGAGATGGGTGTTGGCCCCGAAGAGCAGAAGCACCGCCCAGATCACGATGTTTACCGCCGGGCCTGCCAGCGCCACGATGATCTCGTGACGCGGATTTTCCGGCATCCGCTCGAGCCGGGCGAGTCCGCCGATCGGCAGGAGCGTGATGTCGGGGGTCTTGATGCCGTAGCGCCGCGCGGTCAGCGCGTGGCCGAACTCGTGCGCCACCACGCAGGCGAAGAGCGCCAGCACGAAGGCCACGTTCTGCAGTGCCGCCGCCGGCCCGCCATAGGACCAGGCCGAGACCGCGATCCAAGCCAGCAGCAGGAAGAAGGTGGCGTGCACCCGCAGCTCCGAGCCGAACAGCCGACCGATGGGAAAGGACCAGCCCATGACAAAATCTCCTCGCTTTGCCCGCAGCATGGCGCCGCCACGCCGCAGCGGCAAGGGCTCAGCGGCGACTCAGAGCGTGAACTCTGCCGCCACCGCGCCGGTCAGCTCGGGGAGCAGGTGCGCGTCGAGTGCAAAGACGTGGCGCGGCGTGCCGGCGGCGGCCCAAATGGTGGTAAAGTCGAGCAGGCGCGGATCGATCCACGCCCGGATCGGGTTGAGATGACCCACCGGCGAGACGCCTCCGATGGCAAAGCCGGTCTGGCTGCGGATCAGGGTGGCATCGGCCTTGCCCAGCGGCTCGCCTGCCAGCGCCGAGGCCTTCTCGGCGCAGACCTTGTTGCCGCCGGCGGTCAGGAACAGCACCGCCTCGCCGCTGTCCTCGGCGCGGAAGATGATCGACTTGGCGATCTGGTCGATTTCGCAGTCGACGCTGTCGGCGGCCTCTTGCGCGGTGCGGGCCTGGCCCACCTCGCGGATCTCCGGGGTCAGCCCTGCGTCTTCCAGCGCCGCTCGGACGCGTTTGAGGCTCTTGCTCATCGTGGTCTCCTGTTCTTGCCGGCCCGGTTAGAGCGCGTCGCGTGCCCGGCTGCAAGCGCAGCCCATTGCGCAATGCCGCCGCGCTCCGCCATATAGGCGGCATGAGCTTTGCATCCCGCATCACCCGCCTGCCGCGCCCCTTCGAGCCAGACCTCGGCGCCGAGGCGCTTGCCGCCACGCCCTGGGCCGAGGGCGATGTCGCCACGCTGATCGAGGGCACCGGCGGCACCAGCCCCTACCTTCAGGGCCTGATCCGCAAGGAGGCCGACTGGCTGCACGCCGCGCTCGACGATTCCGACGCCGCGCTGCCCGCGCTTTTTGCCGAGCTCGACGCCGGCGCACCCGACGAGGTCGACGTGGCGCTTCGGCAGGCCAAGCGCCGCGTGGCGCTGTTGGCAGGGCTGTCGGACCTTGCGGGCGTCTGGACGCTCGAGGAGGTCACCGGCGCGCTCACCCGTTTTGCCGATCTCGCGGTGCAGAAAGCGCTGCAGGCCGCCATCGCGCGCGAGATCCGCCGCGGCAAGCTGCCCGGCGCGACCGAGGACGACATCCCGACCGCCGGCGGCATGGTGGTGCTGGCAATGGGCAAGATGGGCGCGTTCGAGCTCAACTACAGCTCGGATATCGACCTGATCTGCCTGTTCGACGAAACCCGCTTCGACCGCGATGATTTCCACGAGGCCCGCAGCGCCTTCGTCCGGGCGACGCGGCGCATGTCCGGCAGCCTCGGCGACCTGACCGGCGAGGGCTATGTCTTTCGCACCGACCTGCGGCTGCGCCCGGATCCGGCGGTGACGCCGGTCTGCATCTCGATGGAAGCCGCCGAGCGCTATTACGAGAGCCTCGGCCGGGCCTGGGAGCGCGCCGCCTATATCAAGGCGCGGCCCTGCGCCGGGGATCTTGCCGCCGGTGAACGCTTTCTCGAGACCCTGCGCCCCTTTGTCTGGCGCCGGCATCTCGATTTCGCCGCCATCCAGGACGCGCACGACATGCGGCTGCGCTACCGCGACAAGCACGGCCACGGGCCGATCACCCTGCCGGGGCACGACATGAAGCTCGGCCGGGGCGGCATCCGCGAGATCGAGTTCTTCACCCAGACCCGCCAGATCATCGCCGGCGGGCGCGACCCGGAGCTGCGGGTGCGCGGCACGGTCGACGGGCTCCGCGTGCTGACCCGGACCGGCTGGGTGCCGCAAGGCGTCACCGAGAAGCTCACCGAGCATTACCGCGCCCATCGCGAGATCGAGCACCGGGTGCAGATGCTGCGCGACGCCCAGACCCACCAGCTGCCAGGCTCGGATCCCGAGTTCGACCGGCTGGCGGCGCTTTGCGGGCGCGACCGCGCCGAGCTCGAGCAGGATCTGAAGCGCCGTCTGGAAGAGGTGCACGAACTGACCGAGGGCTTCTTCGCCCCCGACGCGCCCTGCGAGACCGACGTGCCCGACGAGATCGAGCGCAGCGAGCTGGTGGCGCGCTGGCCGAACTATCCGGCGCTGCGCTCGGGCCGGGCGGTGGAGATTTTCAAGCGCCTGAAGCCCGAGATTCTCGGACGGCTCGCCAAGGCCGCGAAGCCGCAGGAGGCGCTTTCGGCCTTCGACGGTTTTCTTGCCGGGCTGCCGGCGGGGGTGCAGCTGTTCTCGCTCTTCGAGGCCAACCCGCAGCTCATCGACCTGTTGATCGACATCGTCTCGACCTCGCCGGATCTGGCGCGGCACCTGTCGCGCAATTCCAGCGTCTTCGATGCGGTGATCGGCGGCGATTTCTTCAGCCCTTGGCCAGGGGCCGCCGCGCTCACCGCCGAGCTGAAGGAGATCCTCGCGCGCGAGGGGGACTACGAGACCCGGCTCGACATGGCGCGGCGCTGGCAGAAGGAATGGCACTTCCGGGCCGGGGTGCACCTGCTGCGCGGCCTCAGCGAGCCGGAGGAGGCGGGCGAGCATTATGCCGACCTCGCCGAGGCGTCTCTGGCCGCCGTCCTGCCGGTGGTTCAGGAGGAATTCGCCCGCAAGCATGGGTCCGCCCCGGGGCGCGGCGCGGTGGTGGTGGGCATGGGGTCTCTGGGCGCGCGACGGCTGCACGCGCTCTCGGATCTCGATCTGATCTCGATCTATGATCCCGACGGGGTCGAGGCGTCCGACGGGCGCCGCCCGCTGCCCGCGCGGCAATACTACGCCCGGCTGACCCAGGCCGCGATCACCGCGATGACGGCACCGATGGCGGAAGGAAAGCTCTACGAGATCGACATGCGCCTGCGGCCCTCGGGCAATCAGGGGCCGGTGGCGACCTCGCTGGCCTCGTTCCGCAGTTACCAGAGCGAGCAGGCCTGGGTCTGGGAACATCTCGCGCTGACCCGGGCCCGCGTCGTGGCGGGCCCTGCGCCGCTGGCCGAAGATGTCGAGGCGCTGCGCGCCACGCTGCTCGCCAGCCCGCCCCCGCGCGACAAGGTGCTGGGCGAGCTTGCGACCATGCGGGCGCGCATCGCTGCCGCAAAGGGGCAGGGCGCGGTCTGGGATCCCAAGATCGGGCGCGGCCGGATGCAGGATATCGAGCTCACCGCGCAGGCCGGCGCGCTGCTCTCCGGGCAGGCGCCGCGGCGCACCACGCGCGGGCTCGCAATGGCGGCGCGCGAAGGCTGGCTGAGCAAGGCGGATGCCGATCACCTCGCTGCCACCTACCGGCTGTGCTGGAGCCTGCAGATCGGCGCCCGCCTGATTGCCGAGGGCGCGCTCGACCCAACCGAACTCGGCGCCGGGGGCTGTGCCTTCCTGACCCGCCTGACCGGGACCGACGGCCCCGACGAGCTGCGCGAAAAGCTCTCCGAGATGACCGCCCGCGCGGCCGATATCATCGACGCTGCCCTGCCGCCGCCCGAGACATGAAGGAGCCTGACCCATGAAGAAGGGAACCCCCGAGGACCCAAAGGGCCTGATCGCCGAGGCCTACCGCATCGACGGCATAACGGACGCGGAATGTCGCTCGATCTTTCTCGACTGGGCGCTGTCGCTGCCCGGGGATGCCGAAGCCCGCCCGCTGATCGAGGTGCTGCTCGCGCGTCATCGCGAGGAGGGCCACCCGATGACCGCGGTGCTGCGCGAGGGCATGGCGCGGGGCGGTGCGCCGCGACGGCGCGGAGGGGCATCCGGCCGGCGCAACTGACCGGGCCCCGCGACCAAGGAAGCACTTGCCCCGCGTCTTGCGATGCGGTTCGCTGGCCCGACCCGGAGGAGAGGAGACCGGCGCCCGCGCGCTGCCGGCAGGAACAGAGGCCTAATGCCCGAATACGTCCCCATCGCGATCCCCGACAACCCGAGGCTCGCGCAGAACATCATCCATTTCGCCCGCGCCCTGCGGCGCGCGGGTCTGCCGGTGGGGCCGGGCCGGGTCATCGATGCGATCCGCGCGGTGGCGGCGGCGGGCTTCACCGACCGGATGGATTTCTACTGGACCCTGCATGCCTGCTTCGTGAACCGACCCGAGCATCGCGTGGTGTTTGCGCAGGTCTTCCGGCTCTACTGGCGCGATCCGCGCTATCTCGAGCACATGATGTCGATGATGTTGCCTGCGGTGCGCGGCGTGCAGGAGGAGAAGGTCGCCCAATCTGCCGAGAAGCGCGCGGCGCAGGCGCTTCTGGGCGACCAGATGCCCGAGATCCCGCAGCCCGAGGGAGAGGAGGAGGCGACCAAGATCGAGGTCGACAGCTCCTTCACCCTCTCGGCGGAGGAAAAGCTCAAGACGCTCGATTTCGAGCAGATGTCGACCGACGAGATCGCCGAGGCCAAGCGCATGATCGCACGGCTCACCCTGCCGGTGAAGCCGATCCCCTCGCGGCGCGGAATGGCGGCTCATGGCGGGCGGCGCATCGACTGGCGCCGCACCCTGCGCGGCTCGATGCGGCAGGGGGGAGAGCTGCGCGAGCTCGCCCATCTCAAGCCGCGCCCGCGCTGGCCCAATCTCGTGGTGCTCTGCGACATCTCGGGCTCGATGTCGCAATATTCCCGCATGGTGCTGCATTTCCTGCACGCGGTGGCCAACGAGAAGGGCGCCGGCTGGGCCAAGGTGCATGCCTTCACCTTCGGCACGCGGCTCACCAACATCACCCGCCACCTTGCCACGCGCGATGTCGATGCCGCGCTGAAATCCGCCGGGGCCGAGGCGCAGGACTGGCAGGGCGGCACCCGCATCGGACAGTGCCTGCATGACTTCAACCGGGACTGGTCGCGTCGGGTCATGGGGCAGGGCGCGGTGGTGCTGCTGATCACCGACGGTCTCGACCGGGACGACGCGGGGGCTCTGGCGAAAGAGATGGAGCGGCTGCACCTCTCGGCCCGGCGTCTGATCTGGCTGAACCCGCTGCTCCGCTGGGACGGGTTCGCACCGAAGGCCGCGGGCATCCGCGCCATGCTCCCGCATGTCGACAGCTTCCGCGCCGGCCATTCCATCCGCACGCTCGAGGAGCTGGCCGAGGCGATCTCGCGTCCCGAAGATGCCGGCGAGAAGGCGCGGCTGATGGCGGCGCTCTGAGCGGCGACTGCCCGGATCGGCGGCGTTTTGCCTGCTCTTTGAACAAAACCTGTCTGGCCGCGTTGTGTCCTTCAAACCGCCTCTTCTGACGGCGGTCCGGAGGAAAGGACGCACAATGACCATGACCAAACCGTTTCTGAGAACCACCACCGCGCTGGTGATGATGGCCAGCATGACACTTCCCGCAGTGGCGCAGGGGCTCGACGGGATGACGCCGAAGGACATTCTCAAGGGTGCCCGTGATGGCTCGCTCGATGTGGGGTTCGAGACGGACGGCATGAACCGCAAGCAGCTGGTGGCCGAGCTTGCGCGTCTGCAGGCGCTCTGCGAGGCCGGAGAAGCCTCGGAGGGCGTGAACTGCGACCAGATCGTGGAACTGCCCGACGCGGCGGCGCTGGCGGGCGGCAATGGTGCGCTCGGCGCGGCCGTCGAGGACGCGCAGGCGGAAGGCAACGGCCAGACGCAGGAGATGAGCGCCGAGGTGGACGCCACCGCCGAGGCCGAGGCACAGGATGCCCCCGCCGAAGCGTCGGCGGCCGAGGCGGAGACTGCCGAGAGCGAAGGCACCGACGAGCTGCGCGAAGCGCTCGAGGAGGCGGAAGCGCAGGACGCGCCAAGCGAAGCGCCTGCCGCCGAGGCGCAAACTGCCCAGACCGAAGAGGCGGGCGGGTCGAGCGAAGCGCCCGAGGAAGCCGAGGCGTCGGATGCCCCCGCCGAAGCGCCGGTCACGGAAGCCGAGACTGCCGAGACCGAAGGCACCGACGAACTGCGCGAAGCGCTGGAGGAGGCGGAGGCACAGGACGCCCCTGCCGAAGCACCGGTCGCCGAGGCCGAGACCCCCACGACGGAGGGCAACGAACCCCCTGAGGACGCCGAGGCACAGGAGGCCCCGGCGCAGGAGCCGGTCGCGGAGGCGGAGCCGCAGACCGATACCGCTTCCGATGAGACTACCGAGGTGCAGGCCGAGGCCGAGACCGAGGAGCCCAGCCTGCAGGCCGAGCCCGAGGAGGTCTCGGACCAGGAGCAGGCCGACGCCGCCGCGCGCCTGTCGCAGCAACTCGGGGCCGCCGCTGCAGCGCTTGGCCTCGCAGAGGCCGGCGAGCCCGAGGTGGTCGAGGAAGAAGTCTCCGATGCCGACGTGCGCAGTTCCGACGAGGATTTCGGCACCCGCATCGGGGAGGCGCTCCAGCAAGCGCGCGACGGTGTCGCCGAGCGTGATCGCGACAGCGCCGACGACAATGATCGCAATGACACGCTGCGCAATCTGGGCACCGCTGCGATCGCCGGCCTCGGGGCCGTGGCGTTGAGCAAGTTCCTCTCGGACGACGCAAGGGTGGTCGAAAATACGGGCGACCGTCTGGTGGTCGAAGAAAACGGCCAGTACCGCGTGCTGCGCAATGATGACGTGCTGCTGCGTCGCCCCGGCTCGGACGTGACAACCTATCGCTACGATGACGGCTCGACCCGCACCGTGGTGCAATACGAGGACGGCAACGCGGTCGAGACCGTGAAGGCCGCCGATGGCCGCGTGCTGCGCCGCATCCGCACCCTGCCGGATGGCGAGCAGATCGTGCTCTTCGACGACACCCAGGCCGAGCAGCAGGTCGTGGTCAACGACCTGCCGCAAACCCAGGAGACCCCGCGCCGCATGAACATCCGCGAGGTCGACGAGGCCGAGCTGGCGGCGGCGCTGGCGGCCGAGAACGGCACGGATGTGGGCCGCACCTTTTCTCTGAACCAGATCCGCAACATCGACACGGTGCGCCATCTCGTGCCCGAGATCAGCGTCGACTCGATCAATTTCGAGACCGGCTCCGCGGCGATCCGCCCGCAGGAGGCGCAGGCGCTCGCCGCGCTCGGCAATGCGATGAAGCGGGTGATCTCTGACAACCCGGGAGAGGTCTTTCTGATCGAAGGCCATACCGATGCGACCGGCGGCTGGGGCTACAACCTCGCGCTTTCGGATCGTCGCGCGGAATCGGTGGCGCTGGCGCTGACCGAGTATTTCGACGTGCCGCCGGAAAACATGGTGCTTCAGGGCTATGGTGAGAGTGATCTGGCGATCGAGACCCAGACCTCCGAACGCGCCAACCGCCGGGCCGCGGTGCGCCGCATCACGCCGTTGCTTCAGGGCAGCTGAGCCATCCCGGCCAGGCCATTCGGCCCCTGACAAACGGATCGCGGCGCGCCTCTGGCGCGCCGCGATTGTCTTGTGCGCAGCCGGTCAGTTGCCGCTCTCGGCGTCGCGCTCGGCAATCACGTCCTTGGCAACACCAAGAGCGTTGAGCGCGGCGGGAAAGCCGGCATAGACCGCCATCTGCATCATCACCTCGACGATCTCTTCGCGTGTCACGCCGACATTCAGCGCGCCATGCACATGCACGCCCAGTTGCTTCGGGGCGGTTCCCATCGCCGAAAGCGCCGCCACGGTGGCAATCTCGCGGTCGCGCAGCGACAGCCCCTCCCGCGCGTAGATGTCGCCGAAGGGGAATTCGAACAGCAGCTCGGCAAAGTCCGGGGCAATGTCCTGCAGGCCGGCGATCACCGCCTCTCCGGCGGCGCCGTCGATCTCATTCAGCAGCCTGCGGCCGCGTTCCGCTCTGGTCTCGGTGGTCTGGTGCAGCATGGTCAGGTCCTTTCGCGTCTGACATCATCGCCTCGTAGGTGGCGATCTTGGTGTCGAGAACGGAGAGGCACTCCTGCAGGTCTGCCACGCGGGCAGCGACCTCGGCCCGATGCTGGCGCAGCATCTCCGCGCGCTCGGGGGCGGTGGCATCGCCCTCGGCCCGTGCCCGCGCATAGGCCAGCATCTCGGAGATCGACATGCCGGTCGTCCTGAGCCTGTGCAGGAATTCCGCCCAGCGCAGTTCGGCGTCGCCATAGACCCGGTGCCCGGCGCTGTCGCGCAGCGGCGGGTCGATGAGACCGATCTTTTCGTAATAGCGCAGCGTATCCACCGGGAAACCGGTGGCCCGCGCGAACTCGGCGATCCGCATGATCCGGGCTCCTCTCCGTTCGACGCTTCCCTTGCTAGGGGGTGGAGCGCGCTCCAGGTCAAGCGGAAAGTTCTGTGGAGAGGAGGTTGCGCGTGGAGGCGGGCAGGGCTCCGCGCGTAGACGCCGCAAACGCTCTCCCCGGAGCGTTTGCCGGGCCCGAAGGGGCCCGGACAGGCTGGGCTCCGCCCGTAAACGCCTCAAACGCTCCCCCGGAGCGTTTGCCGGGCCCCGACGGGCCCGGACCGGCGTTTACACCATCATTTCCTTGGTGGCCGAGAGGGTGATGTCGGGATAGTCGCGCACCACGCGGTCGATATCCCATTGCAGGCGGGTCATGTAGACCACGTCACCGTCATTGTCGTGGGCGATGTGCTGCTTGTTGGCGTTGACGAACTTCTCCACCGCCGCCTTGTCACCATGCACCCAGCGGGCCGAGGTGAACTGCGAGGCCTCGAAGCGCACCGGCAGGCCGTATTCCTGCTCGATCCGCGCGCCCAGCACCTCGAACTGCAGGGCACCCACCACGCCGACGATGTAGCCCGAGCCGATATTCGGCTTGAAGACCTTGGCCGCACCTTCCTCGGCGAACTGGAACAGCGCCTTCTCGAGATGCTTGGCCTTCATCGGATCGCCCGCGCGTACGCCCTGCAGCAGCTCCGGCGCGAAGGAGGGGATGCCCGTCACCTTGAGCGCCTCGCCCTCGGTCAGCGTATCGCCGATCCGCAGCTGTCCGTGGTTCGGGATGCCGATGATGTCGCCGGCCCAGGCCTCTTCGGCAAGCTCGCGGTCGGAGGCGAGGAACAGCACCGGCGCGGTGATGCTCATCGGCTTCTTGGTGCGCACATGGGTGAGCTTCATGCCGCGGTTGAAATGGCCCGAGCTGAGCCGGACAAACGCGACCCGGTCACGGTGCTTGGGGTCCATGTTGGCCTGCACCTTGAAGACGAAGCCCGAGACCTTCTTTTCCTTAGGCGCAATCTGCCGCGGCTCGGCGCTGGTGGGCTGCGGCTCGGGCGCGAGATTGCCGATGCCGTCCATCAGCTCCTTCACCCCGAACGAGTTGATCGCAGAGCCGAACCAGATCGGCGTCATGTGGCCTTCGAGCACCGCCTGCGGGTCGAGCTCGGGCAGCAGCTCGCGCGCCATCTCGATCTCTTCCTTGAGCTGCTCGAGCAGCTCGCCCGGCACATGCTCGGCCAGCTTGGGATCGTCGAGCCCGTCGATCTTGATCGATTCCGCCACCTTGTTGCGGTCGGCCCGGTCCATCAGCTCGAGCCGGTTGCGCAGCATGTCGTAGCAGCCCACGAACTCGCGCCCCATGCCGATCGGCCAGGAGGCCGGGGTCACGTCGATGGCGAGGTTTTCCTGGATCTCGTCGATGATCTCGAAGACGTCGCGCGCCTCGCGGTCCATCTTGTTGCAGAAGGTCAGGATCGGCAGATCGCGCAGGCGGCAGACCTCGAAGAGCTTCTGCGTCTGGCTTTCCACGCCCTTGGCGCCGTCGATCACCATGATCGCCGCGTCCACCGCGGTCAGCGTGCGGTAGGTGTCTTCCGAGAAATCCGAGTGGCCGGGGGTGTCAACGAGGTTGTAGCGGAAGTTGCCGTAGTCGAAGGACATGGCCGAGGCCGAGACCGAGATCCCGCGCTCCTGCTCCATCTTCATGAAGTCCGAGCGCGTGCGCCGCGCCTCGCCCTTGGCGCGCACCTGTCCGGCCATCTGGATGGCACCGCCATAGAGCAGAAATTTCTCCGTCAGCGTCGTCTTGCCGGCATCCGGGTGCGAGATGATCGCAAAGGTGCGGCGGCGGGCGATTTCCGCGGGAAGGTCGGGGCGGTTGGTGGGCGTGTCCAGCATGAGCGCGCATATAACGCCGGCCATGCGCCAAGGGAAGAGCGGCCTGCGCGGAACCGGGGCCTTGCTTCGCGGGTTCTGACCGCGACACAGGAGGACCGATCATGGCCAACCCGAGCCTGAAGAACGAGAAACTCTACGAGGACCTGCGCGAGGACGGCATGTCCAAGGAGAAGGCCGCGCGCATCTCGAATGCGCAGGCCAACAAGGACATGCACCCCTCCGAGAAGGGCGGCAAGGCGCCGCCCTACGAGGACTGGACCAAGGACGATCTCTATGCCCGGGCTCAGGAGATCGGCATCGATGGCCGCTCCGACATGACCAAGGAAGAGCTCATCGACGCGCTGCGCAACCACTGAGCGCACCCTCTCTCCGTGCCGGTCGGGGGCCTCGGGGTCGGCGGCCCGAGCAAAGATCAGGCCTGACACCCGGCCGCGAAGGACGGCCTGCCTCCGGCGGGAGTATTTTTGACGAAGAGAAGCAGGGGCGCAGCGCTCCTGGCTTCTTTGGTTCAAAAATACCTCGGGGGTGAATTGGCGCACAGCGCCAAGAGGGGGCAGCGCCCCCTCCCTCCGTTTAAAGGCGCAGCTCGGGTGCGACAGGCGGGAGCGCCCCGTGGAGCGCTGCGCGTCTTCCGGTCGCGCCATGCGTCGAGAGGCATCGAGGCTGCCACGCCGGCGCTGATTTCTTCACCAATGTCGCGAAGGACGCGTCCCGTGACGCAGCGATGCTCGCGGATCGCGCCGGGCTGTTGCATGGATCGGGGAATTCCCGGCCGGCGACTCGAGGGGCCCCGCATGATTTCCGTTCTCGGCAGCGTCTGGGCGCTGCTTCTTGGCACGCTTCTGATCATGCTCGGCAACGGCATGCAGTTCACGCTCATCGGTCTGCGCGGCGATATCGAGGGCTTCTCCGCCGGCGCGCTGGCCGTCATCACCTCGGGCTACTACATCGGTTTCTTGTCCGGGGCCCGCGTGACCCCGATCCTGATTCGCCGCGTCGGCCATGTGCGGGTCTTCGCCGCGCTCGGCAGCTTCATGTCCGCCGGGCTCATCGCGTTCCCGCTGATCACCGAAACCTGGGCCTGGACCCCGCTGCGCCTGATCCTCGGCTTCTGCATGTCCGGCGTCTACGTCGCTGCCGAAAGCTGGCTCAACCACGCCGCCACCAACGACACCCGCGGCAAGATCCTCTCGGCTTACATGATCGCCCAGACCCTTGGCGTGATCGGCGCGCAATGGCTGCTGACCTTCGGAGACGCCGCCACATCGGTGCTGTTCATCGTCGCCTCGATCCTCGTGTCGCTGTCCTTCGGACCGATCCTGCTCTCGGCCACGCCGACCCCCGCGGTCAGCGTGGCGCGGCCGATGTCGCTGCGCCAGCTGTTCGGGATCGCGCCACTGGCGACCGTGGGCACGTTCTTTCTCGGCAGCATCTACGCCACGCAATCGGGCATGGGCGCGGTGTTTGGCACGCAGATCGGCCTCACGACGCCGCAGATCGCGTTCTTCGTCGCCATGCTTTTCGCCGGCGCCCTGTTCCTGCAATACCCGATCGGCTGGCTGTCCGACGTGCTCGACCGTCGCAAGCTGATCTTCGCCGCCGCGGCGATGGGGGCGGGCGCCTGCGCCCTGGGGCTGGTGACCGAGGGGCGCTCGGAGATGCTGTTCGTGGCCGCCTTCCTTGCCGGGGGCGTGACCACGCCGCTCTATTCGCTGTTTCTCGCCTACGCCAATGACGACCTGTCCGCCGACGACATGCCCGCCGCGTCCGGGGGCCTCGTCTTCATCTTCGGGCTTGGCGCGATCGCCGGCCCGCTGCTCAGCGGCTGGGCGATGCAGTCACTCGGGCCGCATGGCTTCTGGCTGGTGCTGACGCTGACCTTTGCCGGGATCGCGCTCTACGCGCTTTACCGCATGACGCAGCGCCCGGCGATCCAGGTCGAGGATACCGACAGCTACCTCACGGTCCTGCCGACCACCTCTCCGGTGGCGGTCGAGGTCGCGACGAGCTGGGCGGTCGAACAGGCGGAAGCATCACAGGATGATCCGCCCGCCGAGTGACGCCGGCTCAGCCGCTCGAGGATTTGCGCAGCAGCTCCGCCAAGTCCGGCCGGTCGAGCAACGCCTCCTGCACCTCGAGTGCGCGGTGATCGCTGCGGCTGTGTCCCGGCAGAAGCTCCGAGAGCCGCTGGTGCAGCTCGTCGGGCAGAGCGGCATGGGTGCGGGTGTCGATCAGCATCGATTCCGCCGCGATGCCCTCGGCATAGATGATCTGGTGATGATCGAAGAGCATCTGGTAATAGTCCACGAAGCCGCCCTGCATTCGGCGGATGCTGTCGCCGTTGACCAGGTGACGCGCCTTGACGAGCAACTCCGAGCGCCCGACGCCGATCTGGTCGCGACGCTGGTAGATGAACAGGCGGTGATCCGGGCTCACCAGCAGGTCGCCGGAATTGTTCAGCACCCCCTCGCGGATCAGGATCGGGGCGAACTCGCCCACCGCGCGCACCGTGTGATGCCCCAGCCAGCGGATCTCCTGCGGGCCGTCGTCGCGGGTCAGGACCCGGTCGCCCACCGCGAGCTCTTCCACCGGGCGCTGCGCCCCGGAGGCCATGGTGATCATCGTGCCCCGGGTGAAAGAGACGCAGGCCGATTGCGCAAATTTCTGCAGTGCGCCGTCGCGGGTGATGCCCACCAGCGCAAGGTCCTGGCGGGGATCGAGCGCGGCCAGCGGCAGGAACAGGATCGCTGCCACGTCGCCGCCCGCGTCGGTCTCGACCAGCACCAGCCCCTCGGTGGTGTGGCCGTCGCCCGACATGAAGGTGAGCACGCAATCGAGATGCAGATCCGCTCCCGGCGTGCCGATCTCGCTGTCGGCCGCGATGCGGAACGGCGATTCGGAGGCCGGGTAGAGGCTCAGGCGATGCTGCGCCGCGACCGGAGACAGCCGGTAGATGTCATCCGGCACCAGTTCCTCGGCAAAGCTCAGCCCGTCGCCGAGATTCGCGCCGTTGATGACGCGGATCTGGTCCGCGCGGTAGACGGTGACGCCATGCGCGACGCGTACGCCTTCAGCCTCGGTCATGTCGGGTCGGCCCCTGCCTGTTCTGTCGTTTTCCGTGGTCTTCTGCGGTCTTCTGCGGTCCGGCCCGCCACCGGCCGGCGCACGCCGGCCGCGCCGGATGTGGATCATGCCATTGTATGCCAAACCATTGTGGCATCAAATGGGATCTCGGCCGGTCTTTTTCCCGGCCCGCCCGGGCACGACCCGGGCCACAGAAGGAGACTGACGACATGGATCTTGGAATTTCCGGCAAGCGCGCGCTGGTCTGCGCCTCATCGAAGGGGTTGGGGCGCGGCTGTGCCGAGGCGCTGGCCGAGGCCGGCTGCACGCTGGTGATGAACGCCCGCAGCGCTGGTCCGCTCGAGCAGGCCTCGGGCGAGATCAGCGAGGCCTACGGCGTCGAGGTCACCGCCATCGCCGGCGACATCACCGATCCCGAGGGCCGCGCCGAGGTGCTGGACGCCGCCGGCCCCTGCGATATCCTCGTGACCAATGCCGGCGGCCCGCCCCCGGGCTACTGGACCGACTGGGACCGTGGCGATTTCATCGATGCGCTCGACGGCTCGATGCTCTCGCCCATCGCGCTGATGCAGGCGCTGGTGCCCGGCATGATGGAGCGCGGCTGGGGACGGGTGGTCAACATCACCTCGCGCTCGGTCAAGGCGCCGCTGCTGCCGCTGGGCCTGTCGAACGCCGCCCGCGCCGGGCTCACCGGCTTCGTTGCCGGCACCTCCCGCCAGATCGCCGACAAGGGCGTCACCATCAACAACCTGCTGCCCGGCGTGCACGACACCGCCCGCATCGACCAGATGGACGACGTCATGGCCGCGCAGAAGGGCATCAGCCGCGACGAGGCCCGCAAAATCCGCGCCGCCGGCATCCCCGCCGGCCGCTACGGCGATCCGGCCGAGTTCGGCAAGATGTGCGCCTTCCTGTGCTCCGCCCATGCCGGCTACATCGTCGGCCAGAACATCGTGCTCGACGGGGGCGAGACCTTTGCCACCATCTGAGATGCCCACAGCTTCTTCTGGCCGGAAATATCCCGGGGGAGTCGCCCGGAACGGGCGGCGGGGGCAGCGCCCCCAAACCCGCGACGCCCATGGCCCGCGGTCCTGACGGCAAGGGCGGCGGCGCGGGGTTCTCCCTCGCCGACCAGCTCTTCAACGCCGACAGCGCCGGGGCGCTTGCGCAGGAATTCTCCGTGCTGCCCGGCTTCGAGGCCGGGCGCTTCCTCGATCAGGTCCTGCCGCGCTTTCAGGGGCTTGGTGTGCATGCAAGGCTCGAGGTTCTCGCGGATGGGCTGGAGGCGCAACTCCCAAAAGATTTCAATGCCATGGCCGAAGCTCTTGACGCAACGCTTCCGGAGCCGCTCGACCGCGCCCGCAAGGATGACGACTTCGGTCGCTTCATTCACGCGGTGCATGGCGTGCTCGCAGCGAGGCACGGGATCGACCATCCAGAGCGTGCGCTTGACCTGCTGCATGCGGCGACCCAGCGCTTCTCGATGGAATACGCCATCCGGCCGTTCCTCAACCGCTGGCCCGATCTGGTACTGGCGCGGATGCAGGGCTGGGCCCGCGATCCGCATTACCACGTGCGCCGGCTGGTCTCCGAGGGCACGCGGCCCAAGCTGCCTTGGGGCATCGGCATCACGCTTGATCCGCGCGCGCCGCTTCCGCTGCTCGACGTGCTGCATGCGGACGACACCCGCTTCGTGACGCGCTCGGTGGCCAATCATCTCAACGATCTGAGTAAGACCCATCCCGACGCGGTGCTCGGGCGGCTGACCGCGTGGCACGAGAGTGGCGCGCAAACCCCGCGCGAGCGCGACTGGATCACCCGACACGCCCTGCGCACCGCGGTCAAGCGCGGTGAGCCCGGGGCGCTTGGGCTGCTGGGCTATCGGCCGGACCTGCCGGTCACCGCGCGGCTCGACATCCAGCCCGAGCTGCGGATCGGCGAGGTTCTGACCATCGCTGCCAGCCTCGAGAGCCCGGAGGCCGGGCCGGTGCTGGTCGACTACCGGCTGCGCTTTGCAAGGCCCACGGGCAGCGCCGAGAAGGTCTTCAAGCTGAAGGCCGCCGAACTCGCCCCGGGCAAGCCCCTGACACTCACCAAGCGCCACCGGTTGAAGGGCGATGCCACCACCTTTCGGCTGCATCCCGGGCCGCATGCGGTGATCCTGCAGGTCAACGGGCGCGACGTCGCCGAGGCGGGTTTCACGCTGCGGAACTGAGGTTCGCCGCCCCGCGAAGCGATTGCCCGGGACCGGTGCGGCAGTGACGACAGGTCTTGACGGTCCTTGTCTGAGCCCTCGTGCGCCTCACTCCGCCGCCTTCAGAGCGTCCTCGCCGCCGGTCTCGTCGGGCGTGCGTGAGGGGCGGGACGGGAAGGGCGGCACCTCTTCCCAGAGGATGGTCGGCGCCTTCACCCGCCGCGCCGCACGCGCCAGCGCCCAGTCCTGCGCCGCGCGGCTGCCGCGGCCCAGCGACAGCGCCGCCAAGGCCCGGGCGATCCAGCCGAGATAGGTGTTGAACCAGACCCGTAGCGCCAGCATCGCCGGCGTGAAGACCAGCGTCAGCACCGTGGCGATGGCGAGGCCGAAGACCACCGCCGTGGCCAGCGGCTTCCACCACAGCGAGGTCGGGCTGTCGATGGCATAGCCGCCGCCGAAGAAATCGAGGCTGAGGCCGATCATCATCGGGAACAGCCCGGCGATGGTGGTGATGGTGGTGAGCAGGACGGGGCGGATGCGATCCTCGGCCGTGCGGATGATCGCCTCGATCCGCGGCATGTAGCGCGAATACTCCTGAAAGGTGTCGATCAGCACGATGTTGTTGTTCACCACGATCCCGGCGAGCGCCACCACGCCGGTGCCGGTCATGATGATCGAGAAGGTCTGGTCCATCACGATCATCCCGAGGAACACGCCGGCGGTCGAGAGCACAACCGCCAGCAGCACCAGCACCGCGTTGTAGAAGCTGTTGAACTGCGCCAGCAGGATGATGAACATCAGCGCCAGCGCCGCCGAGAAGGCCTGGCTGAGGAAGGCCTGGCTGTCGGCCTCCTCCTCCTGGTCGCCGGTCCATTCCCAGCTCACCCCCTGTGGGAGCGGGTCGGTCTCGAGCCACGCGGTCAGCGCCGCGATGCGCTCGTTGGCATTGACCGGCACCACCTGCAACGCGCCGTTTTCGGCCAGGGGCGCCGGGTCGGCATCGCCCTCGACCTGCGTCAGCTCATAGGCGGTGCCGCGCAGGCTGAGGTCTCCGGGGCCGGACTCGGCCTCTGTCCCGTAGCCCACGGTCGCGCCGTCGCTCACGAATTTCACCAGCCCCTCGCGCACCCCGGCCTTGATGTCGAAATGGCGCTTCTGGTCGACGCGGTTGATCTCGGCGAGCTTTTCCACCGGCTGGCGGGTGATGAAATTCGACAGCGGCACCAGCCCGTCCTGCGTGCGCACCTTGAGGCTGTCCAGCGTCGAGAGCACCCGGTCCTCCTCGGGCAGGCGCACGCGGATGTCGATCTCCTCGTCCGAGCTGTCGACCCGCATGGTGTCGAGGGTCAGCCCGCGGGTGACGAGTTGCACCATGGCGCCCACCGTGGCCACGTCGGCGCCGTAACGGCCGGCCTTCTCGACATCGACATCGATCTGCCAGTCGATGCCGGGCAGGGGGCGGGTGTCCTCGATCTGGCGCAGCCCGGCCATGGCGTCGAACTGCGCGCGCGCGCTCTCCGTGGCGGCGAGCAGAGCGTCCCAATCGTCGGATTTCAGCCGCAGGTGCACTGGCTTGGCCGAGGCCGGCCCCATGGCAAGGTCGAGGATCTCGATCTGGATGCCGGGCAGGGCCTGCATCGCCTGGGTCAGCTCGGCCAGCACCAGATCGCCATCGAGTTCGGGCCGGTCGCGGCGGTTCTCCCACGGCACGATCTCGAGCTGGATCTGCCCGATCGTGTCCTTGGGTGGCTCGGCCCCGCCGGTGTTGGAGCTGAGCCCGCCATCGCCGGAGAAGGCGAAGGCGGTCTCGATGCCGGGATGGGCCAGCACGATTTGCTCGGCGCGTCGGACGAGCGCATCCTTCTCGGCCAGCGAGAGGTTGCCGCGGGCGCGGACATAGACGATGGCCTGCTCGGGCTCGCTCTCGGTGAAGAACTGGGTGCCGTTGTTGTTCTCGCCGTAGTAGCCGAAGACCGAGATGACAAAGAACACCACCGCGCCGATGGTCACCACCGGCATCACCGGGTTGGCGGTGATCAGCTGAATCAGCCAGCCGAAAGGCGTGCGGCGGTACTGCGCCTTGATGCGCTTGCGCCGGTGCTCGATGCGCGCGGCATCCAGCGTGATCGAGGCCATCACCGCGAAGACGAGGAAGACCGCGACGCCCGGCAGGCGGGCGGCGTAGCCGGTGAAGGGCGAATGGAATAGGAAATCCGGGTTCAGCACCATCATGGCGCCCACGAACATGCCCAGCAGCGCCACCGGCACCAGTGCCGCGCGCGCCCACCAGTTCGGCAGGCGGCGGCGCAGCCGCGCGCCGCGGCGATGCAGCCCGCGCGAGAATCGCCCCGAGACGCCGCCCATCACCGGCAGGTAGATCAGCGCCACCACCAGCGAGGCCGAGAGCACGAAGATCAGCGTCACCGGCAGCATGCCCATGAACTGCCCCGCCACGCCGGGCCAGAACAGCATCGGCAGGAAGGCGCAGAGCGTGGTGGCGGTCGAGCTCACCACCGGCCAGAACATGCGCTTGGCGGCCTCGACATAGGCGTGCATCGGCCCGGTTCCTTGCGCGATGCGCTTGTCGGCGTACTCGACGACGACGATGGCGCCGTCGACCAGCATCCCCACCGCGAGGATCAGCCCGAACATGACGATGTTCGACACCGTGATGCCCATACCGAGCAGCAGCAGGAAGCAGAGCAGGAAGCTGGTCGGGATCGCAAAGCCCACCAGCAGCGCCGCGCGGGTGCCGAGCGCCGCCAGCACCACGATCATCACCAGCGCGATCGCGGTCAGCACCGAGCCCTCGAGCTGCTTGACCATGCTGTCGACGATGCGGCTCTGGTCATTGCTGGCCGAGACCGTGACCGCGGCGCGCAGCTCGGGCGGCCAGTCGGCCTCGGCCTGTGCCACGACGGCGCGCACCTCGGTCGCCGTGTCGATCAGGTTGAAACCCTTGCGCTTGACCACCTGCAGCGCCACCGTGCTGTGGCCGTTGAAGCGAGCGGTGCCTTCGCGATCCTCGAAGGTCAGGCTGATGGTGGCCAGCTCGCCCAGCGTCACCACCCGGTCGCCATTGACCTTCACCGGCAGGTCGTAGATGTCGCGCGGCTCGTCGAAGCTCGAGGGGATCTTGACCGAGAAGGCGCCGGTCTCGGTCTCGACCTCGCCTGCGGCGACCAGCAGGTTGTTGTTCTGCACCACGTTGATCAGCTCGCTGGCGGTGACGTTGTAGCTCTCGAGCCGCAGCGGGTCGATGATCACCTCGACCATCTCGTCGCGATTGCCGGCGATGCCCGCCTCGAGCACCGAGTCGAGCGCCTCGACCCGGTCCTGCAGGTCCTTGACCACCTGCGCCATGGTACGCTCGGGCACCGGGCCGGTGAGCGAGATGATCAGGATGGGGAATTCCGAGAAGTTGATCTCGTTGATCGAGTAGCTCTCGGCACCGTCGGGAAAGCTGCCCTCGGCGGTGTTCATGGCGTCGCGCACGTCGGCCATGGTCTCGGACTTGTTCCAGCCGAACTCGAACTCGAGCGCCACGCCGGCATAGCCCTCGGAGGCCACGCCCGAGAGCGTCTTGAGCCCGTCGAGATCGGCCAGCTCGGTCTCCATCGGCTTGACCAGCAGCTTCTCGGCATCCTCGGCCGAGATGCCGGGGAAGGGGACCGAGATGAACAGCGCCGGGATCTCGATATCCGGCTCGCCCTCCTTGGGCAGCGTGGCGTAGGCATAGGCGCCGGCGACCAGCGACAGGAAGATGAAGGCCATCACCATGCGGGCGCGCTCGGCGGCCCAGTCGACGAGGCCGGTCACTGCACGACCTCCTCGAAGCTGGGCCGGACAGGCACGCCGTCGGTGACGTATTCCTGGCCCACGGTGATCACGTCGACGCGCTCGGGCAGGCCCGAGACCCAGATGCCGCTGCGGGTGTCGCGCAGCACGCTCACCGGCAGGAACTGCGCCGCGCCGTCGGCGGCGACCGAGCGAATGCCGAGCCTGCCGTCATCGTCGAGGGTGAGCGCCGATTGCGGCAGCAGATGCGCCATGGCGCCGTCGGCTTCGATGGCGATCTCGGCGGTCTGGCCGGCGCGGATCGCCAGATCCGGGTTCGGCAGGGTGATGTCGACGCGGAAGGTGCGGGTGGTCTCGTCGGCACGGCGGGCGATGAAGGTGACCTTGCCCATCACCTGCTGCTCGCCGACCAGCCGCGCGCCGGCGTTGGCTCCGGGGATCACGCGGGACACATCGGCCTCGGGCACGTATCCCACCAACCGGATCGGATCGAGCTGCAGCACCGTGGCGCAGCGCGTGCCCACGGTCATCAGCGCGCCGAGCTCGGCGGTGTCGTCCTCGAGCACGCCGGCGAAGGGCGCGGTGATCGAGAGGTTCTCGACCTCGGTGCGGGCGCGGGCGACGGCGGCGCGGGCGCTTTCGATCTGTGCCTCGAGGCTGTCGATGCCGCTGTCGGCGGATTTCAGCCCGGCCTCGGCGCTGCGCACCCCGGCCTCGGCGGCGCGCTGCCCGGCGCGAGCCGAAGCCAGCGTGGTGCGCGAGGAGTAGCCGCTCTTCGACAGCTCTTCGGCGGCGGTCAGGGTGATCTGCGCCTCTTCGAGCTGGGCTTCGGCCTGCGCCAGCGCTGCCTGCGCCTCGGGCACGCGCGCCTCGACCTGCGGGCGCTGCGCCTGTGCCTCGGCAAGCGCTGCCTCGGCTTCGGCCAGCGACGCGCCGGAGGTGCCGGGATCAAGCTCGCAGAGCAACTGCCCGGCCGCGACCGCGCTGCCCTTGGGCAGGGGCTCCGAGATCACCCGGCCGGTGGCCTCGGAGAGCACGTCGACCTCGCGGAAGGCCTGACTCTGGCCACGCAGCAGCACCGCGTCGTCGATCTCCTGCGCGGTGGAATGCCGCGCAATGACCGCGACGGCGCCGTCTTCGGGGGGCATTGATGCCGCAGCGGGATCAGTCGCGGCCACGTCCGTCGCTTGTGGGCCGTCCGCGGACGCGGGCCCGTCGGACGCGGCGGCGCTCTCCGCCGGGGCGATGTCGCGGGCAAAACCGAGCAGGCGATCGCGCTCGATCACCACGCCATAGAGCACGGCCATCACGACGAGCGCCGTCAGGATCGAAATGATACGCATGGTTCGGGGCTTCCCACTCGGCTCGGGTCTACGGGGCAAGGGATAACGCGAAACGGTGCCGCCGCAATGCGACCATTTCGATAACGGGTCTTGAATGTTCCCGGGTCTGAACTGACCCGTTCAGATTACCCGCCTTGGCCCGCCCGATCAAGCGGCGCGGGGCGATCGCCGCCGCGGTCCCGGCGGCGGATCCGGAGATGCCTTGGCAGTGCCCGCCGGGGCCTGTAAGAGGGGGCCGACAAAGACTTGTGAGGCCGCCCTTGAGCAATCCCGACAGTTTCATCGACGAAGTCACCGAAGAGGTCCGCCGCGACCGGCTCTTCGCCGCCATGAAGCGCTATGGCTGGATCGCCGTGCTGCTGGTCATCCTGCTGGTCGGCGGGGCCGCGTGGCGCGAGTACAGCAACGCCCAGAGCCGCGCCGCGGCACAGGCGCTCGGCGACGAGATCCTTGCCGCGCTCGAGGCCGACGAGGCGCAGGCCCGTGTCGCCGCTCTGTCCGAGATCGATGCGCCGACGCCCGGCGCCGAGGCGCTGATCGCCATGCTGACCGCGTCCGAGGCGGCCCGCGCCGAGGACATGGAGGCCGCTGCGCTGAGCCTCGAATCCGTCGCCGCCAATGGCGAGGTGCCCGAGATCTACCGCGAGATCGCCAGCTACAAGGCGATGAGCCAGGCCGGCTCCGGCCTGTCGATCGACGAGCGCCGCGCCGGGCTCGAGTCGCTCGCGGTGCCCGGCAAGCCGCTGCGCCTGCTGGCCGAAGAACAGCTCGCGCTGCTCGATATCGAGGCCGGTGACCGGCTCGCGGCCGAGGAGCGGCTGCGTCGCATCGTCGAGGATTCCGAGGCCACCGCCGGCTTGCGCCAGCGCGCCTCGCAGATGATCATCGCCCTTGGCGGCGCACTGGATGCCAGCTAAACCGGTGCAAACACAACGGGTCTGACCGGCGCGCCGGGCAGATCGAAGCGTGACAGGCGAAAGACGGGGGCAGTGGATTTGCGCATCACCACCATCACGGCGGGGCTTCTCGGGCTGACCATGCTGTCGGCCTGCTCGGAGCCAGAGGTCATCCTTCCCGGCGAGCGCTTCGGCACCCGCGAGGTGCTTCAGAACGGCGGCCCGGCCGAGGTCACGCCGCCAAACACCTCCCGCGCGCTGTCGCTCTCGGCCAGCACCGTCAATGCCGGCTGGGCACAAAGCCCGGTCTCGCCCTTCGCGCGGGTCGACAACGCCGCGCTGAACCGCGCGCTGACCCCGGTCTTCTCGGTCGATATCGGCGCAGGCGACGGACGCCGCCAGCGCATCAACGTGGACCCGGTGGTCTCGGGCGGTCGGATCTACACGATGGATTCCGAGCATCTGGTCAGCGCCGTGAGCAGCGCCGGCCAGATTCTCTGGCAGAAGAGCATGGTCCCCGCACGCGAACGCTCCGGTCAGGCGCAGGGCGGCGGGCTCGCCGTCGCCGACGGGCGGCTCTACGTCGCCTCGGGTTATGGCCGCCTCACAGCGCTCGACGCCGCCAGTGGTGCCGAGATCTGGGAACAGCGCCTCGGCAACACCGCCACCGGCGCGCCCACGGCGGCCGGCGGGCTGGTCTACCTCACCTCCGGCGACAGCCGCGCCTGGGCGCTCGAGGCTGAGAGCGGTCGCATCCGCTGGCAGATCGACGTGCCGGAAAACACGACCAACGTGGCCGGGGCGCCTGCGCCGGCCCTGAGCGAGAAGGCGGTGATCTTCGCCTTCGGCAACGGCGCGGTGCAGTCGGCCTTCCGAGAGGGCGGCATGCGTCTGTGGAGCGCCGACGTGGTCGGCAGCCGCATCGGCTCGGCACTGGCGCAGGTCGGCGACATCACCGGCGGGCCGGTGATCGCGGGTGACCGGGTCTATGTCGGCAACCATTCGGGCCGCGTCGTGGCCTTTGGCCTCGGCAATGGCGAACGGCTCTGGACGGCGCGCATGGGCGCCCGCGGGCCGGTCTGGCCGGCTGGCGATTCGGTGTTCCTCGTCTCGGACAAGAACCAGCTCGTGCGGCTCGACGCCGCCAGCGGGGCGCAGATCTGGGCGGTCGACCTGCCGGGTTACGAGCCGGTGCGCCGGCCGCAGCGCCGCCGTGACAGCGCCTTTGCGCATTACGGCCCGGTGATGGCTGGGGGCAGGCTTGTGCTGGCCTCCTCGGACGGTCTGCTGCGCAGCTTCGACCCGGCCTCCGGCGCGCTGATCGCCGCCACCGAGGTGGCCGGCGGCGCCACCACCGCGCCGGCGATCGCCAACGGCACGCTCTACGTGGTGACCAAGAAGGGCCAGCTGGTCGGCTATCGCTGAGCTGGCAGGACGAACGTGACAGGGGCGCGCGGGGACGATCCGTCGCCCCTTTCGCCGTGCCCGCAAATGCGCTATCGGGGCGGCTTGTGATCTGGGAGTCAGGACATGACCTTCTCGCTGGCCATCGTGGGCCGCCCCAATGTGGGGAAATCGACGCTGTTCAACCGGCTGGTGGGCCGGCGCCTTGCCCTGGTCGATGACCAGCCCGGCGTGACCCGCGACCTGCGCGAGGGCGAGGGCAAGCTCGGTGACCTGCGCTTCACGGTGATCGACACCGCGGGGCTCGAGGATGCCACCGATGACAGCCTGCCGGGCCGCATGCGGCGCCTGACCGAGCGCGCGGTCGACATGGCCGATGTCTGCCTGTTCATGATCGACGCCCGCGTCGGCGTGACCCCGACCGACGAGATCTTCGCCGAGATCCTGCGCAAGCGCGCCAAGCACGTGATCCTCGGGGCCAACAAGTCCGAGGGCTCGGCGGCGGATGCCGGGGTGCTCGAGGCCTACGCGCTGGGTCTGGGCGAGCCGTTGCGGATCTCTGCCGAGCATGGCGAGGGCATGCTCGACCTCTACGGCGCGCTGCAGCCGCTGGCCGACGGCTTTGCCGAGCGCGCCGCCGAGGAGGCGCCCGAAACGGATGTGAGCGTCGACGAGGAGGTCTCGGAGGAGGCCGACGAGTCGCTGCCGGAGATCACCGCGACGAAGCCGCTGCAGATCGCCGTGGTGGGCCGCCCCAACGCCGGCAAGTCGACTCTGGTCAACAAGATCATCGGCGAGGAGCGTCTCCTGACCGGCCCCGAGGCCGGCATCACCCGCGACGCCATCTCGGTGCGCACCGAGTGGGGCGGGGTGCCGATGCGGATCTTCGACACCGCCGGCATGCGCAAGAAGGCGCGGGTGCAGGAGAAGCTCGAGAAGCTGTCGGTCTCCGACGGCCTTCGCGCGGTCAAGTTCGCCGAAGTCGTGGTGGTGCTGCTCGACGCGGCGATCCCTTTCGAGCAGCAGGACCTGCGCATCGCCGATCTCGCCGAGCGCGAGGGCCGCGCGGTGGTGATCGCGGTGAACAAGTGGGACATCGAGGACGAGAAGCAGGAGAAGCTGCGCGACCTCAAGGAATCCTTCGAGCGGCTGCTGCCGCAGCTGCGCGGCGCGCCGCTGGTCACCGTCTCGGCCAAGACCGGGCGCGGGCTCGACCGGCTGCAGGCGGCGATCATGAAGGCGTGGGAGGTGTGGAACCGTCGCATCTCCACGGGCCAGCTCAACCGCTGGCTCGAGGGCATGGTGTCGAGCCACCCGCCGCCCGCGCCTCAGGGCCGCCGCATCAAGCTGCGCTACATGACCCAGGCCAAGACCCGGCCGCCGGGCTTTGTGGTGATGTGCTCGCGCCCGCAGGACATGCCCGACAGCTACACGCGCTACCTCGTGAACGGCCTGCGCGAGAGCTTCGACATGCCCGGCACGCCGATCCGGCTCTACATGCGCGGGCAGGGCGACAAGAACCCCTACAAGGGCCGTCGCGAGAAGAACGCCGGCGCCCTGAAGAAACACCTCGGCAAGAAGAAAGGCTGACACCAAGCGGTGCCGCTGCGCGGCGCTGTTTTGTTGGTGCAGGGGGCGCTGCCCCCTCTTGGCGCTGTGCGCCAATTCACCCCCGAGGTATTTTTGAACCAAAGAAGCCAGGAGCGCTGCGCCCCTGGCTTCTCTTCGTCAAAAATACTCTCAGCGGAGGCAGGCCGGTGCGTGCGGCCGGGAGGTGGTTTCGTGGCCGGTGCGCCGCGCTCAGTCCATCGCCCCGCCGGCGGGCAGGGCCTTGAGATAGGCCGCGACGGCCTCGCGGTCGGCCGGGTCCAGCTTCGCAAAGTTCTCCACCACAGCCACCATGTGGCCGCCGGCACTGTCGTAGTCCGGGGTGAAGCCGCTTTCGAGGTAATAGGCGATGGAGCCCGCGTCCCAGTCGAGCCGGTCTGGCGTCAGGCCCGGGATCGAGCCCCTGCCGTTGGGGTTCGGCGCGCCGGTGAGCCAGGCGGAGGCGTCGAGCCCGCCGAGCCCGTCGCGGGGCGTGTGGCACTCGCCGCAATGGGCCAGCGCCTCGACGAGATAGCGGCCGCGCTCGAGCTGCGCGTCGGGCACATCGCTCATCACCCAGTCGTCGCTCATGTAGAGCAGCTTCCACGCACCGACGCCGCGGCGGATGTTGAAGGGGAAGCCGACCTCGTGGGGCGCGCTCGGCGTTTCGGAGGCAGGCAGTGTCAGCAGGTAGGCCCAGAGATCCACCACATCCTTGTCGCGCATGTGGGCATAGGCGGTGTAGGGGAAGGCCGGGTAGAGATGCTGGCCCGAGGGCGAGACGCCGCGCATCACGGCGTTGGCAAAGTCCGCAAGGCCCCAGTCGCCGATGCCGTTCTCGGGATCTGGCGAGATGTTGGGGGCCACGAAGGTGCCGAAGTCGGAGGCGAAGCGCTGTCCGCCGGACAGCACCAGCTTGTCCTCGCCCGACGCGTCGGGGGCATGGTGACAGGAGGCGCAGCCGGCGGCGGTGAAGACCCGCTCGCCCGCTGCGGGGTCTCCGGTCATGCCGGTGAAGCGCGCCTCAGGCAGCCGCTTTGGCGCGGTCAGCACCCATCCGGCCCCGGCGGCGGCGATCGCCGCCAGGACCACGATCCCGATCGCCTTGCGCATGGATCAATTCCGCGGCGCGCGGTAGCTGTCGTGGCAGGCCTTGCAGGCGCCGCCAAGAGCGCCCATCGCAGGCCCGATCGCCTCGGCGCCGCCGGCGGCCGCCGTCTGCATGGCGGTGGCGGCCTCGCCGAGTGCCGACCACTTGGAGCCGAAATCTTCCCAGTCGTCCCAGATCTCGGCCTTGGCGCGGGTGCCATCCATGTCCATCTCGGACGAGCCCTCGGGCCACAGCGGCCCCTGGTGGATCATCGAGACCGCGACCAGCGAGTCGGCGGCAGCCTGCGCCGCCTCGGCATCGTACTCGGTCTTGCCCTGGGCCATGTCGCCCAATGTGCCGAGATTGATCGCGAGGATGCGGAACTGGCCCTGACGGGCTTTCAGCTGGCCGGAGTAATCCTGTGCGATCGCGGCGCCCGAAAGGCCAAGCGATAGGGCGGTGACGGCGGTCAGAAGGCGGGTCATCGAAAACTCCCTGTGGGTGATGTAATTTCTACCTATGGGTGCCATGAGAACTAGACCGGCAACCCGGCCTTGGCAAACCTAGCCTTGTCGCTCGACAGTGCTGTGACAACCGGAGAGTTTGCGCATCGATCGCGATATTCTGCGCGGGGACGATCTCGTGATCGGCCTGTCCGTTCGGGAATTATATTTTTAATCAGAGGATTAAGTGTGGTTTTTCACGTCGTTTGTGAGCCGTCAAGAGCCCTGTCCTGACCGTGCCTGACATGTCGCTCGCCAAACCGTGATCGGCCTTGGCTCAGGGGCTCACCCGCATCGGCGCGCGCAGGCGCTCTGCGGTCAGCGCGTCGGGCCAGCCGATCCAGCGCTCGACCGCATAGAGCGCGAGGCACAGGGCCACCACCGCCAGAACCAGCCTGACGCGACCCGACGATGGCGGGTTCCGGACCCATCGCGCCATGCGCAGCAGCCAGTGAGGGTTCATCCTACGCCTCCGGGAAACGCACCTTGCCGATGAACGGCAGGTTCCTGTTCCTCTGCGCGAAGTCGATGCCGTAACCCACGACAAACTCGTCAGGAATCTCGAATCCCGTCCAGTCCGCCTTGAGCGCGACCTCGCGTCGCGCGGGCTTGTCGAGCAGAGCGATGGTGCGCAGCTTGCGCGGCTCGCGCGAACTCAGCAGCTTCAGAACGTGGTGCAGGGTGAAGCCGGTATCCACGATGTCCTCGACCACCAGCACGTCGCGTCCCTCGATCGGTGAGCGCAGATCCTTGAGGATGCGCACCTCGCGGCTCGACTGCATGGCGTCGCCATAGGAGGAGGCCTCGAGGAAATCGACTTCGACCGGCAGGTCGAGCTCGCGCACCAGATCGGCGATGAACACGAAGCTGCCGCGCAGAAGGCCCACCACCACCAGCTTCTCGGTGTCGGCATATTCGCGCCCGATCTCGCGCGCGAGGTCTTCGATGCGCGCGGCGATGGTCTTGGCCGAGATCATCTCGTCTACGACATATGGCCGCTCTGTCATGGCATTCCCCTTGCAAAGACGGCCACAGCATATGAAGAAACCCCCGACCATTGTCACGCGATAAAGGGGCGCTAGAAAGACCGTCATGCCGACCCACTCCGAGACCAAGCACCTGCCTTACAGCGCCCAACAGATGTATGATCTGGTGGCCGACGTCGGCAGCTATCCCGAGTTCCTGCCGTGGACCGCCGCGGCGCGCATCCGTTCGACCGAGGACAAGGGGGATCACACCGTGATGCTTGCGGACCTCGTGATCTCGTTCAAGGTCTTCCGCGAGCGCTTCGGCAGCCGCGTGACGCTGTATCCCGAGCCCAAGAAGATCGACACGGAATACCTCGACGGCCCGTTCAAGCACATGATTTCCAAGTGGCATTTCGAGGACAAGCCGGAGGGCGGCGTCGATGTGCACTTCTTCGTCGATTTCGAGTTCAAGAACCGCATCCTGCAGGGGGCCGCGGGGATGTTCTTTTACGAGGCGATGCAGCGCATCGTGCGCGCCTTCGAGCGCCGCGCGGCAGAGCTTTACGGCCCGCAGGGCTGAGGCGGCTCAGTCCTCGCTCAGCGCGTCCTGCAGCAGCTCGAGCGCGTGATGGGTGGCCGCCTCGCGCACGTTTCCGCGCCCGAGTGCGCCGAACTCGACTGTTTCGCTGATCGTGTCGGTGGCACTGGCCAGAGCGAAGCAGACCATGCCCTCGGGTTTCAGCTCCGATCCGCCGGGGCCCGCAACGCCCGAGATCGCCACGGCGAAATCCGCCTCGGCGGCCACGCGGGCGCCCTCGGCCATCTCGCGCACGACTTGCTCGGATACCGCGCCATGCAGCGAGAGCGTCTCGCCCCGCACGCCAAGCAGATCCTGCTTGGCGGCGTTGGAGTAAGTGACGAAGCCGCGGTGGAAGATGTCGGAAGAGCCCGCCACGTCGGTGATCGCCGCCGAGACCTTGCCGCCGGTGCAGCTTTCGGCGGTGGTGATCGTGGCGCCGCGTTCGCGGGCCAGCATCAGGATGTCTCGGGCAAGAACTTCGGTCACATCAGCACTCCATGGGCAAGCGCGGCAAGCGCGATGCTGACGATAGCAGAAAATACGCCGGCGATCACGTCATCGAGCATGACGCCCATCGCGTCGCCTCGACGGTCGGCCTTACCGACCAGCCACGGCTTCCAGATGTCGAACAGGCGGAAGAACACGAAGGCCGAGACCCAGCCCGGCCAGAGCCGCCAGATGTCGACCGACATCATCATCGCGCCGTAGCCCACCGGGAACAGCGCGATCCACTGGCCGACCACCTCGTCGATGACGATCCAGGAGGGATCGTGGTCGGTGGCGTTGCTGGTCATCCGTTCGGTCGCGACGAGGCCCAGAACGAAGGCTGCGACGGTGGCGGCGGCGAGCAGCCAGAAGCCGCCGGCGAGCAACAGCGCGTAGGCCACGGGCAGGGCGGCGAGCGAGCCCCAGGTGCCGGGGGCGGGCTTCAGGAAGCCGACGTAGAAGAAGGAGGCAATGGCTTTCATGATTTCACCAGCGTGGCAGTTGCAATGGCGGCGATGCCCTCTTCGCGACCGGTGAAGCCCAGCCGTTCCGAGGTGGTGGCCTTGATCGAGACCCGGTCGGCCTCCATGCCCATGATGCGGCACATCTCGGCGGTCATGGCGGGGGCGTGGGGGCCGATCTTGGGGCGCTCGCAAATCAGTGTGAGGTCGATATTGGAGATGGTGAAGCCCTTGGAGCCGGCCAGATCGACTGCGTGGCGCAGGAAGATCTCGCTCGCGGCGCCTTTCCACTGCGGATCGCTCGGCGGGAAGTGACGACCGATATCGCCCTCGGCCATGGCACCGTAAAGCGCGTCGGTGACCGCGTGCATGCCGACATCGGCGTCGGAATGGCCCTGCAGGCCGCGCCCGTGCGGCACCTTGATGCCGCAGAGCACCACGTGATCGCCATCGCCGAAGCGGTGCACGTCATAGCCGTTGCCCAGTCGGATATCCATTCTCTCGGTCTCCTTCAGCAGTGCCTCGGCGCGGGCAAAATCGTCCGGGCCGGTGATCTTGAGATTGCGTTCCTCGCCCGGAACGATGGCGACGTCCAGACCGGCGGCGCGTGCCACCTCGACATCGTCGGCGGCGCCGCCGGGATGCGCCGCGTGGGCCTGCACGATGGCGTCATAGCGGAAGCCCTGCGGCGTCTGGGCGCGGTAGAGCCCGTTCCGGTCGCGGGTCCCGGTGACGCGGATCCCGTCGCCGGTCCAGAGCGCGTCGGTCACCGCAAGCGCCGGTGCCGCACCCGGCGTGGTGGCGAGCGCGGCGATCACCGCCTCTATCAATTTCCGGGAGGCGCAGGGCCGCGCCACGTCGTGGATCAGCACCCGCTCCGGTGGATCACCGGCAAGCGCCTCCAGCCCGGCACGGACCGAGCCGGCTCGGTCTCCTGCACCCTGCACAAGCGTGACGGGAAAACCCTCGCAAAGCGCCTCGGCGCGGGGCCGGTCATCGGGGTGAATCACCAGCACGAGGCGGGGCAGGTGGGCGAAGGCGCGCAGGGTCCAGAGCGCCACCGGCGCACCGGCGATCTCGCGCCATTGCTTGGGCAGCGCGCCCCCGGCGCGGGTGCCGCGCCCGGCGGCGACGATGATGGCGGCGGTGGTCATATCAGGCGTCCTTCCCGCCGCCTTCTCTAGGCGCTGCCCCGGCGCTGCGCAATGCGACCAGAAGGGGCGATCAAAAATTAGGCAAGCTGCGATGAGATGGGGCGATAAACCCTTTGGGCAATTGAATGTCGCGACATCACAGGTTACCTCACAAGCATCTGCACAAGGAATAGGCGCTTGAGTATCCTCCTCGGAGACAGGTCGATCACTCCCCCCGTCCTGCTGGCCCCGCTGGCGGGAATCACCGATCTGCCCTTCCGCACCCTCGTGTCGCGATGGGGCGCGGGGCTTGTCGTGTCCGAAATGATCGCCAGCGGCGAGTTCCTCACCGCACGCCCCGGCACCCGCGAAAAGGCCGAGCTTGGCGCCGCGATCGAGAACACCTCGGTCCAGATCGCCGGCCGCGCCCCCGAGCCGATGGCAGAGGCGGCGCGCATGGTCGCCGACATGGGCGCGCGGGTGATCGACATCAACATGGGCTGCCCGGCCAAGAAGGTCACCGGCGGCTACTCTGGGTCCGCGCTGATGCGCGATCCCGACCACGCCCTACGGTTGATCGAGGCCGTGGTCGCGGCAGTGGATCTGCCGGTGACGCTCAAGACCCGGCTGGGCTGGGACGATGGCAGCCTGAACGCGCCCGAACTTGCGGCCCGGGCCGAGGCGGCGGGCATCCGGATGATCGTGATCCACGGCCGCACCCGCTGCCAGTTCTACAAGGGTCGCGCCGACTGGGCGGCCATCCGCAAGGTGAAAGAGGCGGTCAGTGTGCCGCTGGTCGCCAATGGCGACATCACCGACGCGGCAAGCGCCCGCGAGGCGCTGCGGCTGTCGGGCGCTGATGGCGTGATGGTCGGGCGCGGGGCGCAGGGGGCGCCGTGGCGCCTGGCCGAAATCGCCCACGCGCTCTACGGAGCGCCGCTGCCCGAGATCCCCGAGGGTGCGGCTCTGACCGATCTTGTGCGCGAGCACTATGACCGGATGATCGATTTCTACGGCCCCGAGCTTGGCGTGCGCTGCGCACGCAAGCATCTGGGCTGGTACATGGACGCCGCCGGCACCGATGCCGCGATGCGCCGCAAGGTGCTGACCGAGCGCGACCCCTCCCGGGTCGGTGCATTGCTCAAGCCGGCGCTTGAAGAGGCCCTCGAGGAGGCCGCATGAACACCGAGATCCAAGGCCAGCTCTGGTCCTCCCTGCCGATCCCGGCGATCCTTCTGGACGCCGAGGAGCGCATCGCCGACATGAATCCGGCCGCCGAAGGCTTCATGAACAACTCGGCCAAGTGGCTGATCGGGCAGCCGATCTGGGATCGGCTTGCGGTCGACGCGCCGCTCGAGGAAAGCCTTGCCCGGGCGCGCGAGAATGGCACGCCGCTCTTCGTCAACGATGTCGACGTGGGCACCGGGGCGCGCCCGCCGCTGGTCTGCAACCTGCAGATCGCGCCGGTCCAGAGCCATCCCGGCTGGTTCATCATGCTGATCTCCCCGCGCGAGCTTGCCGGGCGGATGACCCAGAGCCATTCGGTGAAATCGGCGGCCAAATCGGCCATCGGCATGGCCGAGATGCTGGCGCACGAGATCAAGAACCCGCTCGCCGGCATCGCCGGCGCGGCGCAGCTCCTGAGCATGAGCCTCAGCAAGGACGACCTCGAGCTCACCGACCTCATCGTTGCCGAGACGCGCCGCATCGTGAAGCTGCTCGAACAGGTCGAGCAGTTCGGCAACCTTTCGGCCCCCGAGAAGAAGCCCGTGAACATCCACGACGTGCTCGACCGGGCGCGGCGCTCGACGCAGCTCGGGGCCGGGGCGCACATGAAATTCATCGAGGAATACGACCCCTCGCTGCCGCTCGCCTACGGCGATCCAGACCAGCTTTTGCAGGTGGTTCTGAACCTGCTGAAGAACTCGGCCGAGGCGGCGGACCAGAAGGCCGGCGGCACGATCCGCCTGCGCACCTTCTACGAGCATTCCTTCCGCATGCGCCGGGCCGATGGCTCGACCCAGAAGCTGCCGCTGCAGATCGAGGTGATCGACGACGGCCCCGGCCTGCCGGACGACATCAAGGGCGACGTGTTCGACCCGTTCGTCTCGGGCAAGGAGAACGGCACCGGCCTCGGCCTCGCGCTGGTGTCCAAGATCATATCCGACCATGACGGCTGGATCTCGGTGGACTCCGTCCCCGGCCGCACGGTCTTTCGCATTTCGCTTCCGCGCGCCCCGCGCGAGACTGAGGAGAAGAGCTAATGGACGGCACCGTTCTTGTCGCAGATGACGACCGCACCATCCGCACGGTCCTGACCCAGGCCCTGACCCGGGCCGGCTGCAAGGTGCACGCGACCTCGTCGCTGACCACGCTGATGCGCTGGGTCGGCGAAGGGAAGGGCGACGTGGTGATCTCGGACGTGGTCATGCCCGATGGCAACGGGCTCGAGATGCTGCCGAAGATCCATCAGGACCGGCCCGAGCTGCCGGTGATCGTGATCTCGGCGCAGAACACCATCATGACCGCGATCCAGGCCGCCGAGGCCGAGGCCTATGATTACCTGCCCAAGCCTTTCGACCTGCCAGACCTGATGAAGCGCACCGCCAAGGCGCTCGACAATCGCAACCGCACGCCGAAGCGCGAAGAGGTGGCGACGATCGGTGCCGACGGCCCGGACGAGCTGCCGCTGGTCGGCAAGACCCCGGCGATGCAGGCGCTCTACCGCCTCGTGGCGCGGGTGATGAACACCGATCTGCCTGTCCTGATCTCGGGCGAGAGCGGCACCGGCAAGAGCCTGATCGCGCGGGCGATCCACGATTTCTCCGACCGCCGCACGCTGCCCTTCGTCACCGTCACCGGGGCCGACCTGTCGGATCTCGAGGGGCCGGCGCGGGTGCTCGCGCGGGTCAAGGGCGGGACTCTGCTGATCGACGAGATCACCGACATCCCCGACGAGATCCAGGCCCGCGTCGTGCGGATGATGGATATCCCCGGCGAACACGTGCCGCGCTTCATGGCGACCTCGCAGGGTGATCTGGCGCAGGCGATGGAAGAGGGTCATGTGCGTCAGGATCTCTACTATCGCCTCTCGGGCGCGACCATCAACGTGCCGAGCCTGCGCGAGCGGGTCGAGGACATCGCGCTGCTCACCGACCACTTCCTCGCCCGCGCCGAGCGTGAGGGCGCGCCCAAGCGCTGGCTCTCGGCGGATGCGGCCGAGCTCTTCCGCGCCTACAGCTGGCCGGGCAACGTGCGCCAGCTCGAGAACTCCGTGCGCCGCCTGAGCCTGACCAGCCGCGCCGAAGAGATCAGCCGCCCCGAGGTCGAGGCGGTGCTGGGCAACCAGCCCGACACGGGTCCGATCCTGCGCGGCGGCGATGCCGAGAAACTCGGCACCTCGGTGGCCCGCCACTTGCGCCGCTATTTCGACCTGCACGGCAACATGCTGCCGCCTCCGGGGCTTTACGCGCGCATCCTCAAAGAGGTCGAGGCGCCCCTGATCGAGATCGCGCTGGAGGCGACCGGCGGCAATCAGGCGAAATGTGCCGATCTTTTGGGAATCAACAGAAATACGCTGAGAAAGAAGATCACCGACCTCGATATTCGCGTGACACGCCGCCGCAAACTGATGTAAAACCGCCACAGAGATGTGGCCGCGCTGCTTGGCTTTCGGCGAAAGTGGCGAAGAAGCCACAAGATATGGCGGTTCGCTGCATCGAGCAGCACATCAGGATGAGGTCGGCCTGTGGCCATCCGGGCACGGAAATCAGTCTCGCGCAGCGCGGCGTGGTCAAAGCTGGCCCGTCTGCGGCGTCAGCGCATGGTACAGAACATCGCGGCCCTGGGTCTCGTGATCCTCGGCCCGCTGCTGGCGCTGATGACCTTCATCGCGCTTGGCCCGCTCGACAAGGGCAGCGGGCCGGAACTGAGCCTCAGCCTCGTCCTTCTGGCCGATCTGATCTACGTCCTGCTTCTGGCGACGCTGGTCCTGGCCCGCGTCGCCCGGATGATCGCCGACCGCCGGGCGCAATCCGCGGGCTCGCGCCTGCACCTGCGCCTGACCGGGGTGTTCGCGCTGATGGCGCTGCTGCCCACGGTGACGGTCGCGGTCTTCGCCGTGCTCACCATCAATATCGGCCTCGAAACCTGGTTCTCGAGCCGGGTGCAGAACGTCGTTGGTGCCTCGCTCGCCGCTGCCGAGGCCTATGAGGAAGAGCAGCGCCGCGGCCTGGCCGAGGACGTCGACGCGCTGGCGCGCTTCGTCGACAACGCCCGCCGTGCCAACTTCGCTTTCGATGACGGTGACATCCGCCAGATCCTCGCGCAGGGGCAGGGGCAGGTGCAACGCGGCCTGCGCGAAGCCTACGTGATCGACGGCGCCGGCGAAATCCGCGCCCGGGGCGAACGCTCCTACCTCTTCGACTACGAACAGCCCACCATCGCCCAGTTCGCGCTTGCCGAGGACGAGGGCGTGGTGATGATCCCCGACTGGGACAATCACGAGCTGCGCGCGCTCACCCCGCTGGATGCCTATGCCGACCGCTATCTGTATGTCAGCCGCGCCGTCGACGGTAACCTTCTGAACCTGCTGGATGAAACCCAGGCCACGGCACAGTTCTACCAGCAGCAGGAAAGCGAGCGCGGGCGCCGCCTGTTCGACTTCGCGCTGCTCTATCTTGGCTTCGCCGTACTGCTGATCCTCGCCGCCACATGGCTCGGCCTGTGGTTTGCCGAGCGCCTGTCGCGCCCGGTCGGCCGTCTGACCGGCGCCGCGCAGCGCGTTGGCGCGGGCGATCTTGACGTGCAGGTGAAGGAAGAAGAGGGCGACGACGAGATCTCGATGCTCGGACGCTACTTCAACCAGATGACCCGCCAGCTCAAGGCGCAGCGCGAGACCCTGCTCGAGAACACCCGCCAGATCGAGCGCCGCCAGCGGCTCTTCGACAGCGTGCTCTACTCGGTCACCTCCGGCGTGGTCGGGCTCGATGACAGTGGTCGCGTCACCTTCGTGAACCGCTCCGCCGAGCGCCTGCTGGGATGGCACGAAACCAAGTCCGAAGTGCCGATCACCGTCGCCGTGCCCGAGTTCGGGGCGCTGTTCGACAAGCTGATGGCGACCGGGCAGGAGACCGCGCAGGAAGAGGTCAAGGTCAGCCGCGAGGGGCGGCTCGAGCACTTGCTGGTGCGCATGTCGCTGCGCCGCCGCGACGACGGCTCGCTCGAGGGCTACGTGGTCGCCTTCGATGACGTGACCGATCTGGTCAGTGCGCAGCGTATGGCCGCGTGGGGCGACGTGGCGCGCCGCATCGCCCACGAGATCAAGAACCCGCTGACCCCGATCCGGCTCTCGGCGGAGCGTATCAAGCGCAAGTTCGGCCGCCAGATGCAGGGCGAGGATGCCGAGAAGCTGGACCAGATGACCGAGGTCATCGTGCGCCAGACCGAGGACCTGCGCCGCATCGTCGACGAGTTCTCCAAGTTCGCCCGCATGCCCGAGCCCGAGCGCCGCCCCGAGGACGTGGTGACGCTGCTGCGCGGTGCGGCGCTGCTGCAGGAGACCGGCCAGCCCGACGTGCGCTTCGTCATCGACCTGCCTGAGGGCGAGATGCCTGCCGAGCTTGATGCCACGATGATCGGGCAGGCGCTGACCAACATCATCAAGAACGCCGGCGAGGCGATCGAGTCGCGTGTCGAAGGCGGCGCGCCCGAGGACTACGCCCCGGAGATCCGCGTCAGCCTCACGCAAGAGGACGGCCGCGCGCTGATCCGGGTGATGGACAACGGCATCGGCCTGCCGGAGGACCGGGCGCGGCTCTTCGAGCCCTACGTCACCACCCGCGACAAGGGTACCGGCCTCGGCCTGCCCATCGTGAAGAAAATCATCGAGGAGCATGGCGGCAGCCTCGCCCTCGAGGACGCGCCGCTCTTCGACGGCGACACCCATGCCGGGGCGATGGCGGTGATCCGCCTGCCGCTCGGGTCGATGCCGGCGGATCCGGCGCAGAAGCAGAAGATCATTGCAGAGTTAGAGGGGCAGACATGAGTGACATCCTGATCGTCGACGACGAGCGCGACATCCGCGAGCTGATCGGGGACATCCTCGAGGACGAGGGCTTCAGCACCCGGCTGGCGGCCAACAGCTCCGAGGCGATGACCGAGGTAAACGCCGAGCCGCCCGGGCTGATGATCCTCGACATCTGGCTGAAGGACAGCAAGATGGACGGCATCGACATCCTCAAGACCGTCAAGCGCGACAACCCCGATATCCCGATCATCATCATCTCGGGCCACGGCAATATCGAGATCGCCGTCGCGGCGATCAAGCAGGGTGCCTATGACTTCATCGAGAAGCCGTTCAACATCGACCAGCTGCTGGTGGTGATCCGCCGCGCCATGGAGACCTCGCGCCTGCGCCGCGAGAACCAGAAGCTCAAGCGCCGCGAGACCGAGGTGGCGCAGATGGTCGGCGACAGCGCCGCCTTCCGGGCGCTGGTGAGCCAGCTCGACAAGGTGACCAAGTCCAACGGACGGGTGATGCTCACCGGCCCGGCGGGATCGGGCAAGGAGGTGGCGGCGCGCTACATCCATGCCAATTCAGGCCGCGCGCAGGCGCCCTTCGTGACGGTCAACTGCGCCGGGGTCGAGCCCGAGACCATGGAAGAGGTGCTGTTCGGACGGGAAAGCCCCGAGCGCGGCATCGAGCCGGGCCTCCTGGAGCAGGCGCATGGCGGGGTGATCTATTTCGACGAGGTTGCCGACATGCCGGGCGGCACCCAGTCCAAGATCCTGCGCGTGCTGGTGGACCAGTCCTTCACCCGGGTTGGCGGCTCCGACAAGGTGCGCGTCGATCTGCGGGTGATCTCCTCCACCAACCGCGATCTTGACGCCGAGATCGATGCCGGCCGCTTCCGGCAGGAACTCTACCACCGGCTCAACGTGGTGCCGATCGCGGTGCCGAGCCTCGAGGACCGGCGCGAGGACATCCCGATGCTGGCGGCGCATTTCATCGAGGCCTGCAACAAGAGCCAGGGCCTGCCGGTGCGCCCGCTCTCCGAGGACGCGGTGGCGTTGATGCAGACCATGGTCTGGCCCGGCAACGTGCGCCAGCTCAAGAACCTTGTCGAGCGGGTGCTGATCCTCGGCGAGGGCACCGGTCCGATCGAGGCCCGCGAACTGCCGCAGGATGCGCCCTCGGGCGTCGAGGAGGAGGGCCGCGTGGTGCTCTCGGGCACGCTGGCGACGCTGCCGCTGCGCGAGGCCCGCGAGGCCTTCGAGCGCGAGTACCTGCTGACCCAGATCAACCGCTTCGGCGGCAACATCTCCCGCACCGCCGCCTTCGTCGGCATGGAGCGCTCGGCGCTGCACCGCAAGCTGAAGTCGCTGGGCGTGGTGACCGGCTCGAAATCCGGCGGCCGCATGGCCTATGTGGACGAGGACCATGTCCAGCAGGCAGGCTGACGCGGCGCTGCTCGCGCTGGCGCTGTTGCTCGCAGGCTGCGGCGCGACGGTGTCGACAAAAGGAAGCCTCGCCGCGCCGCCCGCCGCCGCCACCGAGGCCCGCGAGGCGAGGGTCGCCGAGCTCACCCGGGCGCTGCTGGCGCTTGGCCACTCGGTCGACCCCGCCGAGGCGGCCCGCGCCGCCCGCATCGCGGTCGAGGTGCCGCTCGCGCGCGCCCGCGACTGGCAGGTGACCGACCCGCCGCTGGTGCACAATTTCAAGGTCGTCAACGGATTGCGTGACAAGGGCGTGTGCCAGGATTTCGCCGACGCGCTCGAGATCGCGCTGGCCGGCGAACGGTTCCGCACCCTCGAGTTGCACAGGGCCATCGCAAATGCCCGCAACCTCAAGCTCGAGCATGCCACGGTGATCGTCACCGCCAGCGGCGCGCCGATGGAAAGCGGGCTGGTGCTCGATCCCTGGCGCACGGGGCAGGGCCGTCTCTGGGTCGGCAGCGTCACCGAAGACCCCGACTACCACTGGGAGTCCCGCGCGGCCGTGCGCGCGTGGCACGCCGCGTGGAAAGCCCGCGCGAGGGCCGGGACCTGACGCCGGCAGGTCTTCTTCTGGCTCGAAATATCCCGGGGAGTTTGAGGGGCAGCGCCCCTCATCGGCCCACCAGATGCCGCGCCGCGAGGCATCGGCCCAAGCGCGCTCGGACCGCCTTCAAAGGCCGCAGTCCCGCCCGTCCGGCGGCCCTGAGGGCAACCGCCCGTTGACGCTCTGGCGCGCCCGTGTCATGCCAACGAGACGTCTTGGGCCAACCACGAGGAACGGATGAAGGTCATCATTTGCGGGGCGGGGCAGGTCGGATGGCAGATCGCCCGGCACCTCTCGGGCGAGCGCAACGACGTCACCGTCGTCGACAGCAACCCCGATCTCGTCCGCCGTGCCACCGATACGCTCGACGTGCAGGGAATCGCGGGCTTCGCCTCCTACCCGGACGTGCTCGAAAAGGCCGGTGCGCGCGATGCCGACATGATCATCGCCGCCACCCATTCCGACGAGGTCAACATGGTCACCTGCCAGGTGGCCCACTCGGTCTTCGCGATCCCGCGCAAGGTGGCGCGGCTGCGCTCGCAATCCTACCTCACGGCGATCTATTCCGATCTCTACCGCCGCGATCACATGCCCATCGACGTGGTGATCAGCCCCGAGCGCGAGGTCGCCGAGGCGGCGCAGCAGCGTCTCTCGGCGCCGGCGGCCTTCGACACCGAGCGCTTCCTGCAGGGCGATGCCCAGCTGCTGGGTCTGACCATCGACGATGACTGCCCGATCGTGAACACGCCGTTGCGCCAGCTTTCCGACCTGTTCTCGACCCTGCGCGCGGTGGTGGTGGGCGTGCGCCGCGAGGGCACGCTTTTCGCGCCAGAGCCGGGCGACCAGCTTTTCGCAGGCGATTCCTGCTACGTGGTGGTGCATCACGAGGATATCCGCCGCACCCTCGAGATCTTCGGCAAGTCGCTGCGCAAGCAGGAGCGGGTGGTGGTGATCGGCGGCGGCAACGTGGGCCTTGCCGTGGCCAGCGCGCTCGAGAAACGCACCGAGCGCATCCGCGCGAAGGTGATCGAGCGCGACCGCAGGCGGGCCGAGCGCGCGGCCGATGCGCTCGAGCGGACCATCGTGCTGCATGGCGACGGGCTCGACGCGGCGCTGCTGGCCGAGGCCGGCATCGACCGCGCCGACGCGGTGCTCTGCGTCACCGACGACGACAAGACCAACATGCTGGCGGCGGTGCGCGCCAAGGCGGCAGGTTGCCCGATGGCCATTGCGCTGGTCAACGACCCCACCATGGTGCCGCTGATGGAGCCGCTGGGCGTCGACGCCTATATCAACCCCCGCGCCACCACGGTGAGCTCGATCCTGCGCCACATCCGCCACGGGCGGGTGCGTTCGGTCTACTCGATTGGCGATGCCGAGGCCGAGGTGATCGAGGCCGAGGTGCTCTCGACCTCGTCGCTGGCCGGCAAGATGATCCGCGAGATCGACTTTCCCGAGGGCGTGCTGGTGGGCGCGGTGCGCAAGGGAGACAAGGTGGTCAAGATCACCGGCGACCTGCGCATCGAGGATGGCGACCGCGTGGTGATCTTCGCGCTGGCCAAGGACGTGGCGCAGGTCGAGCGGCTGCTCCAGGTCTCGATCGATTTCTTCTAGGCCGATGCGCGCGCTGTCCCGAACGCCGCTGCTGCTCCTGCTGACCGGGATCGTCTGCGCCTCGATGATCCTGCCGGCGGCGGTGTCGCTCTCCGAGGGCGAGTATCACGACGCGCGCAGCTTCTTCTACGCCGCCATCGTGGGGCTGGTGCTCACCGTGCTGATCGCCATTGCCCAGGCCACACGGCGGCACAACCGGAACGCCTCGCGCCAGCTGCTGGCGCTGATGACCGCGTTCATCGTGCTGCCGGCGGTGATGGCGGTGCCATTCCACGAGGCGGTGCGCACGACCAGTTTCCTCAACGCCTTCTTCGAGATGGTCTCGAGCTTCACCACCACCGGTGCAACCCTGTTCGACGCGCCGCGCCTGTCCTCGGCCGAGCATCTCTGGCGCGCCCAGGTGGGCTGGCTCGGCGGTCTGCTGATGTGGGTGGCGGCGGCGGCGATCCTCGCACCGCTGACGCTTGGCGGTTTCGAGATCACCGCCCGTGGCGAGCCGGGCCAGAGCGTCGATGCCGGGGCCACCCTGCGCGACCTGTCGGACCCGGCCGAGCGGCTGTCGGTCACTGCGCGCATGCTGGTGCCGATCTATTGCGGGCTGACGCTGGCGCTGTGGATCATGCTGATGATCGCGGGCGACCCGCCGTTGCTGGCGGTCAGCCACGCCATGTCGACGATGGCAACCTCCGGCATCTCGCCGCTTTCGGCACCGCTCAGGGCGCCTTCGGGCATCGCGGGCGAGATGATCGTGTTCTGCTTCCTGTTCTTTGCGCTGTCGCGGCTGACCTTCTCGGGCGACACCGGCGCCTCGTACCGGCCCGGCCTGCGCGAGGATCCCGAGTTCCGCATGGGCTTGGCGCTCGTCATCGTGGTGCCGGCGCTGCTGTTCCTGCGTCACTGGATCGCCGCCTTCGACGTCGGCGAAGAGCAGAACCTCCTGCAGGGGCTGCGGGCGCTCTGGGGCGGCATCTTCACCGCGCTGTCCTTCCTGTCGACCACCGGGTTCGTGAGCGCCGACTGGGCCGAGGCGCGCAGCTGGTCCGGGCTCGAGACCCCGGGGCTGATGCTGATGGGGCTGGCGATCATCGGCGGCGGCGTCGCCACCACCGCGGGCGGCGTGAAGCTGCTACGCATCTACGCGCTCTTCCTCGCCGGCAAACGCGAGCTTGAGCGGCTGGTGCATCCGCATTCGGTCGGCCATTCCGGCGTCATGGCGCGGCGGATGCGGCGGCAGGGTGCGTTCATCGCCTGGGTGTTCTTCATGATGTTCGCGATGTCGATCGCCGCGTTCTCTCTGGTCTTCAGCCTGTTCGGGCTGGATTTCGAGAACGCCATGACGGTCACCATCGCGGGGCTGACCAATTGCGGCCCGCTGCTGCGCGCGGCGGCCGAGATGCCGGTCGATCTGGCGGGACTGAGCGGCGGCGCCAAGCTGACCTTCGGGGCGGCGATGGTGCTGGGCCGGCTCGAGCTGCTGGCGATCATCGTGCTTCTCACGCCGGGGTTGTGGCGCGACTGAGGTGCTGTCCCGCGCCGCCTCGGGCCGGGGCCGTGGGCGCATTCCGTGGCGTCACGGGCGGCGGGGCTCCGCGGCCCACACCTGCATCTGTGTGAGGCAGAGGGCTTGCGGGCACCGCTGATCGGGGCTACGGGCCTATTTTTACACTGGAAGTTCCGCTGTACGCGATACATACTCGGCAAAACGAGGGAAGGCCGCAAAGCGGCAAAGGGCAAGAATAAAGGCAATTTCAATGGCTTCGGACAGACAGAACCTGCAGGACGCATTCCTTAATCACGTCCGCAAAACCAAGGTTCCGGTGACGGTTTTTCTGATCAACGGCGTCAAACTTCAGGGGGTTATCACCTGGTTTGACAATTTCTGCGTGCTGCTGCGCCGTGATGGCCAGTCCCAGCTTGTCTACAAGCATGCGATCTCGACCATCATGCCGTCGCAGCCGATCAACCTCTATGACGGCGACGGCAACGATTGAAAGAACACGCAACGCATGTGACCCGCGCGTGGGTCCTGCATCCTGACATCCGGTCGGACCGGGATCGGCGCGACGCGGATATGGCCCTCGAGGAAGCGGTGGCTCTGGCCGCGGCGCTTCCCGACCTCGAGATCGTCGGCAGCGCCGTCGTGCCGCTGCGCGATCCCCATCCCGGACATCTCTTCGGCACCGGCAAGATCGAGGAACTGCGCCAGCAGATCCAGGATGCCGAGGTCGAGCTGGTGCTCGTCGATGGTCCGGTGTCGCCGGTGCAGCAACGCAACCTCGAGAAGGAATGGAAGGTCAAGCTGCTCGACCGCACCGGCCTGATTCTCGAGATCTTCTCCGACCGCGCCGCCACCCGCGAGGGTGTTCTGCAGGTCGAGATGGCGGCGCTGAGCTACCAGCGCACCCGGCTGGTGCGGGCCTGGACCCACCTTGAACGGCAGCGCGGCGGGCTCGGCTTCGTCGGCGGCCCCGGCGAAACCCAGATCGAGGCCGACCGGCGCGCGATTGACGAGCAACTCGTGCGGCTGCGCCGTCAGCTTGAGCGCGTGGTCAAGACCCGCGACCTGCACCGCAAGGCGCGGGCCAAGGTGCCGTTCCCGATCGTGGCGCTGGTGGGCTACACCAACGCCGGCAAGTCGACGCTTTTCAACCGGCTGACCGGGGCCGAGGTGATGGCCAAGGACATGCTCTTTGCCACGCTCGACCCGACCATGCGGGCGGTGAAGCTGCCCACGGGCATCGATGTGATCCTGTCGGACACGGTGGGCTTCATCTCGGACCTTCCCACCGAGCTGGTCGCGGCCTTCCGCGCCACGCTCGAAGAGGTGCTGGCCGCGGATATCATCGTGCATGTGCGCGACATCTCGCACCCCAACACCGAGGAGCAGGCCGCGGACGTGGCCGCGATCCTCGACAGCCTCGGGGTCGACGAGGAGGTGCCTCTGGTCGAGCTGTGGAACAAGACCGACCGTCTTGCGCCGGATGTTCACGAGGGCGTGCTGCAGCGTGCGGCGCGCGAAGAGACCATCTTCGCGGTCTCTGCGCTCACCGGCGAGGGACTCGACACCATGCTCGAGGCCATCACCGAGCGGCTGCAGGGCGAGACCCTCGAGGAAGAGCTTCGCCTTGCCTTCGACGACGGCAAGCGCCGCTCGTGGCTGTTCAAGAAGGGGCTGGTGCAGGGCGAGGCGCAGGACGAGGACGGTTTCGTGCTTCAGGTGCGCTGGTCCGCCAAGGACCGCGCCCAGTTCGAGACGCTCTGATCTCACGCAGGGGTGGCGCGCCGGTCGCGGCGTGCTAGCCTGCGCCGCGACAGTCGCAGAAAGAGACCCCTGCCATGGCCGAGCACAGCCGAGTGACCTCGTGGTTCATCGACGGGCCGCGCAAGATGGGCTGGTCCGACGTCGGCATCATGATGCTGGCGGTGGGCGTGCCGCCGTTGGTGGCGGTGCTGGCCTTCGGACCCATCGGTATGGCGGCCTTCGCCGCGTCGATGCCGGCGCATCTGGCCGCGCGCGAGGGCGGGGCGCCGGTGGCGCTGCTGGCGACGATGGTCACCGGGCTCGGTGGCATGGTGGCGATCGCCGATCCGGTGATGGCGCTGATGGTGGCGGGATGCCTTGCGGCGATGACCGCCATCGCGGCGCATCACCGGCTGGCGCGCCCGGCGATGCGGGCATTGCTGACGTGGACGCTGTTCACCTCGCCGCTGATCCCCTCCGACAACCTGCCGCAGCTCTTGGCGATCTACCTCGCCGGCATGGTGTGGAGCATCTCCGTCACCTCGCTGGCCAGCAGGGTCGGCGTGCCCGAACCGCCGAAGCCGGTGAGCCGCGTCTACAGCTTCACCTTCGGGGTGATCTTCGGTGTCGGGCTGGTGAGCGCGGTCTGGCTCGGCCAGCGCGCCTTCGGTACGCATGGCTTCTGGCTGCCGCTGACCTTCGTGATCCTGTCGATGCCGCCCTATGGCACGCTGTTCTCGCGCAGCCTGATCCGCACGCTGGCGACGCTGCTCGGCGCGGCCGCCTCGGTGGCGCTGACGCTTCTCGCGCCGCCGCAATGGCTGACCATCGCGCTGGCGCTGCTCTGCTTCCCCGTCGCGTTCCGCTTCATTCCGCGCAGCTCTTTCGTCGGCACCGCGCTGCTGACGTTCACCATCCTCGAGATGCTGTCGCTGATCTCGGATATCGACGTGCTCGCGGTGGAGCGGGTCGAGACGGTGATCCTCGCCAGCCTGATGACGCTGGGGCTCGGGCTCGTGGCGGCGGGTGCGCTCTGGGTCCTGAAGCGCGACGCCCTGCACGAGATCGTCGGCCGCGACCAAGGCTGAGCGGGGCGCTCAGCTGGCGAAGAGCGCGCGATCGGTCGCGATCAGACGCAGCGCCGAGAGATACCGCGCCGCCTGCCGCCGCGACGGCTCGGGCGGGGTGTTGGCCCAGACCCCGAGCGCGAACAGCCGCTGCAGGAAGACCGTCGCCTCGGGCGTGCTTCCGACCGGGCCGTAGCCCTTGGAGAGCGCCGCGGCGTGCCGATCAAGCGCTTCGGCATCGTCCGAGAGCGCCACCGCGTCGATCAGCAGCGAGACCAGATCCCGCAGCGGCTCGTCGGGTTTGGCGTTTTCGAAATCGAGCCCAACCAGCCCCTCGCGCGTCGCGATGAGGTTGGCGAGATGCAGGTCGCGATGGGTCACCGCGCGCTGCGAGGGCGTGCCGCGCACGGCGCGGAACATCGCCTCGAGCCGCGCCACCTCGGCGCGGAACGCGTCGATTTCGGGGATCGTGCGTTCGCCGCTGTCATGTTGCTCCAGCAGCCGGTGCAGCCAGGCGATCTGCCCCTTGGGGCGGAACGGGTGCGCCTCGCGAGTCAGCCCGTGAAACCGCCCGAGCCACTGCCCCGCGGCCTCGAGCTGCCGTGCGGCGTTCTCCTGGGCGAGCTTCGGCACCACCGCCGCAAGGCTCGGCCCATCCGCATACGTCATGCCCAGCACCAGCCGCGCGGCGTCGAAGAACAGCACCGCGGGGGCGCCCTTTGGCCACGCCTCGGCAAGGGCGCGCTGACGCGCCGCCTGCGCGCGGGCCTTCTCGGCGGACGCGGGCGCGTAGACCTTTACCACAAGCCGCTCATCGGGGGAGGCAGCGCAGAACACCTGCGCGCGCTGCGTCTTGTCGGTGTTCTTCAGGCAGCCAAGCCCGAACGCCGTGCCGGGCCGCTGCTCTGCCAGTGCCGCACGGGCAATCGCGCGCGCATCCGCAGGAGCAAGATGCGTCTCGCCCGGCCGCTTGCCGCTCATTCCGGGATCAGCCGCGTGACCCCGATCGAGGCGGCGCGGGCGAGTTCCGCATCCAGCGACATCGGAATGTACTCCCCGCGGCGCCATAGCGTGCCGAGATCGTCGTAATGGCGCGACAGGAAGTGCCCCGACTGGCCGGTCGACGAGATGAAGACCGAGGAGTCCGGGTCGGCGAAATCATAGACCCCGCGATAGGTCGCTGCGTGGATGTTGAGGAAAGGCTCCGGATCGCGCCCGGAGGTGCGGCCGCGCTCCAGCGTGAAATCGCCGCCGCTGGTGTTCTGGCGGATGTTCACGAAGTGGCGCAGCACCGGGATCTCGCCCAACACCGCATGTGCGTGCAGCGCCTGGTGCGCGTCGCCCCAGCGCAGGCTCTCGAGCGAGCCGCCATAGGTCTCGGCGATCCACACCAGCGCATCGTCGAGCGATTGCCGCGCGATGTCGCTGCAGGTCTCGACCACCACCGAGCGGATCACGTCGCACCAGACCGCCGCGCCATCGACATTGCGGAACACCCGCTCGATGAACAGCGGCTCCACGTGGTTGAAGCGCTCGGCCAGCGGCCCGAGCTCGTCGCGGATCAGCCGTTCCTGCAGTGCCCGCACCCAGGCGGCATAGATCAGCGGCTCCGGCAGGTGCTCGTTCATCTCGCCGTTCCAGTTGGCAAGCAGGTCGAGCGCTTGCTGGCGGCGGCGCTCGGGCGTGCCGTCAGGCGCCGCCTCGCCGGTGTACCACAGGTCGCGTCCGATAAGCGGCAGCAGCGTGCGCGCCGCCGGCGAGACGGTGTCGAGCTGCGCCTCGATAAAGCTGTCGCGGGTGTGCACCTGACGACCCTGCATGAGCTGGGTCCAGCGCATCACGCGCTGGCTGTCGCCCCAGTCGAAGCTCACATGCATCGGGAAGGGGCGGTCGATGATCTTGTTGTTGGTGTTGCCGACGATGCCGCCATCGGGATCGGTCCAGACCGGGTTGGCGCTGTCGGGCAGCATGCCCTGCCAGCGGTTGGCCTCGATCCAGCCGGGCGAGGGCAGGCGGCCTTGGCTCTGATGCGCGGGATCGCGGGCCGGCATCGCGCCAATGAGCTTCATCGCGATGCTGTCGCGGTCGATCAGCGTCAGCATCTGCGACGGCGCCACGAACCGTCCGCTGCTCTCCAGCGCCTCCTCGACGCTTCCCGCGCGCATCAGCCCGATGGCGGCGCTCATCGAGCTGTCGTCTTCGGCAAGCGCCGTCCAGTTCAGGCTCACCACGTGGCCCGGCGGCGTGATGGTCTCGAGATCGAAGCGGGTGCGCGGCAGCACCGGGCCGTTCTCGGTCCAGCGCAGGGTGACGGTGACCGGCGTGTCGTCCTTGATCTCGATGATCGAGCGCCGGGTGCGGAACCGCGCCCAGCCCTCGGGGGTGCGGTACTGCTCGGAATTCTCCGGGTTCAGCTCCTCGATATGCAGGTCCTGGTCGTCGAGATAGGACGAGGTCAGCCCCCAGGCGAGATCCTGCGAGCGCCCGAGCATCACCGCGGGCACGCCCGGGATGGTGCCGCCGATGACGCCGCCCGAGGACAGCTGCAGCCGCGCCAGATACCAGGTCGAGGGTGCGGTGAGGCCGAGATGCGGATCGTTGGCCAGCAGCGTGCCGCCACCGGCCGAGCGGTCCGGCGCGGCGGCGAAGGCGTTCGATGCGCCCGCCAGCCCACGCTCGGGCACCGGCGAGAGCGGGGCGCGCGGGCCTTCGCTTGCCGCCGCGAAGCGCGGCATGTCCCGGTTCGGGAACAGGCTGGCGTAGTCGGGCAGGGCGGCGGTGCCGTCTCCGGGCATGTCGGGCAGGATGTCGGCCAGCCGGTTCGGGTCGGGCAGCAGCAGCGAGGTGCGGGCGCGCAGGATCTCGTCACGGAACTGGCCCGAGAGCTGCAGCGCCATCAGCTTGACGATCGCGAGCGAATCCGCCGGCTGCCACGGCGCAACCGGGGCGTTGAACAGGAAGAACTCCGGCGCGCCGCGCCCGAGGCTCTGGTCGTTGATCTCGGCGATGCGGGCGTTGACCCCGGCGGCATAGGCGCGCAGCGCCTGCGTGGTGCTCGCGTCCTGTGCGTCCACCGAACGCGTCGCGGCGGTGTAGAGATCGAGCCGGCGCATCAGGATGTCGGTGTCGAGCGTGCGCCGTCCGAACACCTCCGACAGACGCCCCTGTGCGGTGCGCCGCATCAGCACCATCTGCCAGATGCGGTCCTGGGCATGGGCATAGCCGAGGCCGAAATAGGCATCCCGGTCGCTCCGGGCGAAGATATGCGGCACCGCCGCGTTGTCGCGTACGATCTCGATCTCGGCAGCCGCGCCCGCTACGGCAAGGTCCTTGTCGTATTCGGGCAGCGAGCGCGAGGCGAGGTAGTAGACAAGCAGCACCACGATCACCGACAGCATGATCGCCATCGAGGCAAATCTCAGGAGCCATCGAAAGAGTGTCGCCATTGGGAAAACCCTTGCTGTCCGGTTTTCCGGGGCTTAGCGCGCCGCCGCCCCCTTGCCAAGGGGCGGGGCAGCGGCGACAAAGTGCAAAGCACAGCGATAACGGGAGGTTTACCCATGGCGAAATGCGCGTTCCTGGGTCTTGGGGTGATGGGATACCCGATGGCCGGCCACATGGCGGCGGCGGGGCACGAGGTTACGGTCTACAACCGCAGCACGGCCAAGGCGGAGAAATGGGTGGCCGAGCATGGCGGCGCCATGGCCGCGACCCCGCGCGAGGCCGTGGCGGGGGCCGAGTTCGTCATGGCCTGCGTCGGCAACGATGACGACCTGCGCTCGGTCTGCCTTGGCGAAGACGGCGCTTTTGCCGGCATGGGCGAGGGCGCGCTCTTCGTCGACCACACCACGGTCAGCTCGATGGTGACCCTCGAGCTCTACGCCATCGCGAAAGAGCAGGGCGCAGGGTTCGTCGACGCGCCGGTCTCGGGCGGTCAGGCCGGGGCCGAGACCGGTCAGCTGGTGGTGATGTGCGGCGGTGATCAGGCCGATTACGACCGCGCCGCTCCGGTGATCGACGCCTATGCCAAGCTCTGCAAGCGCATCGGCGACAGCGGCGCCGGGCAGAAATGCAAGATGGTCAACCAGATCTGCATCGCGGGCCTCGTGCAGGGGCTGTCCGAGGGGCTGGCCTTCGCCGAGAAGGCGGGCATCGACGGTCGCGCCGTGGTCGACGTGATCGGCGGCGGCGCCGCGGGGTCATGGCAGATGGTGAACCGCTACGAGACCATGCTCGACGATCAGTTCGAGCATGGCTTCGCAGTCGACTGGATGCGCAAGGATCTGGCCATCTGCCTCGCAACCGGCGAAGAGATCGGCGCTGCCTTGCCGGTCACGGCGCTGGTCGACCAGTTCTACAAGGACGTGCAGCAGATGGGCGGCGGGCGCTGGGACACCTCCTCGCTCGTCAAGCGCCTGAAGGCGTTCGGCTGACGTCACCGTCGGATGCCTCCGGCGGGGATATTTGAGGCCAGAAGAAACCAAGAGCGCTTCGCCCCTGATTTCTTCTGGCCACAAATATCCCGGGGGTTAGCGCGCCCCGGCGCGCGAAGGGGGCAGCGCCCCCTCCGTCCCTGAGCGTCACGCCAGCGTGGCGTCCATGGTGATCTCGGTATCGAGGAGCTTCGAGATCGGGCAATTGGCCTTGGCGGTCTCGGCGGCCTTGGCAAAGTCCTCCGCCGTCGCGCCCGGCACCTTTGCGGTAACGGTCAGGTGGCTCTTGGTAATGGCAAAGCCGTCATCCTTCTTCTCCAGCGACACAACCGCCTTGGTGGAAATGTCGTCAGCCGTGAAGCCGGCGTCGCCGAGGATCATGCTCAGCGCCATCGAGAAACAGCTCGCGTGGGCGGCGGCGACCAGTTCTTCGGGGTTCGAGCCCGGCTCCCCCTCGAAACGCTTCTTGAAGCCGTAATTCACCTCGTCGAGCACGCCGGACTCGGTCGAGATCGTGCCGGTGCCGTCTTGCAGGCCACCTTTCCAGTTCGCCGATGCGGATTTGTTGATCATCTGCCGTTCCTTTCCGTCTGTCTTTCAAGAGGCCCGTTTCCGGGCATTCGAGGGTCCAACGCGGGGGCGGCGGGGAAGTTGCATGGCCTGTCGCAGCCGGGGCCCGCCATCTCCGCCCACGCTCACATTCCATATTGTCTTTTCCACACCCCATCCTCTATGCTGACCGACAGGCCGATGCTGGACATTGGCCAACAGAGTTTCGCTGCGACGGCGCGTCCCCGACAAAGGACCCGGCGCAGACCGATCGGGCCGCAAGGCCAACCGAAGACCGCCCGGACCGCTCATCGGCGACGGGCCGCAAACAGGCGCCGGACGCGACACGCGGACGAGCGTCGGAGAAGAACCGCGATGACGCGTGCGACGCAGACGAGGCACCCGGGTGAAGGCATATTGCCTTCCCGTGCCTGCGCGCCGCAACTCGCCCAGACAAGCCACGCCGCAACCCGTCTCCACCCGCCAGGGAGGAGCGAGCTTGCGCCGTGCAGACGGACAACATGGCAAAGAAGATGCTCATCGACGCCACCCACGCGGAGGAAACCCGCGTCGTGGTGGTGGACGGAAACAAGGTCGAGGAATTCGACTTTGAATCGGAGAACAAGCGGCAACTCGCCGGCAATATCTATCTCGCGAAGGTCACCCGCGTAGAGCCCTCGCTTCAGGCGGCCTTCGTGGATTACGGCGGCAACCGCCACGGGTTCCTCGCGTTCTCCGAGATCCACCCCGATTACTACCAGATCCCGGTCGCCGACCGTCAGGCCCTGATGGAAGAAGAGGCGGCGCTCGCCGCCGAGGCCGAGGAAGAGGAAGACCAGCCCAAATCCAAGCGTTCGCGGTCGCGGCGCTCGCGCTCCCGCACCTCGTCCAAGGCCGAGAAGGCCCGCTCGGAGGACAAGACCGCCAGCGCCGATCCGTCCGAGATCAAGGGCATGGAGACCATCGACCTCGGCGAGGACGAGATCCCCGACGAGGACGCACCGTCCTCGCTGGCGGAAACCGTGAGCGCCGATGCGACCGACACCGTCGCCGCGGCGGATGCACCCGTCTCCGACGAGCCTGCGCAAGCGGGCGAGGAGGCCGTGGCCAAGCCCGCCGAGCAGGACACCTCCGCTCCGGCGGCCGAAGAGACCGTGTCGCAAGACACGTCCGACGACGACGCGGATGACAGCGACGACGATGACACCGATGACGGCGACGACCATGCCGGCACCGAGGACAGCATCGAGTCGGTGGCCGATGACGACACCGAGGAAGAGATCCGGCCCAAGCGCAAGCCGCGGCCGCGCAAGTACAAGATCCAGGAAGTCATCAAGGTCCGCCAGATCATGCTGGTGCAGGTGGTCAAGGAAGAGCGCGGCAACAAGGGCGCGGCGCTGACAACCTACCTGTCGCTGGCCGGTCGCTACTGCGTGCTGATGCCCAATACCGCCCGTGGCGGCGGCATCTCGCGCAAGATCACCAACGCCGCCGACCGCTCCAAGCTCAAGCAGATCGCCACCGAGATCGATGTGCCCAAGGGCGCTGGCCTGATCATCCGGACCGCCGGTGCCAAGCGCACCAAGACCGAGATCAAGCGCGACTACGAATATCTGCAGCGCCTTTGGGAGCAGATCCGCGCCCTCACGCTGCAGAGCGTCGCGCCGGCCAAGATCTACGAGGAAGGCGACCTCATCAAGCGCTCGATCCGCGATCTCTACAACCGCGAGATCGACGAGGTTCACGTGGAAGGCGACCGCGGCTACCGCATCGCCAAGGACTTCATGAAGATGATCATGCCGTCCCACGCCAAGAACGTGAAGCACTACGTCGACCCGATGCCGCTTTTCGCGCGCTATCAGGTCGAGAGCTATCTGAGCTCGATGTTCAACCCGACGGTGCAGCTCAAGTCCGGCGGTTACATCGTCATCGGTGTGACCGAGGCGCTGGTTGCGATCGACGTCAACTCCGGCCGCGCCACCAAGGAAGGCTCGATCGAGGAGACAGCGCTCAAGACCAACCTCGAGGCCGCCGAAGAGGTGGCGCGCCAGCTGCGCCTGCGCGATCTCGCCGGTCTGATCGTGATCGACTTCATCGACATGGAAGAGCGCAAGAACAACGCCGCCGTCGAGAAGAAGATCAAGGACAAGCTCAAGACCGATCGCGCCCGCATCCAGGTTGGCCGGATCTCCGGCTTCGGCCTGCTCGAGATGTCGCGCCAGCGTCTGCGTCCCGGCATGATCGAGGCGACGACCCAGCCCTGCCACGCTTGCCACGGCACCGGCCTCGTGCGCTCGGACGACAACATGGCGCTGAACATCCTACGCCAGGTCGAGGAAGAGGGCACGCGCCGCCGCTCGCGCGAGGTGCTGCTGAAGGTGCCGGTGGGCATCGCCAACTACCTGATGAACCAGAAGCGTGAGCATGTCGCGATGATCGAGGCGCGTTACGGAATGGCCGTGCGCATCGAGGGTGACCTGCACCTGGTCTCGCCGGACTTCACCATGGAGAAGTTCAAGACCGCCACGCGCAACGTCGCCGAAGTTCTGGCGCCGGTGGTGTCGGTCGATACCTCGCTGATGGACCAGATCGACGAGGATGCGCTCGCCGAGGAAGACGAGGACGAGAGCACCGAGGACAGCGGCTCGACCGGCTCCGAGACCGAGAATGGCTCGGAGAACAACAGCGACAGCGGCGAAAACGGTGACAACGGTGACGACGAGGGCAAGCCCAAGAAGCGCCGCCGCCGCCGCCGCCGCTCGCGGTCCAAGAAGTCGAACGGCGAGGGCGAGAACGGCTCCGAGAACGGCGCTGACAACGAGTCGGGCAACGGCGATAACGACAATGGTGAGCCCGGCACGGACACGCCGTCCGACGCGGCGACCGAAACGACCGGCGAAGCAACGACCGAAGAGGTCGCTGCGGCCGAGACCGACGACGCTCCGGCCAAGCCCAAGCGGACCCGCACCCGGTCGCGCTCGCGCAAGCCCAAGGCTGACGTGGTGACCGAAACCACAGACGCCATCGAAACCGAGGCTGCACCCGCCGAGGCAGAGACCAGTGGCGCCGCCGTGGTCGAGGCCTCCGAGCCGGCACCTGCCGCCGAAGACGTGGCCGCGCCCGCACCGGAAGCCGAGGGCGCCGCGGTGTCCGAAGCCCAGCCCGAGGCAGAGGTTGCCGAGGTTCCCGAGACGGTCGAGGCCGAAGCGCCTGTACCGGTCGAGGCCGAGCGCCAGCCCGCGCCCGAGGCAGAGCCTGCCGCGGAGGCACCGACACAGGCACCGGAGCCGGCCGAGGAGGCTGCGCCCGTGGTCGAGGAGGCGTCCGCCGAGGAGGTTGCTCCCGCGGCCCCCGAGGCAGAGCCTGCGCCCGAGCCCGCTCCGGTGCCGGAAACGGTCTCCGAGACAGCCGAGCCCGAGGCTGCCAATGCAGAGGCTGACGACAAGCCGAAGCGCCGCGGCTGGTGGTCGATCGGGCGCTGAGCCCCCGACCCGCATGACCGATGTTGCAAACGGCCCCGGAGATCCTCCGGGGCCGTTTTCCGTTGCGCGGCCGGGGCCACGTTTCAACGCGCCTACGGGGATGTGACCCTGCGCCGCGTGACGCGGGCCGGGTTATCTTCTATCGAAGGCATATGTTCGGAATCGACCTCATCGACGCCAGCCTCTTGCCGGCCATGTTCGTGGCGCTCGCCGCTGGGATCATCTCTTTCCTGAGCCCCTGCGTGCTGCCCATCGTGCCGCCGTATCTCGCCTTCATGTCCGGCGTCTCGATCGCCGAGATGGAGGCGGGGGGCCGCGCACGCTTGCGCGCCTTCACCGCCGCGCTGTTCTTCGTGCTGGGGCTCAGCACGGTCTTCGTGCTGCTCGGTTTCACCGCGTCTTGGCTGGGCATGTTCTTCCTGCAGAACCAGATCCTTCTGGCCCGGATCTCGGGCGTGGTTGTGATCGTCTTCGGGCTGCATTTCCTGCATGTCTTCCGCATTCCCTTCCTCGACCGCGAGGCGCGGATCGAGACCGGCGATGCCGGCGGCTCGGCCTTCGGCGCCTACATTCTCGGGCTGGCCTTCGCCTTCGGCTGGACGCCCTGCATCGGTCCGCAGCTGGGCGCGATCCTGTCGATGGCTGCCTCCGAGGCCTCGGTGGCGCGCGGCACGGCGCTGCTCGCGGTCTATGCCGCCGGTCTCGGCCTGCCGTTCCTGCTGGCGGCGGTGTTCCTGAGCCGCGCCATGGGCGTGATGAACCGGCTCAAGCGCCATATGGCGCTGATCGAAAAGGTCATGGGCGTGCTGCTGATCGCCGTCGGTCTCGCGCTGCTCACCGGGGCCTTCTCGGCCTTCTCCTTCTGGCTGCTCGAGACCTTCCCGGCGCTTGGCGAACTGGGCTGAGGCGGCCAAGATCCGGCCTTAGTCTTGCCCTCGCGGCCTGTTAGCGACAGGATCGCGAAAAGAGGGCAGGGATGATGGGCAACGACCCGCAGGCAGAAGCCGCGCCAGAGGCGGCGCAGGAGGTGCGGCGCCGCCGGGTGTTCTACATCCCGGGGTACGATCCCATCCATCCCCGCCGCTACCGCGAGCTCTATCGCAAGGAAGGTGCCGAGCAGGCACGGATCTCGGGCTACGAGATCGCGCTGACGCCCGGCGCTGGCGGCGGGCATTACGGCTGGCAGGTCGCGGCGCGCATCGACGGCGCGGAGGTCGCGGCAGAGGTCGAAGTTCTGATCTGGTCCGACATCGTGCGGGACAGCATGTCGACCAGCATCCCCGCCACCTATCTCCAGCTGATCCGCACCGCGTGGGAGTACATCACCACCGGCGCACTCAGGCGGCTGATGCGGCTGCGCAAGGGGCCGGTGATCGCGGCGCTCTACCCGGTGGGGATGCTGCTTGGCCAGCTTGTGCTGGCGCTGCTGCTGCTCTGGGCGATGGTCTCGGCGGCGGGGCTCCTCCGCCCGTGGCTGGGCGTCCTCGCCGATATCGGTGGGCTGGTCGCGGGGGCCGCGGCGGCGGTCTGGCTGCTGCGCTGGTTCAAGGCCAGGGACGGCAAGCTCTTCGCCTATTACCTGATGCACGACTACGCCTATTCGGCGCAGCACCGCGGCGCCAACCCGCCCGAGCTCGAGGCGCGCATGGCCAGCTTCGCCGATGCGATTGCCGACGCGCTCGGCGACGACGTGGACGAGGTTCTGGTGGTCGGCCACAGCTCGGGCGCGCATCTGGCGGTTTCCATCCTGTCGGACCTGTTCCGGGACGGGCGGGTGCCCGACCACGGCCCGAGACTGGCCTTCCTGAGCCTCGGGCAGGTGGTGCCGATGGTCTCCTTCCTGCGCGACGCATGGCGGCTGCGCGCCGATCTTGCCTTCCTGTCGGCCCGGGACGAGCTCACCTGGGTCGACGTCACCGCCCCGGGCGACGGCTGCGCCTTCGCGCTTTGCGATCCGGTCTCGGTCTCGGGCGTGGCGCCGGAGGACAAGCGTTGGCCGCTGGTGTTCTCGGCCCAGTTCACCCGCGCGCTCAGCCCCGAACGCTGGAAGGCGCTGCGCTGGCGCTTTTTCCGGCTGCATTTCCAGTATCTCTGCGCCTTCGATGCGCCGCGCGACTACGATTATTTCCAGATCACCGCCGGTCCGCTCAGCCTCGCCAGCCGCTACGCCGGACGTCCGCCCTCGGCCAGCCGCATCGACGTGGCGGTGTCGAAATTCACCTCGACCGCGCCATGACCCTGCCGCCGAAACCCGCCTCGCGCCCCGACAAGGTCTCGCTCTGGCGCTACCTCAAATTGTTCCGGCAGGATCTGCTTTCGGCGCAGCCCGAACGGCTCTACCGGGCGTGGATGGCCGAGTTCCGCACGCCGTTCTTCCGCTCCTACCTCGTCAACCAGCCCGATCTGGTGAAGACGGTGCTGAAGGACCGGCCGCTCGACTTCCCCAAATCGGAACGGATCTCGGAAGGCTTGCGGCCTCTGCTGGGAGAGTCGGTCTTCCTGACCAACGGCGCGCAGTGGCAGCGTCAGCGCCGCATCATCGACCCGGCCTTCGAGGGCGGGCGCCTGCGCGAGACCTATCCGGCGATGTGGGCGGCGAGCCGGGCGGCGCTGGCGCGGCTTTCGGCACGCGCCGGCGAGATGGTCGAGATCGAGGAGCAGACCAGCCACGCCGCCGCAGACATCATCTTTCGCACGCTGTTTTCGATCCCCATCGAAGACGATCTTGCGGCGCAGGTCTTTCACGAGTTCCGCGCCTACCAGCGGACCCAGCCGATCCTCAACCTCGCGGCCTTCCTGCCACTGCCGCGCTGGATGCCGCGCTTCTTCCGGCCTGACACCAAGGCCGCGGCCAAGCGCATTCGCGGGCTGATCACCGCGCTTTGCGAGCGCCGCCGCGCCGAGATCGAAGCCGACACCGCGCCGGACGACCTTGCCACCAAGATCATGACCACCGCCGATCCCGAGACCGGCGAGACCTTCTCGACCGAGGAGATGGTCGACCAGGTGGCGATCTTCTTCCTCGCCGGGCACGAGACCTCGGCCTCGGCGCTGGCCTGGGCGCTCTACCTCGTGGCCACCCATCCCGACTGGCAGGAGCGGCTGGCCGAGGAGGCGCAGCTTCTGGGCGAGGCGCCGGACTTTGCCGACATCGCCAGGCTCAGGCTCTCGCGCGATGTCTTCCGCGAAACGCTGCGGCTCTACCCGCCGGTGCCGATGATGGTGCGCGAGACGACCTGCCCAGAGCGGTTCCGCGACCGCGATCTGCCAAAGGGCGCGCAGATCGTGCTGAGCCCGTGGCACCAGCACCGCCACGCACGGCTCTGGGAGAACCCCGACGAATTCGACCCGGCGCGCTGGGGCACGGAAAATGGCCGCAGCTGCGCGCGCGAGGCCTACATGCCGTTCTCCGCCGGGGCGCGGGTCTGCACCGGGGCGGGCTTTGCGATGGTCGAGGGGGTGCTGATGCTGTCGCTGCTCCTGCGCGATCTCAAACTCACCGCGCTGCCCGGGAAGACCCCCGAGCCGGTGGCCTTCCTGACCGTGCGGGCCCGCGACGGCATCCACCTGCGGGTGGAGCGCCGTTAGCGGATGACGTTAACGACGGACGTTAGCGTTAAACCTCTGTCTTTCGCCTACCCATCGCAAATCCCTTGCGATATGCCTTTGGCAACAAGGATTTTTCAGCATGGGAGAGGGTTCCTCATGAGCGTTTTCGAAGAGCAGAAGACAAAGATGTCGACCGGCCAGGGCTTTATCGCGGCGCTGGACCAGTCGGGCGGGTCCACCCCCAAGGCGCTGCTGCAATACGGTGTCGAAGAGAGCGAATATGACGGCGAAGCCGAGATGTTCGGCGAGATCCACAAGATGCGCACCCGCATCATCACCGCGCCGGACTTCACCGACGGCAAGGTGCTTGGCGCGATCCTCTTCGAGCGCACCATGCGTGGCGAGATCGACGGCATCCCGACGGCGCAGTACCTGTGGGAAAAGCGCGGCGTGGTGCCGTTCCTGAAGATCGACAAGGGCCTCGCCGACAAGGAAAACGGCGTTCAGCTGATGAAGCCGATGCCGGGCATCGAGGATCTGCTCAAGGAAGCCAAGGAGAGCTTCGGCATCTTCGGCACCAAGGAGCGCTCGGTGATCCACGAGGCCAATGCCGAGGGCATCAAGGCCGTGGTCGACCAGCAGTTCGAGCTTGGCAAGACCGTGGTCGCCGCCGGTCTCGTGCCGATCATCGAGCCCGAGGTCGACATCAACTCGGCCACCAAGGCCGAGGCCGAAGAGATCCTGAAGGCCGAGATTGCCAAGCATCTCGACGCACTGCCCGAAGGCGATGACGTCATGCTGAAGCTGACCATTCCCAGCGTCGATGGCCTCTATGACGAGCTTGCCGATCACCCGCGCGTGGTGCGCGTCGTGGCGCTTTCGGGCGGCTACTCGACCGACGTGGCCTGCGAGAAGCTTGCCAAGCAGCCGAAGATGATCGCGTCGTTCAGCCGCGCGCTGGCCGAGGGCCTGTCGAAGAAGCAGTCGGACGGCGATTTCAACGCGCTGCTCGGCAGCAACATCGACAAGATCTATCAGGCCTCGCTCTGAGCGACGCCTGCAGCCCCTCCCTCTGGGGCATCGGAAACGAAAAACGCGCCGGAGCAGTCCGGCGCGTTTTTTCTTGTCTCGAAGGCGGGATCAGGAGCGCGCGATATAGCGGTCGCGGCGATGGTTCACGGTGATCAGGATGTTGAGCACCACGGCACCCAGCAGTGACCAGAGCACGCGCTCCCAGTCGAACATGAACAGCGCCAGCAGGAAGACGCAGAGGTCGAAGCCAAGCTGCACGTGGCCTGCCTTGATGCCCTTGGTGTCCTGCGCCCAGAGCGCCACGATGCCGACGCCGCCGAGCGTGGCACCGTGCCGGAACAACATCAGCAGGCCGACGCCCGCCAGCATCCCCGACAGCGTCGCCCCGAGCGCCGGGTGCAGGTGATTGATCGTCAGCACCAGCGGCAGCGTCTCGGCGATGGTCGACATCAGCGCCACCGACAGGAAGCTCTTGATGGTGAAGCGCCAGCCGATCTGCCGGATCGCCAGCAGATAGAACGGCAGGTTGAGAACGAAGAAGATCGCGCCGAAGGGCAGGCCGCTGGGATAGGACAGCACCAGCGACAGGCCGGCGATCTGGCCGGTGAAGAGCTCGGAGGCGCGCAGGAACTGGATCGACAGCGCCACGAGCGTGGTGCCGACGAGGATGGCCTGCAGGTCTTCCCACAGGGTGTGACGGTCGGGCGGGGGCGATTGAAGCAGCAGCATGGGTTTGCCATGCCGTCACGCGGCAGTGAGGTCAAGACGCGTGCGGCGGCGACCTGACGTTCCAAGCCGGGGCCGCCCGTTTCGCGGGCGGCGGCGGGGCCGATGCCGGCTCAGAAGCCGCATTGCTCGAGCACCGCGAGCCGGAACGCACCGGTGCCCTTCGCATCGGTCCGTGCGATCTCGCGGTTGTCGATATCGAAGCCAAGCGAGGCCGCCTGCTGCAGGTGCTCGAGAACCAGAGACGAGGTCATCAGCGTGACGCTCAGGGCGCGGTCGCGGGCCATCACGTCCATCGGCTGCCGGTCGTTGCGTCCGTCGGGCAGTGTGATCCAGATCATCGCACCGCGGGCCGGTTGCGGCCACGGATCGAAGGAGACCTGCAGCTGGTCGGGCCGCGAGCGGGTGCAGAAGAAGGTGATCTTCACCGGCCCGGCCTGCTGCGACATCGCGGCACTGCCGTTGCCCTGTGAGAGCGCCCAGTCGGCCCTCGCGGGAGCGGTGGAAAACATGGTGAGCAGCGCCAGCGCGCCGGAGAGCAGAATGGATCGCATGAGAAAGACCTGAGACAAGGAAATGCCTGCTCAGGCTCTCACGGCTCCGGGCGTCCGGTCAAACGAAAGCCGGCCCCCGTGTGGGGCCGGCGATCTCTTCTTGCCTGCAGCGCTCAGAGCGTGCCAAGCGCCTTGTTGAGATTCTCGTCGACCTTCTCGAGGAAGCCCATGGTGGTGAGCCATTTCTGGTCGGGCCCGACCAGCAGCGCGAGGTCCTTGGTCATCCAGCCCGATTCCACGGTCTCGACCACCACCTTCTCGAGCGTGGTGGCAAAGGCCATCAGCGCGGTGTTGCCGTCGAGCTTGGCGCGGTGCTTGAGGCCGCCGGTCCAGGCGTAGATCGAGGCGATGGAGTTGGTCGAGGTCGCCTGTCCGGCCTGGTGCTGGCGATAGTGGCGGGTGACCGTGCCATGCGCCGCCTCGGCCTCGACGATCTGGCCGTCCGGCGTCATCAGCTGCGAGGTCATCAGGCCGAGCGAGCCGAAGCCCTGCGCCACGGTGTCGGACTGCACGTCGCCATCGTAGTTCTTGCAGGCCCAGACGAAGCCGCCGTTCCACTTCATGCAGCAGGCGACCATGTCGTCGATCAAACGGTGCTCGTACCAGATGCCCTTGGCCTTGAACTGCTCCTCGAACTCTTCCTCGAAGACCTTCTGGAACAGGTCCTTGAAGCGGCCGTCATAGGCCTTGAGGATGGTGTTCTTGGTCGAGAGATAGACCGGCCAGCCCAGCGACAGACCGTAGTTGAACGAGGCGCGGGCGAAATCGATGATCGAGGCGTCGAGGTTGTACATCGCCTGGTAGACGCCGGCCGAGGGGGCGTCATAGACCTCTTTCTCGATCACCGTGCCGTCCTCGCCGACGAATTTCATCGTCAGCTTGCCGGCGCCGGGGAAGTGGAAATCGGTGGCCTTGTACTGGTCGCCGAAGGCGTGGCGGCCGATGACGATGGGCCGGGTCCAGCCGGGCACGAGGCGCGGCACGTTGCGGCAGATGATCGGCTGGCGGAACACCACGCCGCCAAGGATGTTGCGGATCGTGCCGTTGGGCGAGCGCCACATCTGCTTGAGGCCGAACTCTTCGACCCGGGCCTCGTCGGGCGTGATGGTGGCGCACTTGACGGCGCAGCCGATCTCCTTGGTCTTCTCGGCGGCGTCGATGGTGATCTGGTCGTTGGTCTCGTCCCGGCTTTCGATCCCGAGATCGTAATACAGCAGGTCGAGATCCAGATAGGGCAGGATCAGCTTTGTCTTGATGAAGTCCCAGATGATGCGGGTCATCTCGTCGCCGTCCATCTCGACGATCGGGTTGTCTACCTTGATCTTCGACATGCAGGTCCCTTTCCGTTGTGCACGTGCAGCATGATGCGGCCTTAGCCCAGATTCGCAACTTTGGGAAGTATGGTATGCATCGGTATACAAAATGTGACGCCCATTGCAGGAAATTTGGGCGGCGATAAGGGAATGGAAAGAACTCTGCTGCTAGATGCGCGCATGTTTGCCTCGCCTCGCCTTGTTCTCGATGCCGCTCTGCTTGTCTTTCTCCTGCTCGCCGGGGGCGGTGTCACGCTGGCCTCGGCGCTCGGCCCCGCGCCACGCGAGGGCGCGCCGGTGCTGGTCATCGCGCCGCCCTGGTCCGACGGGGCAGGCTCCATGATCGCGAAGACCGGGGGGCGGGCGATCGGGCCGGGGGCCGCGTCCTTCGGCGCGCTGGCGGTGTTCGACGGCGCGGCCCCGGTGACGCAGCTGCGCGCGCTCGGCGCCTGGTCGGTGCGCGATGCCCGCGCGATGGCCTCACTGTGCGGAGGACTCACATGATGACCAAGCTGCTCTCACGGGTTCGCGGGTTGAGCGAGCCGGCGCTGGTGGTCCTGCTGGGACTGATGCTCCTGCCTGTCTTCCTGGCGACCGACCTCTATCTCGGGCGGACGACGATGCCCGGCACGCTCGCCGCCTCGGCGCTGATGGCGGTGGCGCTGCTGTCGCTGCGGCTACGCTCGGGGCTGCGGGACTACGTTCTCGCTACCGCGGTGCTGGCCGAGGTGATGGTGCTGACCGCAGACTACCAGATGCACCCGTGGCAGATCGACACCCACATGGTCTATTTCGTCATGCTGGCGGGGGTCTCGGTGCTGGGCCGGGTGGGCGTGATGCTCTACGCGGCGGGGATCGTGGCGGTACATCACGTGTCGCTGACGCTGTTGTTGCCGGCGGCGGTCTACCCCTCGACCGACCTGATCGAGAACATCATGCGCACCGCGCTGCACGCCGGCATCGTGGTGATGGAGACGGCGATCCTCACCATGGCGATCCTGCAGCGCAACGCCTTCACACGAAGTATCGAGGAAAGCCGCGAGCTGCTCGCGGATGAAAGCCACAAGGCCGCCGCCGCACAGGCCCGGGCCGAGGCCGCGGCACAGGAAACCCGCGACGTGGTGGCGCAGTTCAACCACCATCTGCACCGGCTCGCGGATCGCGATCTGGCCTGCGCCATCGACGCGCCGATGCCCGAGGCGTTCGAGACGCTGCGCCATGATTTCAACCGCGCGGTGCGTCAGCTCGAAGAGGCGCTGCGCAGCGCCGGCAGCAAGGCGGTCAGCTTCGAGGAGGAGGCGCAGGCGCTCGAGGCGGTGACCGGCGATCTCTCGTCGCGCAGCGAGCGGCAGGCGCACGAGCTTAGCGCCGCGACCCACAGCATGAGCGACATCACCCAGGCCCTGAACGCCACCGCCGATCAGGCCAGCACCGCCTCGGAGCGCGCCAGCGTCGCGCGGCAGAGCGCCGAGCAGGGCGGCGCGGTCACCAACGAGGCGATCCAGGCAATGAACCTGATCGAGCAGAGCTCGTCCGAGGTCGGCAAGATCATCGACCTGATCGACGACATCTCGTTCCAGACCAATCTTCTCGCCCTCAACGCCGGGGTCGAGGCCGCCCGCGCTGGCGAAAGCGGCAAGGGCTTCGCGGTGGTCGCCGCCGAGGTCCGGCAGCTGGCGCAGCGCACCTCCGAGGCCGCTGCCGGGGTCAAGACGCTGATCCTCGACAGCGAGGCGCAGGTGACCAATGGCGCGCGGCTGGTGAACGAGGCCGGAGCGCGCCTGTCGAGCATCGTCGACGAGGTCAGCGCGGTCAGCGGCATGATCTCGGAGATCCGGGACGAAAGCCGCGGCCAGTCCGGCGGCATGTCGGATTTGTCCCAGACGCTGGCGCGGCTCGATTCCGAGACGCAGGATACCGCAGGACTAAGCGAGGAGATGGCCGCGATGGGGCTGCGGCTGCGCAGCCACGCGCGCGAGCTGCTGGCCGAGATGGGGGCCTTCAACCTCGAAGGCGAGGACACGCCCGCAGCCAGCCATCGAAAGAGCGCGTGACCGAACGGGCCGTCGCCGCCCGGGGCGCGGGTCAGGCCGCCTCGGCCGCCTCCGCGCGGAGCAGCCAGCGCATCAGCAACAGCGCCAGGATCGCCTCGACGAAGATCCCCGCCGCCAACGGCACCGGGGTGCCATCGAACATCAGCCCGTTCGGCACCGCGATCAGCACACCGGCCACCGTCGCCACCGCTCCGATCACCGACGCGGCGAGCCCGGCGATGTGCCCGACCGGTTCCATGGCGATGGCGTTGATGTTGCCCACGGTCAGACCCATCTGGAAGAACACCGAGAGCTGCCAGACCAGGAACAGCGCAAAGCCCGGCGTGCCGGACAGGCCGAAGGCAAAGAGCGCAAGGGTGATGCCGGCCATGACCACCTGCACCGCCAACATCGCGGTGATCAGGAAGCGCATCCCCAGCCGCATCACCAGCGCCGCGTTCAGCACGCTGGCCGAGGCGGCGAGGATCGCCACGCCGCCGAACCAGATCGGGAAGCTGTCGGCGCGCCCGAAGCTGATGTCGTAGATCTGCTGCACGGTGGAGATCATCGAGAACAGCATCGCGAAGATCAGCGCCTGAGCGCCGATCGAAATCAGCACCACCCGGTGGCTGAACAGCTCGGCCAAAGATGCGCGAAAGGCCTCGAGCCGGAACGGGCGGCGGTTCTCGCGCGGGTGGGTCTCTGGCAGGCGCACCATCAGCCAGATCGAGGCGATGCTTGAAAACAGCACGAAGGCCCAGAAGATGCCGCGCCAGCTGGTGGCGTCGATGATCACCGCGCCGATCGAGGGGGCCAGCGCCGGGAACAGGGTGAAGACCATCATCACAAAGGACATGATCCGCGCCATCTCGCGCCCCGAGTAGAGGTCGCGCACGATGGCGAGCGCCACCACCCGCGGCCCTGCCGCGCCCAGCCCCTGCATCAGGCGGGCCGCCAGCAGCAGTTCGAGCGTTTCGGCATAGGCGGCGAGGATCGAGGCCACGACATACAGCGCGGCGCCGCCCAGCAGCACCGGCTTGCGCCCGAACACGTCCGAAAGCGGCCCGGTGAAGAAGGTGCCGATCCCCATGCCGAAGACGAAGCTGGTCACCACCAGCTGCGCGCGGTTGATCGCGTCGGGCGTCAGGTCGGCGCCGATCTCGGGCAGGGCCGGGAGCATGGCGTCGATGGAGAAGGCGATGGTGGCGAAGAGCATCGCGAGAAGCGCGATGAACTCGACCCGTCCGGGAACAGACCGCATGTGACCTCTGAGTTTTGCAGGGCCACGCCGGTGCAGCATCCGCTGCCGGCGGCGGGCCGGTTTACCGCTATCGCCGGGCTAGCGGAAAACGGTATACCGGCACAACCGCGGATCTGTCGGAAACACGCGCAACCCGGCCATGCGCCGCCCGCATGAGCCGTCGCTCGGCGGCCTCTCGCCGGTGTGCCGCCGCGGGCGCGGTCGGTTCAGGCGGCGCCTTCGCGGATCTCCGCGATGACCTTGGACCAGAGCTCGGTGGGCTGCGCGCCGGGCACCGCGTGCTGGCCGGCGACCACGAAGGTCGGCACCGAGGTCACGCCCATGCCGCGCGCCGTGGCATCCATCTCGACGATCTCGCGCCGGTCCGCGTCGGAGGCCAGCAGGCGCTGGATCAGGCTGGCATCGAGCCCGCACCCGTCGGCGATGTCGGCCAGTACCTCGCGGTCGCCGATGTCGCGGCCATCGACGAAATAGGCCCGGAACAGCGACGAGACCACGGCGGTCTGCACGCCCTCGATGCCGGCCCAGTGGATCAGGCGGTGGGCGTCAACGGTCGAGGGGGTGGTCTCGATGGCGTCGAGGTTCAGCGTCAGCCCTGCCTCGGTGGCATGCTCGGCCACCGGCATGTAGGCCTGCACCGCCCCCTCCTTGCCGCCGAACTTGGCCTCGAGATAGGCGCGCCGGTCCATGCCCTCGGCGGGCATGTCGGGGTTCAGCATGAAGGGCCGCCAGCGGATGGTGAACGGGTGATCCGGCTCGTCGAGCAGGGCGCGGTCGAGGAGGGCTTTGCCGATGTAGCACCAGGGGCAGATCGGGTCGGAAAAGATGTCGAGCGTGACCATGTACCATGTCCTTTTGGGGCTCTTCTAACAGGGCCCGCGCCGGGAATCGACAGCGGAACGATGCGCGCCTCAACCGGTGGCGGCGGCGATGGCGCGCAGGGTGTCACGGTCGAGCAGGCGCACCGCCCCACGGTCAAGCGCCACGATGCCGCGCCGCGCCAGCGCGTCGAGCCGGCGCGACACCACCTCGCGGGCGGAGCCGATCATGGTGGCGATCTCGGCATGGGTGGCGTGCAGAATGTCGCCCTCCGCCCGGGCTAGGAGCGCCTCGGCGAGACGGCACTCCACCCGCTGAAAAGCCACTTTTTCAAGTAGATGCATCATGCTCTGCATGCGCTGCGCGAAGGCCGAGAAGACAAATTCCCGGAACCCGGCCTCCTCGGCCATCAGCCGCAGGAACAGCGCGCGGGGGATCAGTACCAGCCGGCTGTCGCCGCGGGTCACGGCCTCGCCGGAATAGTCGTCGCCCCCCAGAAGTCCGAGGGTGGATTGCACGCAGCTCTGGCCCGGTTCGACCGCGTAGAGTAGGATGTCGCGCCCGGTGGGGCCGGTGAGGCAGACATCGACGCGCCCGGCAAGCACGATGACGAACCCGCGCACCGCCTCGCCGGGGCGGAACAGCACGGTGCCGCGCGGCGCCTCGAACGGCGACAGCTGCGCCAGCGCGGCGCGGCCCTCGGGCGAAAGCGCGGCGATCTGCGGGGGAATCTCGGTCCAGCTCATGGCGCGCAGAATGGCGCGAAAGCCCGGTTGCGGAAAGAGGGGCGCGATGCCGCGCCCGCGTGCGATGGCCTAGCCGCGACCACGCTTCTCGAAGCGCGGCAGCATGGCGGAGAAATCTCGCCCCGTGCCGCCCTCGTCCTCGACGAAGGCGCGGTAGAGCTCGAGCGCACGCTGACCCATGGGCGTGTCGGCATCCGCCGCCTCGGCGGCCTGCTGCGACAGGCCCAGATCCTTGAGCATCAGCTCGGCAGCGAAGCCGGGCTTGTAGCCGTTGTCGGCGGGGGATTGCGGCCCGACGCCCGGCGCCGGGCAATAGGCGTTCATCGACCACGAATAACCCGACGAGGTCGAGACCACGTCGAACATCGCCTCTCGCGACAGGCCGAGCTTGTCGGCCAGTGCAAAGGCCTCGCAGGTGGCGATCATCGTCACGCCAAGGATCATGTTGTTGCAGATCTTCGCCGCCTGGCCATTGCCCGAGGGGCCACAATGCACCGCCTTCTGGCCCATGATGTCGAAGAGCGGCCTGGCCTTGGCAAAAGCCTCGTCCGAGCCGCCCACCATGAAGGTCAGCGTGCCTCCCGAGGCGCCGCCGATGCCGCCCGAGACCGGCGCGTCGAGCGCGCCGAGACCGGCCTCGGCGGCCTGGTCCGCCACCGCGCGGGCGCTCTCGACATCGACGGTCGAGCAGTCGAGCAGCACCGCGCCGGGCGACATGGCCGGGATCACCTCGGCGGCGACGCTGCGCAGGATCTGGCCGTTGGGCAGCATGGTAATGACGACGTCGGCGCCGGTCGCCGCTTCGGGGCCGGAGGCGGCGGTGCCCACGCCCTCCGCCGTGGCACCGGCCACGTCGAAGCCGGTGACCTCGTGGCCGGCCTTGGACAGGTTGGCGGCCATCGGCGCGCCCATGTTGCCGAGCCCGATAAATGCGATCTTCATGGTGTCTCTCCTCCCTCGCGCAGCGCCTCTCAGAGCGCCAGTTCTGCGTCCCCGAGCGGCGCCAGCATGGCGGCAATCCGATCCTCCGTCACCTCCTCGATGGAGAGGCGCCAGCGCGGGTTGCGGTCCTTGTCGATGATCTGCGCCCGCACGCCCTCGAGGAACTCGCCCTCCTCGACGATGCGGTGCGAGACCCTGAATTCCTGCTTGAGCGCGCTGCGGATGTCGGCCTCTCCGGCGCGCAGCCGGGCCAGCATCGCCAGCGTCAGGGCCATCGAGAGCGGCGCGTTGCGGCCCACCGCCTTGGCGGCGCGCTCGGCGATCTCTCCTTGCGCGCCGTCCAGCGCCGCCTTGATCTCGGGCAGGCTGTCGGAGGCGAAGAGCTGGTCAATCTCGCTTTGAGCTGTGGCCAGCGGGCTTTCGGGCCCGGGCTGGGCCTCGGCGTCGAGCGCGGCGATGCTGCCGGTCTTGGCCAGCTCGGACTTGAGCGCCTCCCAGCGCGCCTCGGGAACGAAGAGATCGGCAAAACCCGCGTGGAGCGCATCACCGGGGCCCATGCGCGCAGCGGTGAGGCCGAGATAGGCGCCGAGCCGGCCCGGGGCGCGGGCCAGCAGCAGCGAGCCGCCGACATCGGGCACGAAGCCGATGCCGCATTCCGGCATGGCGATCTGGGCGCTCTCGCCGATCACCCGGTGCGACACGTGCCCGCCAAGCCCGACGCCGCCGCCCATGACGAAACCGTGCAGGAAGCTGACGATGGGCTTGGGATACTCCGAGAGCTTGGCGTTCATCCGGTACTCATCGCGCCAGAAGGTGCGGCCGGCATCGAACTCGCCCTTCAGTCCGGCGCGGTAGATCTCGGCGATGTCGCCGCCGGCGCAGAACGCCTTCTCGCCCTCGGCATCAAGGATCACCAGCGCGACCGAGTCGTCGTCGCGCCAGGCGTCGAGCGCGGACTCGATCTCCATGCACATGTCATAGCTCAGCGCGTTCAGCGCCTTGGGCCGGGTGAGGGTGATGTGGCCGGCGCGGCCATGGGTGCGGATGTGGGTGTCGCTCATGGGGCTCCTCGGCAGGTCGGGGCATTGTGGGCGGCAGGCCCCTCGCGGGACCTGCCAGAGCGCGGCGTGAGTGGTGCCTTGCGCGTGTGTTCGGTCAGGACGAGATCAGGCTGCGCGCCACGATCATGCGCATGATTTCGTTGGTTCCCTCGAGGATCTGGTGCACCCGCAGGTCGCGGACAATCTTTTCGATGCCGTAATCCGCGAGATAGCCGTAACCGCCATGCAGCTGCAGGCACTGGTCGGCGATCTTCGAGCCCGCCTCGGTGACGAATTTCTTCGCCATGGCGCAGAACTTGGTGGCATCCGGCGCGCCGGTGTCGAGCTTCCACGCGGCTTGGCGCAGGAAGGTGCGGGCGGCCTGCAGCTCGATCTCCATGTCGGCGAGGCGGAACTGCAGTGCCTGGAACTGGTCGATGCTCTGGCCGAAGGCGCGACGCTCGGCCATGTAGGCCAGGGTCGCGTCCAGCGCCGCCTGCGCCGCGCCGAGCGAGCAGGCCGAGATGTTGAGGCGTCCGCCGTCGAGCCCGGCCATGGCGTAGCGAAAGCCCTTGCCCTCTTCGCCCAGCAGGTTGCCGGCGGGAACCGGGCAGCCGTCCATCTGGACCTGCCGCGTGGGCTGCGCCTTCCAGCCCATCTTGGCCTCAAGCCCGCCAAAGCTCAGCCCCTCGGTTCCGTCGTCGAGCACCAGCGCCGAGATGCCGCGCGGCCCGGCCTCGCCGGTGCGGGCCATGACGATATAGGCGTCGGAATACCCGCCGCCGGAGATGAAGGCCTTGGTGCCGGTAAGGCTGTAGCCGCTCCCGGACGCCTCGGCGCGGGTGGCAAGCGCGGCCGCGTCCGAACCCGAGCCGGGCTCGGTCAGGCAGTAGGAGAGCACCGTCTCCATGGTCAGCGCCTTCGGCAGGTAGCGCGCGCGCAGATCGTCGGAGCCGTAGAGGTCGATCATCTTGGCGCACATGTTGTGGATCGACAGGAAGGCCGCCACCGCCGGGCAGCCCATGCTGAGGGCCTCGAAGACCAGCGTCGCGTCGAGACGGCTCAGCCCCGAGCCGCCGTTCTCCTCGCTGACATAGATGCCGCCGAGGCCAAGCTGGCCGATCTCGGTCCAGAGCTCTTTCGGGATCGTGCCCTCGGCTTCCCAGGCCATGGCGTTGGGCGCTACGTGTTCCTGGCCGAAGCCGTAGGCCATGTCGAAGATCGCCGTCTGCTCCTCGCTCAGCGCGAAATCCATGTCGGGCCCTCCCTGCCGTTATGGAAATGAACAAGTGTTCATAATCTGGCCGAAAGCGGATCGGGATGCAAGCGATTGCTGCGGCGCGGGTGGAGAGGCTGATTGGGGGCGCTGCCCCCGCCGCGGCTTCGCCACGACTCCCCCGAGGTATTTTCGAACCAGAGAAGATGAGGGTGCGGCGCCCCTGTCTTCTTCTGGCCAAAAATATCCCCGCCGGAGGCAGGCCGGACCCGGCGGCCGGGCGGTGCGTTCGGGAAATGGGCGCTCAGGCGAGGGTGTCGCGGATGATGCGCTCGACCTTTTCCAGTAGGACGGCGTTGTCGAACCGGGCGACGGCGGTGTCGCGGGCGGCGCGGGTCATGGCGGAGCGGTCCTCCATGTCCAGAAGCTGCGCGATGCGTGCAGCAAAGCCATCTTCGTCCCATTCGGGCACCAGCAGGCCGTTGACGCCATCCTCTACCGCCTCGGGGATGCCGGCGTGGATGGTTGAGAGGGTGATGCAGCCGCAGGCCAGGGCTTCCTGTATCGCGGTGGGCAGGCCCTCGGTGTTGCCGTTCTTGGCGGTGACCGAGTGCTGAAGGAAGATTTCGGTACCCATGAGGTGCTGGCGCACCTCGTCATGGGGCAGGGCGCCGGTGAAGGTGACCTGCGGGCCCACGCCGAGCTCAGTGGCCATCGCCTTGCAGGTCTCGAGCAGGGGGCCGTCGCCGATGAAGGTGAGATGGGCGTCGCGGCCCCTCGCGGCGGTGGCGAAGGCGCGCAGGGTGACCTGTGGGGCCTTCTTCTCGACCATGCGGCCCACCGCGAGGAAGGAGCCCGGGGCCTTCTCGGCCGGGGTGAAGCGCCGGATGTCGACGCCCGAGGGCACCACATGGGCGTTGGGATGGCTGACGCCGTGGCGGGCGAGGTTGTCGAGCAGGAACTGCGAGACGGAGAACACGCCGGCGAGCCGCGGCATCATGTGCTTGTAGGCCCGCACGGTCTTGTTCGAGCGCAGCGCGAAGCTGGCATCGGTGCCGCGGAAATAGGTGAAGCAGGGCAGGTCCATTTCCTGTGCCAGCTTGGCCACCACCAGCGCCTGGGTGCCGAACTCGGCGAGGATCACCTCGACCTCCTGAGCGCGCAGCCAGTCGCGCAGGCGCGCCTTGTTGTCACCGAAGGGAAGGCGGCCGGTGCTCTCGGTGAGCGCGTTCAAGCCCATGGCGAAGGGCGCGCGCAGGCGATCAGCCGTCGAGAGCGGCGCGCGGCGCTGGAAGATCGGCTTGCCGAGCGGATCGGTCCCGTTGAAGCGCCCGGTGAGCACGCAGGTCTCGCCGCCGAAGATGTGCTCGATATGGCGGTTGATGAAGGTCTCGCCCGGGACGAAGAAGTCGGACGTGGCGATGCAGGTCTTCATGGGGCACTCCGAAGGTTGCGGCGCGGTCCTTGTGCCCCTCCCGACCGCGCCGCGCAAGTGGGGCGCCCGTCTGCCGGGCGCCCCGATGTCGCTCAACCGAGCACGCTGGCCACCGCGTCGCGGGTCACCGAGACGATCTCGTCGGCCTCGGCGCGGCTCAGGCAGAGCGGCGGGGCGAAGCCCAGGATGTCGCCCTGCGGCATGGCGCGGGCGATCACGCCGCGCTCGAGCATGGCGGACACGACCTTGGCGCCCTTGCCCTCGGAGGCGTCGAAGAAGCGGCGCCCGTCGCGGTCCTGCACCAGTTCCACCGCACAGAGCATACCCTCGCCGCGCACCTCGCCCACATGGGCATGATCGCCAAGGGCGGCGCGCATGGTCTCGGTCAGGTAGCGGCCGGTTTCTGCGGCGTTCTGCACCAGGTTCAGCTCGTCGATCAGCTGCAGGTTGGCGATGCCGGCAGCGGCGCCGATCGGGTGGGCCGAGTAGGTCCAGCCATGGCCGAGCACGCCGTACTCGTCGGTGCCCTGGCACAGCACGTCCCACATGCGCTGGCCGACGATGGTGGCCGAGAGCGGCGCGTAGGCCGAGGTCAGCCCCTTGGCCGAGGTGATCAGGTCGGGCTTCATGCCGTAGTGATCCGAGCCGAACATCGAGCCCAGGCGCCCGAAGCCGGTCACCACCTCGTCGGCGATGAGCAGGATGTCGTGGCGGTCGAGCACCTCCTGGATCGCCGGCCAGTAGCCCGCGGGCGGCGGCACGATGCCACCGGTGCCCAGCACCGGCTCGCCGATGAAGGCGGCGATGGTGTCGGCGCCCTCTGCGGCGATCAGCTCCTCGAGCTTGGCCACGCAATGGGCCACGAACGCCGCCTCGCTCTCGATGCCCTCGGGCCGGCGGTAGTAGTAAGGCGCCTCGGTATGCACCACTTGCGCCAGCGGCAGGTCGAACTTCTTGTGGAACAGCTCGAGCCCGGTGAGCGAGCCGGTCATCAGGCCCGACCCGTGATAGCCGCGCCAGCGCGAGATGATCTTCTTCTTCTCGGGGCGGCCGAGGATGTTGTTGTAGTACCAGACCAGCTTGATGTTGGTCTCGTTGGCATCCGAGCCGCCAAGGCCGAAATACACCCGCGCCATATGATCCGGCGCCCGGTCCATGACCATCTTGGCCAGCGTGATCGAGGCCTCGGAGCCGTGGCCGGCATAGGCGTGGTAATAGGCCAGCTCATGCGCCTGCTTGGCGATCGCCTCGGAGATCTGGGTGCGGCCATAGCCCACGTTCACGCAGTAGAGCCCGGCGAAACCGTCGAGCAGGCGGTTGCCGTCGCGGTCGGTGATGTAGACGCCTTCGCCGCCGGTGACGATACGCTGGGGCGCCTCGCCGCGGGCGAACTGGCCGAGATGGGTGGAGGGGTGGAAAAAGCTCTCGCGGTCCCACTTGCCCAGTTGGTCATTCGTCAGCATGGATCGTTCCTTCTTGGTGTTCTTCAGGCGCGCGGGGCTCAGCCCCAGTCGCGGCAGACGTATTTGATGTCGGTGAAGGCCTCGAGGCCCTGCCGGGCGCCCTCGCGGCCAAGGCCGGACTGCTTGGTGCCGCCGAACGGAATCGGCGCACCGGTGACCTTGGTGCGGTTGACCGCGACCATGCCGAATTGCAGCGCCCTCGTGAGGCGGTAGATGCGGCGCGGGTCGAGGCTGTGGACATAGGCCACGAGCCCGTACTCGGTGTTGTTGGCGCGGGCGATCACCTCGGCCTCGTCGTCGAAGACGGTGAGCGGCGCGACGGGGCCGAAATTCTCCTCCGACATGATCGCGGCGCTGTCGGGCACGTCGGCCAGCACCGTGGGCGCGAAGAACAGCGGGCCGTGGCTTTCGGAGACTTTGCCCCCGGCGAGCAGCCTGGCGCCCTTCTCGACGGCGTCGGCGACCTGCGCCTGCTGCTTTTCGATGGCGCGCTCGTGGATCAGCGGGCCGATCTCGGGGTCATCCATCCCGTGACCCATGGTGAGCGCCTCCACCGCCTTGGTGAAGCGGGCGCAGAAATCGTCATAGACGGCGCGCTGGATGTAGAACCGGTTGGCGCCGAGACAGTCCTGACCGGACGTGGCGAACTTGGCCTTCACCGCCTCGGTGACGGCGCGGTCGAGGTCGGCGTCGTCGAAGACGATGAAGGGGGCGTGGCCGCCAAGCTCGAGCACCAGCCGCTTCACCGTGTCGGCGGACTGCCGGTAGAGCAGCCGCCCGATCTCGGTCGAGCCGGTGAACGAGAGCGCACGGACGCGGGTGTCGGCGGTCCATTCGCCGACAATGGCGGCGGCGTCGCCGATCACCGTGTTGACCACACCTTCGGGGAAGCCCGCGCGGCGGGCCAGCTCGGCCAGTGCCAGCGCCGAGAGCGGGGTCTCGGCAGAGGGGTGAATGACCACGGTGCAGCCGGCGGCAAGCGCCGCGGCGGCCTTGCGGGTGATCATCGCGCAGGGGAAGTTCCACGGGGTGACGAGGGCGGCCACACCCACCGGCTCGCGCCAAAGCTCCATCTCGGCATCCGGCAGGTGGCTGGTAACCCCCTCGATATTGGGGCGCAGCGCCTCTTCGGCGTAGAACTGCACGAAGCTCGCAGCGTAGTCGATCTCGCCACGGGCCTCGCTGATCGGCTTGCCCTGTTCGGCGGTCATGATGCGGGCGAGGTCTTCCTTGGCCTCGACGATCAGCGCGTGCCAGCGGTGCAGGATCGCGGCGCGGTCCTGCGGCAGGGTCAGCGCCCAATCGGCAAAGGCAGCATGGGCGGCATCAACGGCGGCACGGGCGCCATCGGCCTCGCTCATCGCCACCTTGGCGACAAGCTGCCCGGTGGCCGGGTCGCGCACGGCAAGACGGCCTCCACCGGGGAAATCGCCGGCATTGGGCATGAGGGCGGGATCGGCAAGGCCGAGGGTCGGGCTGTTCGAGAGATCGGTCATGGGCAACACCTCCTGAGTGTCCTCAGGATGCATCGGACGGGGGAGAGGATTTCTCCGGAGTTTCTCGCGGGTGAAGAAATTTTCTCTCCGTTTTCGCTGCAGTGCGGAGAGGAATTCTCTGGTCGTCTGGCTGGGCGCCATCGAAGGCGCTGCCGGTGCAGCGCAGGGCGACAGGCGGTCACCGGCTTGGCGACGAGGTCGCTGGACGAGCGCCGAGGGCAGGCGCGGCTTGGTCGCGGAGGGCCGGTCGGCACCCTTGCGATTGGGGCCGCGCGGCCTTCGATGAGCGGAGGGAAACTCTCTGCCTGTCTCGCGCCGCGCTCAGGGGGCGCCGCGCAACAGCCCCATGGCAGGGGGATCGGCCTTTACCGGCTTGGTGACGATGTAGCTGTAATAGCGCCGCACCCCGGCGCGGCTCTCCAGCAGCCCGTCCATCATCTCCTGGAAGGTGGCGACATCGGTTGTGACCACCTGCATGAGGTAGTCATAGCCGCCGCCGATGGCCCAGCAGCCGGTGATCTGGTCCATCCGGGCCACGGTGCGCTCGAAGAGCTGGAAGCTCTCGGCCTTGTGGCTCTCAAGCTCGACGGTCACGAAGACCTGCACATGGGCCCCGAGCGCGGCAAGGTCGATCTCGGCCCGGTAGCCGGTGATGTAGCCGGCCTTCTCAAGCCGCTTCATGCGTTCCCAGCACGGGGTGGGCGAGAGGTTCACCCGCGCCGCCAGTTCGGTCTTGGCGATACGGCCCTCGCGGCTGAGCGTGGCGAGGATGGCGATGTCTCTGTGATCGAGGCGGGTGGACTGCATCCCTCGCTTGTTCCGGGATGGGCGCGGTTTGTCAATCTGGACCGCGGGGCATGGTCGCCAAGCCGGGCTGCGGCGCTGGACATGGCGGCGCATTCGCGGGACGCTCGGGCAACAGCGGACTGACGGAGGACCCATGAGCGACATTCGCATCCTGCAGGAACCGGAGCTGCGCGCGCATGTGCATCTCGACATCACCATCGTCGACGTGATCGAGGCCGCCTTCGCCACGCTGGCGCGCGGCGGGGTGCAGATGCCGCCGATCCTGTCGATGCACATGCCGCAGGTGAATGGAGAGGTGGATGTGAAGACCGCCTACGTGCCGGGGCTGCCGGGCTTCGCGGTGAAGATCTCGCCCGGGTTCTTCGACAATCCCGCCAAGGGGTTGCCCTCGACCTCCGGGCTTATGGTGGTGCTCTCGACCGAGACCGGACGCGTGCAGGCGGTGTTGCTCGACAATGGCTATCTCACCGACATTCGGACCGCGGCCGCCGGGGGCGTGGCGGCCCGACATCTCGCGCCGACCGATGCGCGCCGGGCGGCGATTTTCGGGGCGGGGCTTCAGGCGCGGCTACAGCTTCAGGCGTTGCGCCTCGTGCGCCCGATCCGCGAGGCGGTGATCTGGGCCCGCGATCCCGCCAAGGCACAGGCGCTGGCAGCGGATCTCTCGGACGACGCGCTGAACGTGCGCGCCTCTGCCGATCCCGCGGACGCGGCGGGCTTTGCCGACGTGATCGTCACCACCACGCCCGCGACCGAGCCGATCCTCAGGGCAGAGTGGCTGCGCGCTGGGCAGCATGTCACCGCCATGGGGAGCGATCAGGCCGGCAAGGCCGAGCTGGAGCCCGCCTGTCTGGCGCGGGCCGATCTCTATGTTGCCGACCGTGTGAGCCAGACCAGGCTGATGGGAGAGTTACGCGGCGCGCTCGAGGCCGGTGTGCTGGCCGACGATGCGAACCTCCCTGAGCTCGGGCAGGTGATCACCGGGGCCCATCCCGGGCGCACCGATCCGGAGCAGATCACCATCGCCGATCTCACCGGCACCGGGATACAGGACACCGCCATCGCGAGCCATGTGCTGGCGCTGATCTGAAACGCCATGCGCGGCGCGCATGGGGGCAGTTGCATCCATCGTTGGGGGCAGGGCGCGGGGGGATGGTAGCGTCTTTGGACAATGCTTTCCGACAGACGAAGGAGTCTCTCCCCGATGCTCACCGAACCGCTTTCCGCCCTCACCGCGCGCACCTTGCAGGCCTGCGGCGTCACCACGTCGCTCGATGTTGCCGGCGGCATGGAGGTGGTCTCTCCGCTCACCGGCGAGACCGTGGCCTCGGTCGCCCCCCAGAGCGCCGCCGATGCCGAGGCGGCGGTGAGCCGTGCCGCAGTGGCCTTCCGTCACTGGCGCATGGTGCCCGGCCCGCGCCGGGGCGAGCTGGTGCGCCTGTTCGCCGAAGAACTGCGCGCGTCGAAGGACGATCTCGGACGGATGGTGTCCATCGAGGCGGGGAAATCACCCTCGGAAGGGGCCGGCGAGGTGCAGGAGATGATCGACATCTGCGACTTCGCCGTCGGCCTGTCGCGCCAGCTCTATGGCCTCACCATCGCCACCGAGCGGCCGGGGCACCGGATGATGGAGACATGGCACCCGCTGGGCGTGGTGGGCATCATCACCGCGTTCAACTTCCCCTGCGCGCCGTGGTGCTGGAACGCGGCGCTGGCGCTGGTCTGCGGCGACCCGGTGGTCTGGAAACCCTCCGAGAAGACCCCGCTGACCGCGCTCGCCTGTCAGGCGGTCTTCGAGCGGGCAGTGGAACGTTTTGGCGACGACGCGCCCGAGGGGCTCTCGCAGGTCCTCGTAGGCGGCCCGGCGCTGGGCGAGGTGCTGACCGACAGCCCCTCCGTCGCGCTGATCTCGGCCACCGGCTCGACCCGCATGGGCCGCATCGTCGGCCCGCGCGTGGCGGAACGCTTCGGGCGCTGCATCCTCGAGCTTGGCGGCAACAATGCCGGCATCGTCTGCCCCTCGGCGGATCTCGACATGGCACTGCGGGCCATCGCCTTCGGGGCCATGGGCACCGCCGGGCAGCGTTGCACCACCATGCGCCGGCTCTTCGTGCATGAGAGCATCTATGACCAGATCGTGCCGGCGCTGAAAAAGGCGTATGCCTCGGTCTCCGTCGGCAACCCGCTCGAGACGCAGGCGCTTGTCGGCCCTCTGATCGATGGCGCCGCCTTCGAGGCGATGCAGGACGCGCTGGGCGAGGCCCGGGCGCTGGGCGGCCGCGTCCACGGCGGCGCGCGCGAAAGCGTCGGACCGGAGAGCGCCTTCTACGTCAAGCCGGCGCTGGTCGAGATGCCCGAGCAGGCCGGCCCGGTGCTGCGCGAGACCTTCGCGCCGATTCTCTACGTGATGACCTATTCAGATTTCGACGGCGTGCTCGAGGCACACAACGCGGTGGGCGGCGGGCTGTCGTCGTCGATCTTCACCACCGACCTGCGCGAGATGGAGCTGTTCCTCTCGGCGCGTGGCTCGGATTGCGGCATCGCCAACGTCAATATCGGCACCTCGGGCGCCGAGATCGGCGGTGCCTTCGGGGGCGAGAAGGAGACCGGCGGTGGCCGCGAGAGCGGCTCGGACGCGTGGCGCGCCTATATGCGGCGGGCCACCAACACCATCAACTACTCGCGCGAGCTGCCGCTGGCGCAGGGTGTGGTGTTCGACATCGACTGACCGCCAAGCGCCCGTCGCCACCAAAGACCAAAAACCCCGCGGGCAGCGCTCGCGGGGTTATATATGTTCGTGCGGTTTCAATGCGTTGCGGCGTTCTTCTCAGCTGTCGCCGCAGGCGCTCACATCGAGAAGCTGGTGCCGCAGCCGCAGGAGCTGGTGGCGTTCGGGTTCTCGATCACGAAGCGCGCGCCGATCAGCTCCTCGGAGAAATCGATCACCGCGTTGGTGAGGAACGGCAGCGAGACCTCGTCGATCACCACCTGTTCACCGGAGCCTTCGAGCACCAGATCATCGTCGGCCGGATCGTCGAGCTTGATCTCGTACTGGAAGCCCGAGCAGCCGCCACCCTCGATGGCCACGCGCAGGGCCTTTCCCTGGGCATGGGCGCCGATCTCGTGAAGGCGGGCAAAGGCACGGTCTGTGACTTTGGGGGGCAGATTCATGGCAAGACTCCCAACGGTTTATCTTGGCGGACTTGTCGAATATAGGGATCTCAAGGACAGGCGGCAACCGGGCGAAACGATCCGGCCCGCGACAGACATGAAGGCGAACGCGCATGGCGATCTACGCTTGCGATCCGCAGCACGCACGCGGACGACGCGTGCCCGAGGAAGAGAGCGCGTTCCGCTCCTGCTTCCAGCGCGACCGGGATCGCATCATCCACTCCTCGGCCTTCCGCCGGCTCAAGCACAAGACGCAGGTTTTCGTCGAGCACGAGGGCGATTTCTTCCGCACGCGGCTGACCCATTCGATCGAGGTGGCGCAGGTGGCGCGCACCATGTCGAACGCGCTTGGGCTCAACACCGATCTCACCGAGGCGGTGGCTCTGGCGCATGACCTCGGCCACACGCCCTTCGGCCACACCGGAGAGGACGCGCTGCACGAACTGATGGCGCCCTATGGCGGCTTCGATCACAACGCGCAGGCGCTGCATATCGTCAGCTCGCTCGAGCGTCACTATGCTGAATTCGACGGTCTCAACCTCACGTGGGACACGCTCGAGGGCATTGCAAAGCACAACGGCCCGCTGCTGCCGCTGGCCGAGGGCGAGGATCTGCCTGTGACGCTGGCCGAGTACAACGCCCGACACGATCTCGAGCTGCACACCCATGCCAGCGGCGAAGCGCAGGTGGCGGCGCTGTCGGATGACATCGCCTACAACAACCACGATTTGCAGGACGGGCTGCGCGCCGGCCTGTTCACCGAGGCCGAAATCGCCGAGCTGGCGCTGATCGGCCCGGCCTATGCCGAGGTCGACCGGCTCTATCCCGGTCTCGACGCCTATCGCCGCCGCCACGAGGCGCTGCGTAGGGTGTTCGGCTACATGGTCTCGGACGTGATCGACACCAGCCGCGCCCGGCTCGAGGCCGCCGCGCCGGACGGGCCACAGGCGATCCGCGATCTTGGCCGCCCGGTGATCGCATTCTCCGATGACATGTGGGTGCAACTCAAGGAGATCCGCAGCTTCCTGTTCCGCCGCATGTACCGCGCGCCCTCGGTGATGGAGATCCGCACCAAGGTCACGCAGGTGGTCTATGACCTGTTTCCACTGTTCATGGCGACGCCGTCGCTGCTGCCCGAGCGCTGGCATGCCGAGATCGCGGCGGCCGAGGACGAGACCGCGCTGGCGCGGCTGGTCTGCGACTACATCGCCGGCATGACCGACCGCTATGCGCTGCAGGCCCATTCGCGGCTGATGGGCGTGGACATCCTGCACGACGTGCGCTGAGCCGGCGCCGCGTCGCCGGATTCACTGGACAGCACCGCCTTTCGACACATCTGATGGTGTCCGGCGCGCGGGCCTCTGCCTGCGCGCCCTTGCGTGTGCCCGTCAGGGTGGCGTTCGAGTGAAAGGAAGACGATGGCAGTGGCTGAAACCGCGGGTCTCGACCCGGTGATTGGATTTGCGCTTGTGGGCGCGCTCGGCGTCGGCTCGCAATGGCTGGCGTGGCGGCTCAGGATGCCCGCCATCGTGCTGATGCTGGTGGCGGGCCTCGCGATCGGGCCGGGGCTGGGGGTGCTCAACCCGTCCGAGGATTTCGGCACGCTGATGCAGCCGATGCTGGCCATCGCCGTGGCGATCATCCTCTTCGAGGGCGGCATGACGCTGAACTTCCAGTCGCTCAGCGATGCCGCCACCGGTGTGCGCCGGCTGGTTCTGGTCGGCGGGCCGCTGGGCTGGGCGGCCTCGACGGCGGCGCTGCACTGGGCCGCGGGGCTGTCATGGGAAGTTTCGGCGGTGTTCGGCGGCATCATGATCGTCACCGGCCCCACGGTGATCGCGCCGCTCCTGCGACAGGCCCGGCTCAAGCGCCGCCCGGCGGCGCTGCTGCAATGGGAGGCCATCGTCAACGACCCCGTGGGCGCGCTGGCGGCGGTACTGGCCTTCGAGGTGGTGATCGTTCTCAACAACGCCGAGACCGCGGGCGACGCGGTGCTGCAGATGGTGCTGGGCGTGGCGGTGGCGATCGCTCTGGGTGTCGCCGGCGGCTGGGGGCTGGCACGCGCCTTCCGCAATGCCTTGGTGCCGGAATACATGAAGGTGCCGGTGCTCTTCGTGCTGCTGCTCGGGGTGTTCGCGCTCTCCGACAGCCTGCTGCACGAGAGCGGCCTGCTGGCGGTGACCGTGATGGGGCTGTGGATCGCCAACGCCAACCTTCCGAGCTACGAGGAGCTGCGCCGCTTCAAAGAGCACGCCACGATCCTGCTGGTCTCGGGGGTCTTTATCCTGCTCGCCGCCAACATGAGCCGCGAGACGCTGCTGTCGCTCGACTGGAGCGCGGCGCTCTTCGTGGCGGTGGTGATCCTGATCGCGCGCCCGATCCCGGTGCTGGCGGCCCTGGGCTTCTCCAACATCCCGTGGCGCGAGCGCCTGCTGGTGGCCTTCACCGGCCCGCGCGGCGTGGTGCTGGTGGCGGTGGCCGGGCTCTTCGGCGAGCGCCTCGCCTCGCTGGGCGTGGCCGATGCCGAGCGCATCGCGCCACTGGCCTTCGCGCTGGTGGCGGCAACCGTGGTGCTGCACGGCTTCACGCTGACGCCGATGGCGCGGCTGCTGGGCCTGACGGCCACCGAGACACCGGGCGTGCTGATCGTCGGCGGCTCGCGCTGGTCGGTGGCGCTGGGGATGGCGTTCAAGAAGCTCGACCTGCCGGTGCTGGTGGCCGATCCCAACCGCGCCCACCTGCGCAGCGCCCGCGAGGCGGGGCTCGAGACCTTCTGGGGCGACATCCTGTCCGAGGCCGCCGAGCACAAGCTCGATTTCGTCAGCTACGACAAGATCATCGCCGCCACCGACAACGATGCCTACAACACGCTGGTGGCCACCGACCTCGCGCCGGAGTTCGGTCGCGAGCACGTGTTCCAGCTCAAGCGCGTGCGCGAGACCTCGGCCCGCCACGCCCTGCCGGCGACGCTCGGAGGGCAGAAATTCGCCGCCGACGAGACCTTCTTCGAGGCCAATGCGCGGCTTGCCGAGGGCTGGGAGTTCCGCGTCACCAAGCTGTCGGCGGAATTTACGCTGGCGCAATGGCGCGAGACCAACCCCGAAGCGGTGCCGGTTGCCGATCTCGGCCCGAACGGAACGCTGCGCCTTCTCGGGCCCGAGACCAAGGTCAAGGAGACCGAGGGCACGCGGCTGCTCTTCCTCGCGCCCAAGCGTCAGGAGCGCAAGGAAGACCGCCGCGACGAGAACGGGCAGGACACCATGAAGGCCGGCTGACGCGGGCGCGCCGTCCGCGGGGGATCTCCCGGTCGCACTGGCCGGCCTGCCTCCGGCGGGAGTATTTTTGACGAAGAGAAGCTCAAAGAGAAGACAGGGGGCGCTGCGCTCCTGTCTTCTTCTGGCTGAAAATATCCCGGGGGAGTCCGCGCGCCGCGCGGGCGGGGGCAGCGCCCCCTCTTAGCGGACGTGGAGCGCGTGCGGCGCAGGCCATTTGACCCTGCCCGCCGAAGTGGTAGAGGGAACGCCGACCGTATGGAGACGCTGACATGAACCTCTTCACCGATATTCGCGCGCTTGTCCTGCAGGCGATCGAGGCGCTGCAGGCCGAGGGCGCGCTGCCCGAGGGCCTCGCCACAGCCGCCGTCACGGTGGAGCCGCCGCGAGACCCGCTGCATGGCGACATGGCGACCAATGCCGCGATGGTGCTGGCCAAGCCCGCCAAGGCCAAGCCGCGCGACATCGCCGAGGCGCTGGCCGCGAAGATCGCCGCCGACGACCGCGTCGACCACGCCGAGGTGGCGGGGCCGGGCTTTCTCAACCTGCGGCTCGCGCCGTCGGTCTGGCAGGCGCTGCCGCAGGGCGTGCTGGCCGCCGGCACCGATTTCGGGCGCTCGCAGATGGGGCAGGGCGCGAAGGTCAATGTCGAGTATGTCTCGGCCAACCCGACCGGCCCGCTGCACGTGGGCCACACCCGTGGCGCGGTGTTCGGCGACGCACTCGCGAGCCTGCTGGATTTCGCAGGCTACGACGTCACCCGCGAATACTACATCAACGACGGCGGCGCGCAGGTCGACGTGCTCGCCCGGTCGGTCTACCTGCGCTACCTTGAGGCGCAGGGTCACGAGGTCGAATTCGCCGACGGGACCTATCCGGGCGACTACCTGATCCCCGTCGGCGAGAAGCTGAAGGAGCAGGTCGGCGACCGGTATGTCGGCCAGCCCGAAGAGGTCTGGCTCGAGGAGGTGCGCAACTTCGCCACCGACGAGATGATGGCGCTGATCCGCGAGGATCTGAAGATGCTCGGCGTCGAGATGGACGAGTTCTTCTCGGAGAAGTCGCTCTACGGCACCGGCCGCATCGAGGCCGCGATCGAGAGCCTCAACGCCAAGGGCCTGATCTATCGCGGCGTGCTGGAGCCGCCGAAGGGCAAGAAGCCCGAGGACTGGGAGCCGCGCGAGCAGACCCTGTTCAAGTCGACCGAGCACGGCGATGATGTCGACCGGCCGATCATGAAATCCGATGGCGCCTGGACCTATTTCGCCCCCGATATCGCCTATCACTACGACAAGGTGAGCCGCGGCTACGACCAGCTCATCGACGTGTTCGGCGCCGATCACGGCGGCTACGTCAAGCGCATGAAGGCGGCGGTCTCGGCGCTGTCGGACGGCAAGACCCCGCTCGACATCAAGCTGATCCAGCTGGTCAAGCTGTACAAGAACGGCGAGCCGTTCAAGATGTCGAAGCGCGCCGGCACCTTCGTCACCCTGCGCGACGTGGTCGAGGAGGTGGGCCCCGACGTGACCCGCTTCGTCATGCTGACCCGAAAGAACGACGCCTCGCTCGATTTCGACTTCGCCAAGGCGGTGGAGCAGTCGAAGGAAAACCCGGTGTTCTACGTGCAATACGCACATGCCCGGATCTGCTCGGTGATGCGCAAGGCAACCGAGGCCGGCGTCGACGTGTCGGACGCCGCGCTGGCCGGGGCCGATGTGTCGGTTCTGAGCCACGAGGCCGAGCTCGGGCTGATGAAGAAACTGGCCGAATGGCCGCGCCTGGTGGAGATCGCCGCCAAGGGGCACGAGCCCCACAAGGTCGCGATCTGGCTCAATGAATTGGCCTCGGACCTGCACGCGCTGTGGAACAAGGGCCACGATGAGCCCGCGCTGCGCTTCCTTCAGGACGACGCCGCTCTGAGCCAGAGCAAAATCGCGCTGGCGCGGGCGGTCGCGGTTGTCATTTCCGCGGGCCTTGGTATCTTGGGCGTGACCCCGGTGGAAGAAATGCGCTGAGCCAGAACGCCGCGCCGCCCCGGGAGCACGGGCAGAGCAGAACACCCGCGGGGCGGCAAGGCCGCGGCGGGGCAGCGAGGCAGAATGGCGGATTTCACCTATGACGCGCCTGCGGATGAGCAGGCGCCGAGCGGGAACAGGATCGCGACGCTGACCAACTGGGCTGGCGCGGCGGTCTCGCTGGCGCTGATCGCAGGTGTCGGCGTCTGGGGCTACAAGCTGGTGATGCGCGACGTCACCGGCGTTCCGGTGGTACAGGCGATGGATGGGCCGATGCGCATCGCGCCCGAGGATCCGGGCGGCACGCTCGCCGACCACCAGGGACTTGCGGTGAACGACGTGGCCGGCACCGGCCTCGCGGCGCCGGTTCCCGACCAGCTTCTGTTGGCACCGCAGCCCGCCGGGCTCAGCGACGAGGATCTGCCCGTGGCAGAGCTTCCGAAACCGGTGCGCCGGGCCCAGGATCGTGCTGCACCGGCGGTGCTGACCGACGACGAGGGCGGCACGCTGGCCGAGCCCGCGCCCGCCGCGGAGGGCAGTGACATGATCCGCGCACTGGCCGATCAGATTGCCGCCGACGCCCAGCCGCTCAGCGCTCTGGCAGAGGGCGAGGATGCCGAGGTGCAGACCGCGCTCGGTGACGCCGATGCCGAGGAGGGGGCGCAGGCCTCCGAGCAGGTCGCCGCCGTCGCGGGCCCGCCGGGCGCGTTGGTGCGTTCTCTGCGACCGTCCAGCCGGCCCGCTGCGCTCAACACCGCCGGCCCGTCGCCGGAGGCGACCTTGGCCGCAGCGCTCGAGGCCCAGCAGGGCCCCAGCGAGATCGACCCCACGACGCTGCCCGCCGGCACCCGTCTGGCGCAGCTCGGTGCCTATGACAGCCCCGAGACCGCGCGCAGCGAGTGGCAGCGCTTCTCGTCCCGCTTTGGCGAGTTCATGGACGGCAAATCGCGGGTCATCGAACGCGCCACCTCGGGCGGGCGGATCTTCTATCGCCTGCGCGCACACGGCTTCGCCGACCTCTCGGACGCGCGCCGCTTCTGCGCCGCCTTCGTGGCGGAGAACGCCGATTGCATCCCGGTGACCACACGGTGAGCGGCCAGCGTTTCGGAGCGGCGATCCTCGGGCCCGAGGGCCTGCGTCTTTCAGCCGAGGAGCGCGGCTTCTTCGCCCGGACCGATCCGTTTGGTTTCATCCTCTTCGCCCGCAACCTCGACAGCCGGGCGCAGATCAGCGCCCTCACCGCCGAGTTGCGGGACGCCGTGGGCCGCGATGCGCCGATCTTCATCGATCAAGAGGGTGGCCGGGTGCAGCGCCTGCGCCCGCCGTTGGCGACCGAATGGCTGCCACCGCTCGATGACGTGGCGCGCTTCGGCGACAGCGCCGCCGAGGCGATGCGGCTGCGCTTCCTGATCACCGCACTCGAGCTGCGCGGTCTTGGCATCGACGGCAACTGCGCGCCGATGCTCGACGTTGGCCGCGCCGCGACCCATCCTTTCCTGCGCAACCGCTGCTATGGCGAGACCCCCGAACGCGTGGCCGAGATCGGCCGCGCCGTGGCCCAGGGCCTCCTGCAGGGCGGTGTGCTGCCGGTGATCAAGCACCTGCCGGGCCACGGGCTTGCGCAGCTCGACAGCCATCTCGACCTGCCGCGCATCTCCGCCCCGCGCGAGGAGCTCGAAGCGATCGACTTCGCCGCCTTCCGCCCGTTCCACGATCTGCCGCTCGGAATGACCGCGCATCTGGTCTTCGAGGGGCTCAACACCGCGCCCGCCACCGTCGATCCCGCGATGATCCGGCTGATCCGCGACGAGATCGGCTTTGACGGCTTCCTGATGACCGACGATATTTCGATGCAGGCGCTGTCGGGAACCGTGCCCGAGCGGGGCGCCGCCTCGCTGGCCGCCGGCTGCGATTGCGTTCTGCATTGCAACGGCGACATGGCCGAGATGGCGCCGCTGATGGAGGTTGCCGGCCGGATGAGCCCAGAGGCACAGGCCCGCGCCGAGGCGGCGCTCAAGGCCCGCACCGCGCCGGCCGCGCTTGACATCGACGCGCTCAAGGCCGAGCGTGAGGCGCTTCTGCCCGAGACCGCCTGATGTCAGACGAGGATTTTGACAGCACTGTCGAGACGCTGAGCGTCGCCGAGCGGCTTGCCGCAGAGGCGCTGATCGTCGATGTCGACGGGTTCGAGGGCCCGCTCGACCTGCTTCTGACGCTGTCGCGCACCCAGAAGGTCGACCTGCGCAAGATCTCGGTGCTTGAGCTCGCGCGTCAATATCTCGCTTTTGTCGACCGGGCCAAGGCGCTGCGCATCGAGCTGGCCGCCGATTATCTCGTCATGGCCGCCTGGCTCGCCTTTCTGAAATCGCGCCTGTTGCTGCCCCCCGATCCCACCGAGGAAGGACCCTCGGGCGAGGAACTGGCGGCGCATCTGGCGTTCCAGCTCGAGCGCCTGCAGGCGATGCGCGATGCCGCCGCGCGGCTGATGGCGCGCGATCGTCTGGGGCGCGATTTCTTCGCCCGTGGTCTGCCCGAGGACATGGAGCGCGTCCGTCGGGTGCGCTACACCGCCACGCTGATGGACCTGATGCAGGGCTATGCGCGGATCCGCACCCGCGACGAGTTCCGCCCTTTCGTGATGGACCGCGAGAGCGTCTACACCATGGAGCAGGCGCTCGACCGGATGCGCGGGCTGCTGGGCTTTGCCGGGCAGTGGACCGACATCTCCTCCTGGCTGCCCGACGGCTGGGAGGCCGACCCGGTCAAGTGGCGCTCGGCCACCGCCGCCACCTTCGCCGCCTCGCTCGAGCTGGTGAAGGAAGGCCATGCCGAGATCCGCCAATCCGAGACCTTCGCGCCGATCCAGCTGCGCAAACGGGAGACCCGCCATGACCGAGACTGACGCCACTGCCAGCGGCGCGCCGGGCGCGGCCGAAGAGGAGGGCGCCCGGGCGCCCGAACCGACCGAGGCCCCCGAAGACCTTCCGGAAAACGCGGGCGGGGACGCGACCGCAAGACCGCGGGACACCCTCTTCGAGGCTCCGCCGCTGGCCGAGCAGGAGCGCATGGTCGAGGCCATCCTCTTCGCCTCGGCCGAGCCGGTGACGGTGCGCGAGCTCGAGGCGCGGATGCCGCATGGCTCCGACCCCGCCGAGGCGCTGGTGCGACTGCGCAGGCATTACGAGGATCGTGGCGTGAGAGTGGTGCGCGTGGGCGATGCCTGGGCCATTCGCACCGCGCCGGATCTCGGCTTCCTGATGCAGAAGGAAACCGTCGAGACCCGCAAGCTCAGCCGCGCCGCCATCGAGACCCTTGCGATCATCGCCTATCACCAGCCGGTGACCCGGGCCGAGATCGAGGAGATCCGCGGCGTCAGCGTGTCGCGCGGCACCGTCGACCAGCTGCTCGAGATGGAGTGGATCCGCTTCGGGCGCCGCAAGATGACGCCGGGCCGCCCGGTGACCTTCGTGGTGACGCAGGATTTCCTCGACGAGTTCGGCCTCGAGAGCGCCCGCGACCTGCCGGGGCTGAAGGAGCTGCGCTCTGCCGGCCTGCTCGACAACCGCCCGCCGCCGGGCACCATCCCGCTGCCGGGCGACAGCGCCGGAGACGAGGGCGAGGACGAGGCGCCCGGTCAGAGCGAACTGTTCGAGGACTGATCCCGCCCCGGAAGGCCGCGCGGCGCAGTTGCCGGACTGTCGTCGGGCCCTGAGAACGCGATCTCGGGTGAGGGCGCGTGCTCACGCGGCTCCGGGATGCGCGCGCAGATCGGCTCAATCTTAGCGGTTTCTTTCACGATTGCTCAATGGCTTTGGCTTTAGAATTGGCATTCGTGGTTCCATTCGGGAAATGCCTCAAAGCCTTGCAGGAGCATGAAATCATGTCAGTTGTCCGGTCCTCCGTCTTCTCCTTTCAGCGCGGAAACAGCCGGGCCAGCGGCATCCCGGCCAGCCACACGACCCTGCGCGGCGTGATCTGGCTCCGCTGGGCCGCGCTCAGCGTCGTGGCGTTCCTGTGCCTCATGGCGATTGAAGGGCATGTCTACGCAATCCCCGGCCTCTATGCCCCGGTGGGCGCCGCCGTCTTCTCGATCCCGACCGTGCTCGCCACGCTGCTGGCGCTCGCGGCGACCTTGATGCAGACGCCGCTGCGCACGGTGTCCCGGCTCGAGGCGGTGCTCTGGGGCATGGTCATTGCCGTCGCCGTCGGGGCGCAGGTCCTGCACGCCCAGGGGCTCAGCTTCGGCGCTGGCGAGATGGGGCAGAACACCGCCTTGTCGTTCATCCTGCTCGCGCTCGGACAGCTCTGCTTTGGACGCCTACGCGAGGCGCCCTTCGGGCTCACGATGATGGCCATGGCGCTGCCTTTTCTCGGCCTGTGCGGCTATCTCTTCGCCCAGCCGCAGATGTTTGGTGCCATGTCGCTGCCCACCAGCGTGATGCTGCTTGGGCTCGGCACCGCCGGGATGTTGCGATTCATGCGGCGGCCGCTGCTGCGCTCGGCGATCGGCAACTCTCCGGTCGGTCGGGCGGCGCGCCGGCTGTTGCTGCTCTGGGTCGGCTGGCTGGCGATCTCGGCCGTGATCCTGAGGTTCGTCGAGCCGGCGTTTCAGTCGCTGACCATGTTCTTCGTGATGGTGCTGTCCTCGGTGGGGGTGTTCATGCTGGTGCTCTACCTCGCCATGCTGGCCGAGTCGCGCCACAAGCTCTATGCGCATCGCAAGGGCGCGGTGGCGCAGGCGCTGCTGCGCGATCCGGAAAGCGGCCTTTACGGGTCCGAGATGGCGCGGCTCTTCATGGCGACCTTCGGCGCATCCGCCCCGGTCGGAATTGTTCTGGTCGGGTTCGAAACCGCCGGTGGCGACCGCGACAAGATGTGCCCCGAGCTGCGAGGTTCGACGCTGAAGACGCTGGCGGCGCGCCTGCGCGATGTGCTGCGCCCGGAAGAACTGCTCACGCGGGGTACGGATGACAGGTTGATGATCCTGATCCGTGACGTTTCCGGGGAAGAGATCGAGCCGCGCGCCGCACGTCTACTGAATGCGGCGCGCGGGCTCGAACAAAACCTGCAGGGGGTGTCGGTCTCGGTCGGGGCTGCCTGCTCGCGCCGCGGCGACACCGCCTTCGGCCCGGCGCTGAGCCGGGCGCAGGGCGCCCTGAGCGAGGCCGAGCGCGCGGGCTGCAACCGCGTGGTGCTGGCCCGCGCCGCCTGAGCGCCACCGGCTGGCGCTTGCCTTGTCAGGAAGCTTGCCGCGCCGCTCTCAGCCACCGCGGCGGCGTCCAAACGGGTGCCCGGCCTGTCAGCTTAGACAGCCCTGGTCCGTCGCTGCGGTCAGGTGCGGAAATGCTTCGAGAGCTTCAGGCCCTGGCCCTGGTAGTTCGAGGCGATCCCGGCGCCGTAAAGCTGCTCGGGCAGTTCATCCATCCGCTCATAGACCAGACGGCCCACCACCTGCCCGTGCTCGAGCACGAAAGGCGCCTCGTGGCAGCGCACCTCGAGCACCCCGCGCGAACCGGTGCCGCCGGCGCCCGCGTGGCCGAAGCCCGGATCGAAGAAGCCGGCGTAATGCACCCGGAACTCGCCCACCATGGCCAGGTAGGGCGCCATCTCGGCGGCATAGGCGGGGGGAATGTGCACCGCCTCGCGGCTCACGAGGATGTAGAAGGCATCCGGGTCGAGGATCAGTTGGCCGCGATCGGAGTGCAGCGGATCCCAGAACTCGGCCGGGTCGTAGTGGCCCAGCAGGTCGAGATCGATCACCCCGGTATGGGGCTTGGCGCGCCAGCCGACCAGCGTGCCCTCCTGTGGCCTCAGATCGACGGAAAAGCCCAGCCCCTCGCGGATCACAGCCGGGCCACCGGTCACCAGCGTGTCGCTGGCATGCAGCGCGGTGAGCTCGGCATCGTCGAGCACCGACTGCCCGTTGCGGAAGCGGATCTGGTTCAGGCGCATCCCCGTCCGCGCCAGCACCGAGAAGCTGCGCGGGCAGATCTCGGCATAGAGCGGACCGGCATAGCCTGCGCTCACGCGGTCGAACTCGGTGCCGCCATCGGTGATGGTACGAGTCAGCAGATCGAGCCGCCCGGTCGAGCTCTTGGCGTTGGCCACGGCGTTGACGCCCTCGGGCAGAGACAGCTCTTCGAGCAGCGGCACGACGTAGACGCAGCCCTTTTCGAGCACCGCGCCGGCGGTCAGATCGACCCGGTGCATCTCGAACTCCGACAGCCGCTCGGCGACGCTGCGGCCACCGCCGGCGAGGAACGACGCGCGCACGCGGATCGCCTCGGTGCCGAGCCGCAGGTCGAGGCTCGCGGGCTGGATCTGCCCCTCGGCCATCGGCTGCGACAGGCGGATCGCGCCTTCGGCGATCATGGTTTCGATCTGCTGGCTGGCGAGCACCCCGGTCATGCCTGTCCCCTTGTTGCGTCTGCTGTCCTTAGCAAGCGGCGGCAGGCGAGGGAACGACAAAAACCCGCCGTCCGAGGCGGTAAGGCCTTGGAACATGCGGGGTTCTGTATGCGGGGTATTTTGGTCGGGCTAGCAGGACTCGAACCTGCGACCTTCCGTCCCCCAGACGGACGCGCTACCAGGCTGCGCCATAGCCCGACTTGGTGTGCGGTTCATACCGGTTTTGACGGCAGGGGCAAGCCGATTCTGCACGAAAAATCGGCGTGCCCTTCGATCAGTGCCGTGCCGCCCGGTCCGCCCGGTCCGCCCGGTCGAGCCAGTTGCGCAGCGCCGCAACCGGGGCTGTGAGCGCCGCAGCCTCGGAGGCGCCGAGCCGGTCGAGCCGTGCCAGATGGCGCAGCGCGCCGGCAGGCGGGACGGGCAGGGCTGCGAGATCGGGAAGATCCGGGAGCGCGCGGCTGGCGGGCAAGGGCGACTCGGGGAGCGGAGCGGGATCGGCCCCGAAGACGTTCTCTGCCGAGACCTGCGGCGCGTCCGAGGCCATGGGCGACTCACTTGCCACGGCGGGCGCCTCGGGCTCGGCGGCCGGCTCCGGATGCGCGCCGTAAGGCTGCTCGGGCAGGGCCGCGAAGGCAGGGGCGGCCTCCCCGGACGGGGCGGGCGCTGCGGTGTCGGCCGGCGTTCCGTCCTGCCGTTCTTCGAGGGAATGCGCGAGGAAGTCCGGCACCGGGCTATCCTGTTCGGCGATCGTCGGACCTTCTTCTTCCGCGTCCGGCGATGCGGAGGAAAGTTCGCTCTGCGCCTCGGCGGGGGTGGCGTCGGCCGACAGTTCCGCAGCATCGCTGAACTCGGCACCGGGCGCATCCAGCGGCGTCTCTTCGGGCGCGCTGGCCACGGTCTCCGACCCCACTTCTGGGGGTGCCGCGACTGTGTCATCCGGGCTGGTCTCGGGCACATGAGACGGGGCCTCGCCGGGCTCGGCCGCAGAGACCGGCGCCTCGGCGTCCTTCTGGGCCGTCACCGGCGCGAAGGGCAGGACCGTGCCGCTTTCGGGCTGGGCCTCGACGTAAGGCGCATCCTCGACGGTCTCGGCCACAACATCCTCGGCCTCGGCCTCGGCCTCGTCAAGCTGTAGCGGGGCCAGCGCGGCGACGTGTTTCACGCCCTGTTCGCGCAAGACCTTCTGCACGCCCTTGATGGTCAGGCCGTCGTCATAGAGCAGCGTCCTTATACCCGAGAGCAACGAGATGTCGCCGGGGCGGTAGTAGCGCCGCCCACCGGCACGTTTCACCGGCTTCACCTGCGTGAACTTGCTTTCCCAGAAACGCAGGACATGCGCGGGCGTGTCCAAAAGGTCCGCGACCTCACTGATGGTGCGGAACGCGTCGCGGGACTTGCTCATGCGGTGTTACCTCTTGTTGCCTTCGGCGACCTGCTCTTTCATCAGGTGCGAGGGCCGGAAGGTCAGCACGCGGCGCGGCTGGATCGGCACCTCTTCGCCGGTCTTCGGGTTGCGGCCGACGCGCGCCGCCTTGTCCCGCACCGAGAAGGTGCCGAAGGACGAGATCTTCACCTGTTCGCCGCGCACCAGCGCGTCGGACATGTGTTGAAGCACCGATTCCACAAGCTCGGCGCTTTCGTTCCGCGACAGTCCGACCTCGCGGAACACCGCTTCGCTCAGATCCATGCGCGTTAGGGTCTTTTCGCTCATACCCATCCCTCCCGGTTTCGCCCAAGCATGGGGGCGGGAAATTTCCGAGTCAATATCAAGCACTTGAAAGCGCGGTGTCAGGCGTGAAAAGAGCGTTAATTCGTATCTACCAGCGTAGGGCGACCGCGCCCCAGGCCAGACCGCCGCCAATCGCCTCGGTGATCACCAGATCGCCCGGTTTGAACTTGCCCTCGGAATTCGCCACCGACAGCGCCAGCGGGATCGAGGCGGCAGAGGTGTTGCCGTGGTCCTGAACGGTCACCACGACCTTTTCCATCGGCAGGCCGAGCTTCTTGGCGGTGCCGGCGATGATGCGGATGTTGGCCTGATGCGGCACCACCCAGTCGATATCGGAGGCGTCGAGCCCGGCCTTGCCGAGCGCGGCTTCGGCGGTGGCGGCGAGCTTGCTCACCGCGTGGCGGAAGACCTCTTTGCCCTCCATCCGCAGATGCCCGATCGAGTTGGTGCTGACGCCGCCATCGACATAGAGCAGGTCGCGGTAGCGGCCGTCGGAATGCAGGTCGACGGCGAGGATGCCGCGATCGTCCGAGCTGCCGGCGGCCTCCTGCGCCTCGAGGATCAGCGCGCCCGCGCCGTCGCCGAAGAGCACGCAGGTGGCGCGGTCTTCCCAGTCGAGGATGCGCGAGAAGGTCTCGGCGCCGATCACCATCACTCGGCGGACGGTGCCCGAGGTGATCAGCGCGTTGGCGTTGGTGAGCGCGTAGACGAAGCCGGCGCAGACCGCCTGCACGTCGAAGGCGAAGCCGGCCTGCATGCCGAGCTTGGCCTGCACCATGGTGGCGGCGGAGGGGAAGGTCAGGTCCGGTGTCGACGTGGCGACGATCAGCGCGTCGATATCGGCGGCGACAAGCCCGGCGTCGGCCAGAGCCGCCTGCGCGGCGCGGCTGGCGAGATCCGAGGTGGTCTCGCCGTCGGCGGCAAAGTGGCGGCGCTCGATCCCCGACCGCGTCCGGATCCATTGATCCGAGGTGTCGAGGGTCTGTTCGAACTCGGCATTGGGGACAATGCGTTCGGGCAGGTAATGCCCGACCCCCGCCACCTGCGCGCGTATGGTCATGGATCCGTTCCGTCTTTTTCCTGCTCGGCGCCAGCCTGGGCGGCGCTCTCCTCGGCGCTGCTCGCCGCCGATGCGATGCGGGCGGCGAGTCGGTCGCCAAAGCCCGATTGCGCCAGATCGTAGGCCAGTTCGACGGCGGCTGCCACACCGGTTGCGTCGGCAGCGCCGTGACTCTTCACAACGGTGCCGTTCAGCCCGAGGAACACGCCGCCATTCTTGCGGCGCGGGTCGATGCGCGCCTGCAGGCGCTTGAGCGAGGTCAGAGCGAGCAGGGCGGCCACACGCGACAGCGGCGAATAGGCAAACGCCTCGCGCAGGAACTGCCCGATCAGCGAGGCGGTGCCTTCACCGGTCTTGAGCGCGATATTGCCGGTGAAGCCGTCGGTGACGATCACGTCGCAGCGATCGCCGGGGATGTCGCCGCCTTCGGCGAAGCCGACGAACTCGAAATTGTTGCCCTCGGCGGCCTCGGAAATCAGCTCATGCGCCTGCTTGAGCTCGGCGCGGCCTTTATGCTCCTCGGTGCCCACGTTGAGCAGCCCGACGCGCGGACGCTCGAGCGACAGCCCGTTGCGGGCGTAGGAGGCGCCCATGAGGGCGTATTTGAGCAGGTCATCCGCATCGGCACGGATGTCCGCGCCAACGTCGAGCATGACGTTGAACCCCTGCGGGTTCTTCGATGGCCAGAGCACGGCAATGGCAGGACGGTTGACGCCGGGCAGCTTGCGCAGGCGCACCATCGACAGCAGCATCAGCGCGCCGGTATTGCCACAGGACACCGCGACCGTCGCCTCTCCATTGCGCACCGAATCGAGCGTGGACCACATCGAGGTGTCCTGCCCGTTGCGCATCACGTGGCTCGGCTTGTCCTCCATCGAGACAACCCCCTGAGCGTCGCGGATCTCGACCCGCTTGCCCAGCTTGCGCTTCTCGACCAGCTGGGTGAGCTGATCGGCGGGACCGTGCAGGATGAAACGCGCCTGCTTGTTCCGCTGCGCAAAGGCGGCGAGGCCGGCAACGATGGTTGCCGGCCCGCGATCTCCGCCCATGGCGTCGATGGATAGGACGATCGGTCCGCGTGCCTGCGATTTATCCTGTTCGGAGGTCATGCGGCACGGGCCTTCAGACGGTTTCAGGCTGCGTCTTCGTCCAGCTCGATCTCGTCGGCCATGGCCACGACCTCGCGCTCACCGTAGTGGCCGCAGGAGGGGCAGACATGGTGCGGGCGCTTGAGTTCGCCGCAGTTGTCGCACTCGTTGGGGTTCGCCGCAGTGAGGGCGTCATGCGCCCGGCGGTTGTTGCGGCGCGATTTGGATACTTTGTTCTGTTGGACAGCCATGTCTCAACCTCGATCTTTCGCGTGTGGGGGCAATTCGTTGCCCGTTCCGTTCGGGCGTGCCCGGCCTCATAGTCGCATAGACCCGGAGATGGCAACCCAGAATTCCGATGAAGGCGCGAAAATAGGAGTTTCCTGCGAAACCGCAAGCGTTATTTCGCGCGCAAAGAGGGGTGCTTAGCGGTTTTCACCGCCCTCGCCATCATCGGCATCGCTCTCCATGCGGGCGCGCAGGCCCGAAAGTGCCGCGAAGGGATTCGGCCGTTCGTCCTCCGGAGCGGGGGCAGCCTGCTCCTCGAGCGCCTCGGCCGCCGCCTCTGCGCCCTCGGCATGGGGGTAGAGCGGCAAGGCCAGCGACAGCGCCTCGGCCATCACCGCGCCGAGGTCGATGACATCGGGCAGGGGGTCGGTCTCGTCGTCGGTCATCTCGACCTCGGCGCCTTCGGGAATCGAGGCGAACTCTTCCTCCGGGCGCCAGAACCGCGAAACCGGCTCGTCGATGCGCGTGGTCACCGGGGCAAGTGTGACCACGCAGGGCTGGGTCACGGTGGCGCCGATGGTGGCCTCGAGGCGCCACGCATCGCGGCCCTCGGGCCGGATCTCGCCGGCGAGGCGCAGTTTCTTCAACCCGAGCAGGCCGAGCTCCTCGGCCAGTGCGCCGCGGCGCGCCTCGTCTGGTCTCAGGTCGAACGGGGTTGGCTGGTTGTTGCGCAGCGCGGCCACGCGCAGCCGTTCGGGGGTGGAACCGGATTGGCTCATATGGCTGCCTTTCCTTTGCTTGAAGGGCTTGGCTCGGTTATGTAATCGGGGATAGAAACCCGCAAGGGCCAAGACAACAGGCAAGGCGCAGCAGATGGCAAAACCCGCAATTCCGGCGATCGTGGCAATGGTGGCCGTTCTCGGGCTGTCCGCGTGCAGCGCGCAGTACCGGACGCATGGCTATGTGCCCTCGGAAGAGGATCTGCAGGAGATCGTGCCGGGAATCGACACCCGCGGCACCGTGGAAGACGTGATCGGCGTGCCTTCGGCTTCGGGCGTGGCCAATGATGGCGGGTTCTACTACATCGAATCCGAGATGCGCCATTTCGCCTGGCAGGCCCCCGAGGAGATCAACCGCGAGGTGCTGGCGGTCAGCTTCGATTCCGACGGCGTGGTCGACAACATCACCCGCTACGGGCTCGAGGATGGCAACGTGGTGCCGCTCACGCGCCGCGTCACCAAGACCACCGATGGCGAGCTGAGCTTCATCCGCAAGCTCTTCGGCAATATCGGCGGCATCTCTCTCGACCAGTTCACCCAGCAGTAACGGGCGGGCGCCGTGGCAACCTTCGGGGAGAGCGACGGCGCGGCGGAGGACAGCGGCGACGTCCTGTTGCAGCGCGGGCGCTACCGGGTGCGGCTGGCCTCGTGCCCAGAGGATCTGGCCCGGGCGCAGGCGCTGCGCGGGCGGGCGTTCCTTGGCCCGGACGGCCCTGCCGATGTCGATGCGTTCGACCCTCTCTGCCGGCACGTGCTGATCGAGGAAGTCGGTGAAGGCACGCTCTTTGCCTGCTTCCGCTATCTCTGGCTCGACGATGGCGCCGCCGTCGGGACAAGCTATTCCGCCCAGTATTACGACCTGTCGCGTCTCGAGGGCTTCGGCGGGCCGATGCTCGAGCTGGGGCGGTTCTGCCTGCGCCCGGGATCCGGCGATCCGGATGTGCTGCGGCTGGCCTGGGGCGCGATCACCGGACTGGTGGATGCGGGCGGCGCGCGCCTGCTTTTCGGCTGCGCGAGCTTTGCTGGCACCGATCCTTCGCCCTTTGCGCCGGCCTTTGCCCATCTCGCCGCACGACATCTGGCGCCGGCGCGCTGGCAGATCCGGCGACGGGCGGAAGAGACGGTGGGGTTTCCGCAGCAGGGTGCCGATGCGCGGCGGGCGATGTCGCTGATGCCGCCGTTGTTGCGCACCTATTTGGGCATGGGCGGTTGGGTCAGCGATCACGCGGTGATCGACCGCGCGATGAACACGCTGCATGTCTTCACCGGCGTCGAGGTGGCCGCGATCCCGCCGGCGCGCGCCAAGGCGCTCCGCGCGATCGCGGGCTGAGGCCGCTCAGGCCTCGGCGGCGACCTGTTCGTCCTGCGCATCCTGTTCCTGCGCACGCATGGCACGCAGCGCGTCGAGACGGCGGCGGAAGCGCGGTGCATCCATCCTTTGGGTGACGTTCTCGCAGAGCCGCTCGGCCAGCGCCATGCGCCCGTCGCCCTCGAGCCGCATCAGCAGCTTGCGCAGGTAGGGCGTGTGGTCGCGCCGGGCGCGCATCATCCGGGCAAAGCTCAGCCGGTCGAGCCGGTCTTCCGCGGCGGCAGTGAGCAGCGGCACCAGCAGCTCGAGATCGAGCAGGTCGCCCTGCAGTGCGCTGCCCATGAAGGGCAGGCGAAAGCGGTCGACATTGGGCCGCGCGAAGAGCGCCGAATGCATCGCATCGAAGCGCTCGCGCGGATCGTAGAGCACGTAGCCGCGCTGCGCCGCGTCAAGCATGTCGGGGGCGTAGCCGAAGCGCGAGGTGAAATCGGTGCGGCGCATTTCGACGAAGCGCTCGTCCCATTCGGTGACGCGCGGGTCGAGCGTGGCCTGCGGTTGCAGCATCACCACCCGGGCGCCGGGCGCGGTGACCGAATAGGCCGCGGCGGCATAGCCACAGGGGCCGGCGCCGTAGAACAGCACGGTTTCGAAATCGTCGAAGAACCCGTCATCAAGCAGCTGGTCGAAGAAGGTGTAGACCGCCTCGTCGCGGAACCAGGTGTCGGCGGTGCAGAGCACCGAGAGCGTCGACCAGTCGCATTCGCGTGCCATCTCCCAGCCAAGCGGCGTTGCGGTCTCGGACAGCGCGTCGATGCCGGGAACGGACTCGAAGCTCACCAGAAGCGTGTCGCCGCGTTCGACAAAGACCGCATGGTGCTGTGCCCCGAGCGGTTCGGTGAAGCCGTCGGTATCGCCGATCTCGGAGATCTGGCGGATCCACTGCTTGCGTTCGAGCCCGCTGAGATCGACCGCGGAGAGGTCTGTCTGATCCTGCATCTGTGCCTGCCATGTATCTGGAAACCGCAGTGTCGCGGGTGTTCTGGTTGGAGGAAACAGTGTTCTGCGTTTTTGGCGGAAATATGCTTAATTCGCGGTAACATTGGCGCCCGACGTTGCCTCAAAAGTAGCAGTTTTCGCGGAGACGGTCGCGTCCGGAGTTCACGCACCGTCCTCGGCCGCCCGGGCGCGCTGCGCGAAATGGTGCAGCACAGAGGCGGTCTGCGGCGCCAGGGGCTGGCTCGGCGGCGTCATCAGGAGCCGCCCGAGCAGCGCCCGGTAGGGCTCCTGCAGCATCAGCGCCTCGAAGCGCGCCTGCCGCCACGCCACCGCCGCCGCGTGCAGGCGGCTCAGCTCGGCATCGCCGGCCAGCGCAGCGCGCCGCTCGGCCACCTTGGGCGCCAGAGCGAGGATCGAGCGGTCCTCGTCGGTGTTGAAGTTGCGCTCGACCCAGTAATCGAGGCCCAGCAGGTGGTCGGAATGCACAGCCCGCCCGCGATCTGCCTTGAGCAGGTAGCTCTCCATCGCACCGAGCGGGTAGTGGTTGAGCTGTGCCAGACCGTAGTTCGAGCGCCCATAGTTGGAGAAGATCCGCCTTGTGCGAAACTGTGCGTCGAGCTCGCGGCCTTCGCCATCGAACCAGCGCGCTGCGTCCGCGCGGTCTGGATCGGGATTGCGCGGACGGTGGACGCCGAGTTTCCGGTAGGTGCCATCATTGCGGTAGAGCGTCTTGAACATCGCCGAGCGCCACGGCCAGACCATCGCCACCGGCGCGGCGCGGGTGAACTGCTCGGGCACCGGGCGGTCGGCGTAGCGCAGCTGGCCTGCATTGCCAAAGAGCCGCCAGGTCAGGGTGATGGCATCCGCGTCGGGCAGGGCGGCGATCAGGTCGGGCAGGCTGCGTTCGCCGACATGAACGTTGACGAACTCGTCCACGTCGAGCGCCAGCAGCCAGTCGGCCTCGCGCACCGCGGCGCTCTTGTCGGCCAGCTTCAGCCCGGAGAACTGGATGCCGCCCTTGTCATAGGGGCCGTCATTGCGGATGTGGGTGACGTGGCCGAGCGCGTCCAGCCGGTCGAGCAGCGCGTCCGTCCCGTCATCGCAATCGTTCGACAGCGCCACCACGTGGGTGACGCCGCAGGCCAGGTGATGCGCCAGCCAGTCGAGCAGGAAGGCGCCCTCGTTGCGGACGCAGAGAACGGCGGTGATCTTCACGCGCTCACCAGCCTTTCCGGAAGGTCACGACCTTGGCCTCCGAGGCCTTCGGGAAATAGGTCAGCCCGGCGCGCTGCATGGCGTCGAACACCGCCTGAACGCCGCTCTGGCCGATCCATTGCGGGTGCAGCTCGATGATGGCGCAGCGCAGACCGGACCAGTCGCCCGCGGGCAGGAGACCCGCCTCGGCGCCCTCGATGTCGCAGACCAGCACGTCGGGCTGAACCTCCTCGAGCACGTCCGAAAGCCGATGCTGGTCGATCCTCACCGTCTCGGTGATGCTCTCGGGGTCGGCCTCGCGATCCATCGATGAGGCGAGGAAATTGCGCCGGACGTGGAACGCCACCGGATCGCCGCCCTCCGCGCTCAGCAGGGCGTTGCGCACCTCGACGTTTTTCACCTCGTTGGCCTCATGCACGCGCGCGATATAGGGGATCAGCGCCGGGTTGGCCTCGTAGCTCACCACGCGCGCCACCTTGCGCTTCACCGAAAGAAGCGTCGACATGTAGCCGATGCCGCCGCCCAGCTCGAGCACCCGGTCGCCCTCGTGCACCACGCGCGAGACCGCGTCGCATTCCTTGCGCTCGTAGGTCTCTTCCCGGATCGCGCCGCGCACCCGGCCCGTGGTGATCTGCGGATGCTTGGGGATCTTAAGCCCGCGCGAGCGCAGGAACGGGTTCTTGGGACCGTCGCCATCCATGTCTCAGCTCTCCAGGTCGAGGGCGAGGGCATAGGCCACCCGCTCGGTTTCGGTCAGGCGCAGGGCGAGGGCCTGCTGGTAGAGCTCTTCGAACTCCGGGGTATTGTGCAGCTCTTCCGCCTTGGTCTTGTGCCAGGCGAGGCCGGCTTCGTGCAGGCGCCTGAGCTCAGGATCGGCGAGCAACCGGTCGATCTCGGCCCGCAGGCGCGGCAGGTTGCGCTTGATCGTCAGGTCGCGCGCGCCGCCCCAGTCCATGCGGATCCAGTAGTTCAGCCCGATCGAGCGGTCCACATGCAGCGCGCGCCCGCGCTGCCGCTTGATCAGGAAGCTCTCGGCGCTGCGCAGGGCGTAATGGTTGAGCTGAACGAGATCGTAGCCGATGGTCTTCTTGGAATTGCGCCAGCCGTTGCGGAGCGCCTCGCGGGTCATGTCGGTGCCGGAGCCGTTGACCCATTTCACCTTGTCTTCGAAGCCCTCGGCGAGCTTGTTGGGCCTATGGCAAGAGATCTTGCCATAGGCGCCGATGTTGCGGAACAGCGTCTTGAAGCCCCAGACCGTGTGCGGCTTGGGGCAGAATTTCGGGGCACAGGTGTCGAACTGGTCGATCACCGGGCGATCCTCGAGCCGCGTTACGCCGTTATGGCCGAAAAGCCGCCAGGTCATGGCGATGTTGCTGGCGTCGGGCACGCGCTCGAAAAGGTCGACGAGGGTGCCGTTGCCGCAGCGGATGTTGACGAACTCGTCGACGTCGATATGCGCGATCCAGTCGGCCTCTTGCAGCACCGGCTCCTTGAGCGAGCGGTCGAGCGCGTGCTGTTGCGGCGACTTGCCTGCCCAGTTGTCGTTGTCGCGATGCTGGAGCACGCCCATCGTCTGCAGCCGGTCGAGGATCTGAGACGTCCCGTCCTCGCAGCCATTGCTGTAGATCAGGAAGTTATCGAAGCCCACGGCGCGATGATAGGCGACCCATTCGACGATATAGGGCGCCTCGTTCTTCATGCAGCCGACGATGATATTGCCGGTGCTGCCCTTGGGGCTTTGGCGCGGTGCCGGGGTGTAGGGTGCGGGCTCGGCCTCTTCCTTGACGCGCCCGAGTCGGTTGTGCGGCCTGAAGGGCGAGCGCTGCAGCTTGGCGACGTTTTGCCGGGCCAAATCGGGCAGGTAGCGCTCGGCCCAGGGCGAGAGCTTGGGCATCGCGGGGGCCGGTGCAGGCGCGGAGGGCGCCTCGGCAATGGCTGCGATCTCGGGGGCCTTTTCGGCCTCCGCCTCCGCGCTGGCCTGCGCGATGCGCCAGCGGAAGGCCATGAGATACTGCGTCGCGCGGAAGCCGAGGGTCGGGTCCGCCTCCTGCCAGGGCGCAGCTGCGCGCGCGGGCGCGAGGCGGGCGGGATCGAGGCCGGGATGCGCTGCGGCGAGCGTGGCGAGGTCGTGCGCAAAGCGTTCGGAGACCGCGTGCAGGCTGCCCGGGTCGATGGGCGCGCCGTGCACCTTGATCTCGCCCAGCATCTTGCGCCAGAGCTGGCGTGGCAGGATGGTCTCGCGCAGCGCCAGGAGCCGCAGCAGAACGTCGTTCATCTGGCGGCAGCGCGCCATCCACGCCGCAGAGGGCAGCGCCGGCGCACGCTCGGGTTCGGCCTTGCCGATGGTCTCGGTGATGCCGAAGGCGGCGCGGATCTCTTCGGTGGCGGCCTCGGAATAGAGCAGAGGCAGATCGAGCGACCGGAAGCGCAGGCGGCCCGCACCGAACACCGCCCCCCATTCCTGTTGCAGGCGCTTGAAATCAAGCCAATGCACCGCACCCTGCACCTCGGAAAAGCGCCCGGCCTGCAGGTCAGGCGCGGGATGGGTGGCGCGTGCCGCGTCCCACCAGCTCTCTTCCGCCAGCAGCCCAAGCTCGAGATCGAGCGGACGGCTCCGCCCCTCGAGCAGCTGTGCTGTATAGCGACCGACAAGCATCCGGGCCGGATCATCGATATGGGCGACGATCTCGATCTCTTCGGAAAGTGGTGAAAGAAGGTCTCTCAGGTATTTGATTTCAATTGAAGATGCGAGATTTGATCCAAGTTGATGCGCCGACAGGATCAGCGTCTCGGGCTGGGTCTGGGCCACCTCATTGGCCAGCTGTTGCGCAACCTCGGCACGCAGCGCCGCCTGCTTCTCGGGGGTGATGAAGCCCCGGTTGAAGCGCAGCGTATCGACCGCGTCCGGCGCGCTCACCGCCATGAAGAGCCGGGTGTGGTTCTTGGCGCCCGGGGTGCGGGCATAGAGCACGCCCTTGGATTTCAGCTGGTCGCGCTTGGCGTGCAGCACCCGTTGCAGCCGGTCGGTCGCGGGGCCGTCGGGGCCAATGTGCACGACGATTTTCATTCCGCGCCCTCCGGGCGCATCGATCTGTTTTCGTTGGCCTTTCCCCACCATGGCAGGTCAATACCCAGATGCGCCGAAAGCAACTCGGACGCGTCCGGATCGTCGATATCATACTCGAGGAAGCGCGGGTCTCCGGCAAAGATCGTGCGCAGGAAGGCGTAGTGCTGCGCCACCCATTGCGCGCGCTGCAGACGGGTCTCGCCATAGCCGCGCGGCAGTCCGGGGATGTTCCCGTTCGGCATGCGGTCGCTGCCAAGGTCTGACCAGCGCAGCATCGAATGCGCGGTGGCGTCGGGGTCGCGGTACGAGGCCACGAAGCGAAGCTCCGAGTAACGCTCGCGCAGACTCTGGATAAGTCCAAAATCTGTTTGAGGCCAGAGGCATAGATCGCGATTTAAAACCGATACCTCAGTGAGTGCATCGAAGACGCCGAGCTTCTCCAGCGGATCGCCCGAGCCGTAATAGCCATCATAGAGCTGCCGCGCGACGAAGCTGCCGGCGATGCTCTTGTCCGGGCAGGACCTACGCCGCAGCTTGAAATCCGCCACCCGGAGACCGGCATGTTCGAGTGCCACGCCCAGCGTGGTTGTCCCGGTCTTCGGCAGGCCGAGATTGATCACCCGCACGCTCATGACACCATCCCGAGCTCGCGCATCAGCTCGAGCTCTCCGGGCGGCAGCGTCGGCAGGGCCCTCAGATGCGTGCACATCTCGGCATAGGCGGGCTGCGCCATCAGATCGTCGCACTTGGCGCGGTGACGGCGCACCGCCTCGTCGTGCAGGGCCCCAAGCGGACCCGCCTTCATCTTGTGCAAGGTCGCTGCGAGCGCCGGCAGGTGGCGCTGGATCGACCGGTCCTCAAAGGCGGGATCGTTGCGCTCGCGCCAGTAGGTGTCGTCGAAGGCGCGGCCCTCGCGGTTGACGTCGCCGCGGTCGTTCTTGACGAGGTAGCTGTCGAGCGAGCGCAGCGCGTAGTGGTTCAGTGTGGCATGGCGGCGGGCGCCGGCGGCGGGAAACTTGCGGATGCGGCGGGTGTTGGCCGCCACAAGGAACTTCTGCGGCACCGGGCGGCCGGAGCCATCGGTCCAGCGTGGTGGCTCGTCGCCTTCGGTCACGCGGTGAAAGGGCCGGTGGGCGCCAAAGTAGTGCAGGGGGAAATCGTTTCGCACCAATGTTTTGACCTCGATCGCGCTCTCGGCGCACCAGAGATCGGGATTGTGCGAGCGGCTGAACTGTTCGATCACCGGACGGTCCTCGAAGCGCTCGACGCCATCATTTGCGAAGAACTGGAAGCTGACCGAGATCGCCTGCGGATCGCCGCAGGCCTCGATCAGCGCCGGGATCGTGTGGTCGCCCGTGTGGATGTTGAGAAACTCGTCCACATCCGCCACCCAGACCCAGTCCGCCTGCCGCACGACCTCGTGCTTCTGGGCGTGCTTCAGTGCCTCCATCTGGTAGTTGCGGCCCTTGGCGGGATTGGGCAGGTGCACCACGCCCCAAGGCGCCAGCGCGTCGAGCAGCGCATCGGTGCCGTCGCTGCAATCGTTGGAATAGATCAGGAAGTCGGTGACCCCGAGAAGGCGGTTGTAGGCCACCCATTCCAGCAGGAACGGGCCCTCGTTCTTCACGCATGTCACGGCGGTTATGCGCATCCCTGCGCCCCCGCTTTTCTGTCACTCATGGGCCTGCCCGGTCCGAAATTGCCCGGAGGTATGCTCCCCCGTGGCCTTACCCTCACCATGAGACAATCGCAGCTTGCCCCGGTCCGGTCAACGCTGGCGGTGCCGCGCGGGCGGCGCTGTGGCCGCACGGTTCCAACGCGCCTGCGACCTTCGGGGGATTGACCGCGCCCTTCGGGGCGGGCACTTCGGAGGGTAGGAGGAGGCCCCGCATGAACAATCCCGCTACCATCGACGACGTCCAGAAACTGCTGTCCGAGGCAGGCTATGTCTGCGGGCGGCCGCTCGCGACGGTCGTCTTCCTGTCGCTGAAGCTCGGGCGGCCTCTGTTTCTCGAGGGCGAGGCCGGCGTCGGCAAGACCGAGATTGCCAAGGCGCTGGCTTTGATGCTGGGGCGGCGGCTGATCCGGCTGCAATGTTATGAAGGGCTCGATGCGGCGAGCGCGGTCTACGAGTGGAACTTCCCGGCGCAGATGATCGCGATCCGGACTGCCGAGGCGCAGGGCAACGCCGACCGCGAGGTGCTTCAGCGCGAGCTCTTCGGCCCCGATTACCTCGTCGAGCGGCCGCTCTTGCAGGCGATGCGGCCTGACGAGCACGGCGCGCCGGTGCTGCTGATCGACGAGCTCGACCGCACCGACGAGCCGTTCGAGGCGTTCCTCCTCGAGGCTCTGTCGGATTTCCAGGTGACGATCCCCGAGCTTGGCACCATCAAGGCGCCCGAGCCGCCGATCGTGATCCTGACCTCGAACCGCACCCGCGAGGTGCATGATGCGCTCAAGCGCCGCTGCCTCTACCACTGGGTCGATTACCCGGACTTCGCCCGCGAGGTCGAGATCCTGCACGCCCGCGAGCCCGGCGTGGCCGAGGCGTTGAGCCGCGAGATCGTGGCCTTCGTGCAGGCACTGCGCACCGAGGACATCTTCAAGAAGCCCGGCGTGGCCGAGACCATCGACTGGGCCAAGTGCCTGCTGGCGCTCGACGTGGTCGATCTCAGCCCCGAGGTGATCTCGGACACGCTGGGCGCGATCCTGAAATACCAGGACGACATCGCGAAGATTCAGGGCTCCGAGGCGGCGCGGCTGCTCAAAGATGCGAAAGCGACGTTGGAACCGGGCTGAGAAACTTGCACAATGGCCGCAAGACGGGCATGTCGCCCCGGCATCTGAAGAAAGACGATACCGGCCATGGCAAAGAAGCCGACAGGAAAGAACACCTCGGGGCGCGGTCAGCGCGACCTGAAGGTCAAGGTGAAGTCGGCGCGCGGGCGCACGACCTCCTCGACGCGCTGGCTGCAGCGCCAGCTCAACGATCCTTACGTGAAGCGCGCCAAGGACGAGGGCTATCGCGGCCGCGCCGCCTTCAAGATCCTCGAGCTCGACGAGAAATACCGCTTTCTCGTTCCGGGGGCCCGCGTGGTCGATCTTGGCTGCGCGCCGGGCGGCTGGTGCCAGGTGGCGGTGCCGCGGGTCAACGCGCTTGGCGAGCGGTCGGGCAAGGCGCAGGGCTTCGTGCTTGGCGTCGATCTGCAGGAGGTGCTGCCGATCCCGGGCGCCGAGATCCACCAGCTCGACTTCATGGAAGAGGGCGCCGACGACAAGGTCAAGGCATGGCTTGGCGGCAAGGCCGACGTGGTGATGTCGGACATGGCGGCGTCGTCCTCGGGGCATAAGCAGACCGATCACCTTCGCATCATCTCGCTTTGCGAGGCGGCGGCGGAGCTGGCCTTTGACGTGCTTGAGGAGGGCGGCACCTTCGTCGCCAAGGTTCTGGCGGGCGGCGCAGAGCAGGGCCTGCAGGCGCTGCTCAAGAAGCGCTTCGACAAGGTGGCAAACGTCAAGCCGCCGGCGAGCCGGTCGGATTCGTCCGAGAAATTCGTCGTGGCGACCGGCTTCCGGGGCTGAAGGCTCAGCTTGGCGGCGGCCGGAACGACCGCTCGGCGCGGTTCAGGAAGGCGCGCGCGACCCCGGGCGTGAGAACGCTCTCCTCGGCAACCCGCTCTGCAAGAGGCGGTTTGCGCCGCGTCACGGCCAGAAGCGAGCGCAGTGGCCAACGGAGCCGCCTTGCCGCAGCGCCAAGCTTGGCCCGGGCGAGACGGTGATCGTTTGACGTCGTGCCGGACATGGGTTGCGAGACCTCCTTGAGCAAGGATGCGACCCGTGCCTTACCCGTTCGCTAATACGGCGCGGCGCGCGAGCGTTTGCGGACGGGGGAAGGCTCTTGTGCCCAGCCGCGCGCTGGCGCAGCCTGCGGCGATGAGCGCGTCTTGGAGAGGTGTCATGCAAAGGACCAAAGCTGCGGCCGGGCGCGTGATCGTGCTGGCCTGTCTCGTGCTCTCGGGCTGTGCGCCGGCGCCAGAGCTGCCTCGGGCCCCGATCCCGCTGCGCAACCCCACGGCCCCCGTGGCAAGCCAGGCCAACGCGACCTTGGAACGGCTGCAAGGGCGCTGGATCGTGGTGCAGGGCGCGGGTCTGACACCCGGCGCGGAGCTTGCGTTTGCCGGCGACCGCGTGACGATCGACGGCGCAGCGCTGCCGGTCCGCGATCTCTCTGCCGGGCGGTTCAGCCTGGCGGGCGAGGAGCTCTGGGTGCACTGGCTCGATGCCGATGACCGCACCGCCGCCATCGGCGAGCCGGGCGGCGCGCGGGTCTGGATCATGGACCGGACCGGAGCACCGCGCGAGCGTCTCGAAGCGGCGCGCGGGATCCTCGACTGGTATGGCTATGATCTTGGACGACTTTCCGGCAGTTAGGCGCGACTTTACAATCTTACGCTGAAATATGACGCATCTCGGTTGTGATTTGGCGTCGAGCTGCGGAAAACGGTCGCAACCTCCTGCATCTTCACGCAAAATTAACTAAATGACGTGGTGAAACGCGTCCGGGAGGAGTTTCGAAAGGTCGATGGCGAGAGATTTCTCACGATTTCTGAGACCGAGATCGGTGGCGCTGGTCGGGCCGGAGGCATGGTGCGGCGATGTCATCGGGAAGCTGCGCGAGATGGGCTATGTCTGGGACATCTGGCCGGTGGTTCCGGGCGCCCACCTCGTGGCGGGCATTCGGGCCTTCGCCACGATCGAGCGGCTGCCCGCCGGGCCGGATCTCGCGTTCATCGGACAGGACGGAGCGCAGGCGGTCGAGACCGTGGCCGCGCTGGCGCGGCGCGGCGCCGGTGGCGCGATCTGCCAGGGCGAGGCGATCCCGGCCGATCTCGGGCGAGCCGCGGGCGACATGCCGCTGCTGGGGCCCGGGTGTCGCGGCGTGATCAACGCGCTCGAACGTGCCCCGGTCTGGGATGGCGTGCACGGTCTCAAGCACGTCAAGCGCGGCGTGGCGATCATCGCCCGCAGCGCCAGCCTTGCGCAGAGCCTTTCAATGCATCGCCGTGGCCTGCCCATCGCCGTGCTCGCGGTGGCCGAGCCGGGCCGGGCGCAGACCGGGCTGGCGCTGCTGGGCGAGTCGCTGCTGCGCGACGAACGGATTTCCGCGCTCGGCATCCAGGCCGAGGATCTGGGCGATCCCGAGGCGCTGATCGAGATGGCGCAGACCGCCGAGCGGCTGGGAAAATCCGTGGTCATCCTGCGGGCCGGGCAGGAACCGGGCGCGCGGGCCCTGTTCGAGCGGGCCGGCATGGCGCAGGTGCGCAGCCCTGAAGCCCTGCTCGAGACGCTGAAGATCCTGCACGTCACCGGGGCATTGCCGGCCAACACATTCGCGGGGCTGTGCTGCACCGGCGGCACGAGCGCGCTGCTGCGCGATCTGGCGCAGTCCGAGGGGCTGCAGTTTCCAGCCTTCTCGGAGGTGCAGCGCCAGGCTTTGGAGCGCGACCTCGGCCCCGGCGTTGCGCTCGAGAACCCGCTGGATTGCAGCAGCGCGGTGCAGCGCTCGGTGCCGCGATTGACCCGGATCTTCTCCGAGGCGATGACCGGCAGGGCGGTGTTGACCTTGCTGGTGCTGGATTGCGCCCGTGAGGATCACGGCTCCGATGCCGCGTGGGACCGGGTGGCCGAGGCGGCCGCCGCGGCGCGCGGGCGGGTCGGGATGCCGCTGGCGCTGCTGGCGACTCTGCCGGAGGGCCTGCCCGAGGATCGCGCCGAAGCTCTGCTCGAAAACCGCCTGATCCCGCTTTGTGGGCTGCCTGCGGCGCTCGAGGCGCTCGCCGCCTGCGTGGCACTCGGCGGTCCGCTGCGCCGCCCGGCACCGCTCTTCATGCCGGCGCCGGATGCCGGCATCGGCGCGAGCATGTCGGATCAGGCCGAGGCGCGCAGTCTGCTGGCGGCACAGGGGCTTCACCTGACCCCGGCCGAGACGACGCCGGCGGAGGGGCCGGAGCTGCAGCTGCATCTCTGCGCCGAGCCTTCCTATGGCTATGTCCTGCGCATCCGCCAGGGGGCCGCCGAGGTTGCGGGCCTGCTGCCGCTGCGCCCGGGAGAGGCGCAGCGCCTGCTCGAGGAGCTGGGCTGCGCGGCGGCAGAGATCGAGGCGGTTGTCCCGGCGCTGCTCTCGGTGCAGGATTACGTCATTGCGCAGAAGGGGATGGTGGCCGAGTTCGAGCTCGTGTTCCGTCCCGGCACGCGCGGACCGGCGCTGGCCAGCGGGCTGAAAATCCGCGCCGCGAGCGCCTGAAGATCGACAGGCGAGGGGCACAGAGTTGATGCAGGACGAACGGGCGTTTCTAACCGGGCTATTCGAGGCCGCGGTCGCCGCCGCCGATCCGGAGCGCGCGCTGCGCGCGGCTCTGCCGGAGAAGCCCAAGGGGCGCACCGTCGTCATCGGCCTCGGCAAGGGGGCGGCGCAACTCGCCGCCGCTTTCGAGCGGCTCTGGGTTGACCCGGTCGAGGGCGTCGTGGTGACGCGCTACGGTTATGCCGCGCCCTGCCAGCATCTGCGTGTCATGGAAGCGGCCCACCCTGTGCCCGATGCGGCCGGGCTCGAGGCCAGCGCGGCGCTATTCGAGGCGGTCTCGGGGCTGGGACCCGACGATCTTGTGGTGGCGCTGGTCTGCGGCGGCGGCTCGGCCCTGCTGCCGGCGCCGCCCGACGGGCTGACGCTCGAAGACGAGCAGGCGCTGAACCGCGCGCTTCTGGGCTCGGGCGCGCCGATCGGGGTGATGAACGCGATCCGAAAACATGCCAGCCGGATCAAGGGCGGGCGGCTCGCCGCCGCCTGCGCGCCGGCTAGGGTGGTGAGCCTGATCGTCTCGGACGTGCCGGGTGACGATCCCGCACAGGTGGCCTCGGGGCCGACGGTGCCGGACCGCGTCGATGCGAACGCGGCCCTGGGGATGATCGAGGCGTGGAACATCGCGCTGCCCGACACCATCCTGGCACACATCCGCAGCGCCGCCTCCGCCGCCCCGATGCCTGACGATCCCTGTTTCAGCGGCAACGAGGTGCACGTGGTGGCCTCGGCGCGGCTGTCGCTGGAAGCGGCGGCGCGCAAGGCCGAAGAGGCCGGGCTCTCAGCGGCAATCCTGTCGGATTCGGTCGAGGGCGAGGCCCGCGACGTGGGCTATGTGCACGCCGCCATCGCCCGAGAGGTCGCGACGCACGGCCGTCCCTTCGCGCCGCCGGTGGTGCTGCTCTCGGGCGGCGAAACCACGGTGACGCTGCGCGGCGATGGCGGGCGTGGTGGCCGCAACACCGAGTTCCTGCTGGCCTTTGCCCACGCCATTGACGGGCAGGACGGCATTCATGCGCTTGCCGCCGATACCGACGGCATCGATGGCACCGAGGACAACGCCGGGGCGTTCGCCGACGGCACCACCGCGGCCTCGCTGCGCGACAGTGGCGAGGACGCGATGACGCTACTCTCGCGCAACGACGCATGGGGCGCGTTCGAGCGCGCGGGCGGGCTTTTCGTGCCGGGGCCGACGGGAACCAATGTCAACGATTTCCGGGCAATTCTGGTGACGGCCGCAGGCTGAGAAGGCCGACCGCGCCAGTCGCGCGGCTATCACAGTTTGCAGGCTCAAGCCGTGCGCGAAGAACGACCCGGCCGCAGGTCTGTCTTGTCCGAAGTGCCTATTCAGCCGCCTGTTGCGCCGCTTCCCACTCCTGCCAGGCCTCGGGCGTATCGAGATCGATCAGCGCATGGGCTCCGGGAAGGGGAAAGTCGCGAACCCGGTGGATATTTGCCGTCAGCACCGCCTTGGCACCGAAATCTCCGCTCAGCGCCTGAAGCGCCGGGAAGCAGTCGGACGGGAACAGCACCGGGTGGCCCGGCGTGCCGTCCTCGGCGGTGGCGCGCTGGATCGTGGGGTGCGGAACCGCGCGGAAGGCCGCGATCAGCTGCGACATGTCGGCGGCAGTGATTTCGGGCATGTCGGCGGGCAGGATCATCACCCCCTCGAGCCCGCGGGGCAGCAGGCTGACCGCGCGGCGCAACGAGGAGGACATGCCAAGCTTGGCATCCGGCACCTCGACGATCTGCACGGGCAGGCCACGCAGTGCCTCGGCGCGCGGGTGGTCATGCGCCGGTAAGGCCACCGCGACATGATCCCCGGCTTCGAGCGCCGCGAGCGCCTGACGGCGCAGCAACGGCACGCCCCTGACCTGCATCAGAAGCTTGTCGGACCCGCGCATCCGGCGGCTGGCACCGGCAGCGGGAATCAAGATCGCGATTCCTCCCATGCGGGCCTTATACCGGATGTTGCATGTTAGCGGTGCGTTTTTTGGTGAAGATTTCATTACGCGGGGGCAATGGGACGTTAATCAAAAAAAACCCCGGCCAGGAGCAGGGGGCACCACCGGTCGTATACCGCGCGAAATCCCGCCTCGCGCGTCGGAAAGCGCGGTTGACCCTCCGCGCCATTGCAATAAGGTGCCTCGCCGGAGTCACTTGAGGGAACAAGCCCAAGATGGTGTTAGCGCCCAAACACGAAGATGAGGACGAGCGCCTCGCCGAGCTGGAAAGCTACGGCGTGCTCGACAGCGCGCGCGACCCCGCTTTCGACGAGGTGGTCGATCTTCTGGCGACCATGCTCGACATGCCCGTGGCGCTGATCAGCCTCGTGGACGAGGACCGGCAGTGGTTCCGCGCACGCCATGGCTTCGAGCCCTCCGAGACGCCGCTCGAGCAGTCGATCTGCGCCCATGCCATCCTCGGCGACGATATCCTCGAGATCGAGGACACGCTGGATGACGCGCGCACCGCCGACAACCCGCTCTGCTGCGGCGTGCTGGCCGAGATGCGTTACTATGCCGGGGCACCGCTCATCACCCGCAGCGGCCATAGCATCGGCTCGCTCTGCGTGCTCGACACCAAGCCGCGCAAGCTCACGCCGGCGCAACGTCAGCTGCTGATGGTGATGTCGCGCCAGGTGATCCGCCAGCTCGATCTTCAGCGCGCACTGAAGAACAAGGAGATGCTGCGCGAGGAAATCGATCATCGGGTCAAGAACTCGCTGCAGACCGTCGCCTCGACCGTGCGGCTCTACCGCTCGCGCATCACCAATGCCGAGGCGCAGGACGCGCTTGACGCCATCGGGCGGCGCGTCGATGCCATCGCGCAGCTTCATGCCGAGCTCAACCTGACCTCAAAGATGCATCACGTCCGGCTCGACAGCTATCTCGAGCGGGTGGCGCAGCTCTTGCAGCGCAACGCTCTGACCGGCACGCGGGTCGAGATCGAGGGCGCGACCCGCATCGAGGTCGATTCCCGGGTCGCCGCGGCGCTTGGCGTGATCGCCAACGAATTCGCCGCCAACGCCGCGAAATACGCCGAGCCCGAGAGCGGGGACGAGGTCGTGATCCGTTTCCGCCTCGAGCGTACCGGCCCCAACCGCATGCAACTGATCTGCAGCGACAATGGCCGGATGCGCAGCGCAGAGCCGGTGGTCGACTCGCTGTCGTCGACCTCGCTCGGGGCACGTCTGATGGAGGCTGCGGCCACCCAGATCGGCGGCACGCTGAGCGAGGGCCGCGTCGAGGGCGGGTTCGAGCTTTGCGCCGACCTGCCCATCGACATGCACCGGAGCGAGAGCGACCGGGTCGGCCGGGTCAGCCAGACACCGGCTCGAGGGGCCGCACGCGCAGCCGAGTGACGCGGTTGTGCTCGCGCTCCATCACCTCGAAGCGGAAGCCGTGGAAGGTGAAGCGCTGGCCGACGGTGGGGATCATCTGCGCCTCGTGAATGACGAGGCCCGCGATGGTGTTGGCCTCGTCGTCGGGCAGTGACCAGTCGGTGGCGCGGTTGAGATCGCGGATCGTCATCGCGCCGTCGAGCCAGAACCAGCCATCGTCGCCCGCCTTCACCTGGTGCTCGGCATCGGGGTCGTGCTCGTCGGTGATCTCGCCGACGATCTCCTCGAGGATGTCCTCGAGCGTCAGCAGCCCCTCGAGCGAGCCGTACTCGTCGACCACTAGCGCGAAGTGGGTGTGCTTGCGCAGGAAGTTGCGCATCTGGTCGGCAAGCGTCGTGGTGTCGGGCACGAAATAGGGCTTCATCATCACCTCGGTGATGTTGAACTCCTCCAGGGCCTCGGCGGCGCGGTCGCCGGCATTGGCGATGGTCTCGTACATGGCGCGCATCAGGTCCTTGGCGTGGGCCACGCCGATGATGTTCTCGGGATCGTCGCGATAGACCGGCAGACGGGTGTAGTTGCTCTCGAGGCACTGCTTGAGGATCTCGCGAGGGCTGCTCGAGGCGTCGATCATCTCGATATTCGAGCGGTGCAGCATGATTTCCTCGACGGTGCGCTCGGCAAGATCGAGCGCGCCGAGGATACGGTCACGGTCTTCCTTTTCCACCACGCCCTCGGAATGACCGAGCTGCAGAGCGCCGGCGATTTCCTCGCGCACGGCAAGGATTTGGCTGTCGGGATCGGTCTGCACGCCGACGGCGCGCAGCAGCAGCCGCACGATGGCACGGATGGCGCTCACGATGGGCGAGAACACCAGGATGATCAGCGAGATCGGCCGCGCGACGCTCGAGGCCGCGCTCTCGGGATTGGTGATGGCGTAGGTCTTGGGCAGCACCTCGGCGAAGATCAGCACAAGCAGCGTCATCACCAGCGTCGCCATCGCCACGCCGCTGTCGCCGAAGAGACCGGTGAACAGCGTGGTGGCCAACGAGGTGGCGAGGATGTTGACGAGGTTGTTGCCCAGCAGCACCGAGCCGATCAGGCGCTCGTTGTCCTCGGTGATCTTGAGCGCGGTGTCGGCGCCCTTGGAGCCGCGATCCTGCGCCGCGCGCAGCTTGCCGCGCGAGGCCGCGGTCAGCGCCGTCTCGGAGCCCGAGAAGAAGGCCGACATCAGGATCAGCAGGGCGATGGCCCCGGCGGTGATCCAGAGGGTGAGATCGGTGCCGGAGGCGGCGGCGGTGGTGGCGTCCATTGGGGGGCGTCTCTTGCTGGGTCTGTCCGGTGGTCCGGGACGTTATGGGGTGCGCACGGGTGCGGTTCAAGGCCGGCGCCGGCGCGGTGACACTAGGGCCGGGGGCGGGCGCGCGTTTTTCAGGCCGCCTGAGCTTTCCTTGCACGGGGTCGGCGGTAAGTGACCCGGCGGGTCACTCGCGGGCGAGCGGGTGATGATCGAGCACCAGCTCGCGCAGCCGCTCCTCGAGCACGTGGGTGTAGATCTCGGTGGTGGCCACGTCGGCATGGCCGAGGAAGGTCTGGATGGCGCGCAGGTCGGCGCCGTTCTGCAGCAGGTGGGTGGCGAAGGCGTGGCGCAGGGTGTGCGGGGTGACCTTCGCGGGCGACACGCCGGCGCGCACCGCCATGTCCTTGATCTGCAGATAGAAGGCGTGGCGGGTCAGGTGCCCGGCCTTGCCGCGCGAAGGGAACAGATGCGGCGAGCCCGGCTTGCCCTTGGCGCGCCCGGCCTCGTCCTGGGCATCGCGGCAGGCGAGCCACGCCGCCAGAGCTTCGCGCGCGGGGGGCGAGAGCGGCACCATGCGCTCCTTGCCGCCCTTGCCACGGATCAGCAGCATGCGCGGATCGCCGCGCGCCGCCGAAGCAGGCAGGGTGACGAGCTCGGTCACCCGCATGCCGGTGGCGTAGAGCAGCTGCATCAGGCAGGTGTTGCGCCGCCGGTCATCCTCGGTGCGGCCGTGCTCGGTGGCCGCCTGAAGCAGCCGGTCGACCTCTTCGATCGACAGCGTCTTGGGCAGGCGCTTGCTCTTGCCGGGGCCCGAGATCTGTACCGCCGGGTTGTCCTCGCGCAGGCCTTCCTCGAAGGCGAAGCGGTAGAGCTGCTTGATCGAGGACAGCCGCCGCGCCCGGGTCGAGACGGCGAGCCCCTGCGCCTCGCACTCGATTAGGTAGGCTTCCACATCGGCGCGCTGCGCGGTGTCGAGCCCGTGCCCGCGTGCCGCCAGCCAGCCGGTGAAATCGTTGAGATCGCGCGCATAGGCGGCGGTGGTGTTGTCGGCGGCACCGCGTTCCGCGGCCTGTGCCTCGAGAAAGGCGCCGGTCCAGTTGGCAGCGCTCATCGCAGCGCGCCCTCGTCCTCGAGGATCAAGAGCTCGATGGCGGCCCGGCGTGCGGTGTCCTCGAGCCCCACGGCGCGCAGGGTGGCCAGTGCCTCGGTCAGATCCTGGTGATTGCCGGCGGCGCCGGTCTCGAACAGTGCCATGCTGCGCAGCACCACCTCGCCGAGCTTGCCATGCTGCAGCCGCCGCGCCAGCTCGGCCGGCGGGGTTGGATCGTCCCAGGCGCGCGCCACGGCGGCCTCGAAGGCGGCCTCGGGCAGCGGATCGGGAGCCTGACCGGATGCGATGGTCGCGGCAAGGCCGAGCCGGCCGCCTGTCTCGTCCAGCGCGCGTGCGGCGGTCTCGTAGCCCGGCGACAACAGCGCGGCGCGGCGCGCCAGCCGACCTGCGCGCCCCTCGAGCGTATGCTCGCTCAGCCGCTCGCCGAAAAGCTCGGAGAACGGCACCAGCAGGCCCGCGCTGCGCATCTGGCCCCAGGCCGAGACCAGCGCCGGCCCGATCAGGTCCTCGCGGCCCTCGTTCAGCGCCGCATCGAGCGCCTGCACCGCGGCAACGCGGTCCCAGACGCCGCCCGACGCGGCGGGCCTGCGCTCGGAGTAGAGCCCCAGCAGACGGTTGGCCGACAGCGCGCCATGCGCGGCCAGCCGTTCGGCGGCCAGAAGCTGCGCCCGCCAGCCGCTGGTGCCGCTGAGATCGGCGGCAGCGAAGGCGCGGGGCAGGGGTTGCGTGGGCAGGGTCTCGCCCACTGCCTCGAACAGGCGGAATTGCAGCGGCGTCGGCTGCGCCGGCGGCGGCACCGGGTTGCCCTCGTCAACCAGCTCGGGCTCGACGAAGCGGAGCAGCAGCTCGGCATCGCGGTCGTTGATCTGGTCGAGCGCGTCGGCGGTGCCTAGCACCGTCACCGCATGATCCCAGCGCCCGTTGCGGGCATCGCAGAACACCCGCGTGGCCAGATCGTCGGACAGCTGAGGCTGGCGCTGCAGCACCCGGCAGGCTGCGTCGGGACTGTCGGCCAGCAGCGCGAGGTCGAACCAGCGCGCGAAGAGATCGGCGCTGGTGGCGCCGCCGGCGCGCTCGATCAGCGCGAGGCCGGGATCGACGGCGCCTTCCTCGATCAGCCGGTCGAGCCGGGCCGCCAGCAGCGGTGCGCCCTCGCCGGAGCCGATGGGCGCATCGGCCTCGGCCAGCAGCAGGGTGAAAAGAAGGGCCGAGAGCGCCGGTACCGCCGGGTCGACCTCCTCGATGAGCTCGGCGAGGGTGTCGACCTCGCTGCTTCGCCAGAGGTTGCGCGGCAGGCCGGTGACGGACATCGGCAACAGCCCCACCGCCTCGGCGGTGGGTTCGCCAAGCGGCGCGCTCTCGACCTCGGGGCGCTGCACCGAGCTGGCCACCGGCGGTTCGTCGAGCGGCACGCCGAAGGGCTGCGGATTGCGCAGCGGCGAGGGGCGCAGCACCGCCGGCGCGTTGCTGTCGCCGCCATCGAGCCAGTCGATGGCCGACATCGGCCGCTGCGCGTCCTGCGCGACAGCCGCCGAGGCCACGCCCAGCCCGAGCGCAAGTGTCAGGATCCTAGTTCGCATCAAGCTCCACGGGCTCGCGAATCTCGGTTTGCGGCGGTGAGAAATCGGCGCCGAAGAACGGCCCGATATAGGCATATCCCACCAGCGCGATCCCGCCGAGGATCAGTAGGATGAAAAGCCATTTGATGATACGTCCCATGCGATCGGTCGTCCTGCCTCGTGTCTTTTTCCGAACTTATACCTAGCCTTTTCGGCAAACTCACGTCATTCACGGCCTCGAAAGGTAACATTGGCGATGGATGGCCGAGATACAAGCGTGCAGGCACTGAAGCTTCGAAAGACCGTGGTTCTCGTGGGGATGATGGGGGCCGGAAAAACCGCCGTGGGCAAGGCACTTGCGGCAGCGCTGCATGTTCCTTTCCGGGATTCGGACGCCGAGATCGAGCTTGCCGCCAACATGACCATCGCCGAGATCTTCTCACGCGATGGTGAGCCGTTCTTCCGCCAGAAGGAAAGCCAGGTGATCTCGCGGCTGCTCGATGGCACGCCTTCCGTGCTCTCGACCGGGGGCGGTGCCTACATGAGCGCCGCGAACCGCAAGATGATCACCGAACGCGGCGTGGCCGTCTGGCTCGATGCCGCGCTGCCGGTGCTGTGGAACCGCGTGAAGCACAAGAACACGCGTCCGCTGCTGCGCACCCCCGATCCGCACGCCACGCTGCGCGAGATCTACGAGCAGCGCGTGCCGGTTTATGCGCTGGCCGACGTGACCGTGACCTCCGAGCAGGCCAAGACGGTCGAGGCGATGGCGCAGCGGGTGATCGAGGCGCTGAAGGCGCGTTCGGATGTATTGCAAGAGGACAAGACGGAATGAGCGGAACGGTGCATGTGGCGCTTGGCGAGCGGGCCTATGATGTGCGGATCGGCGAGGGGCTTCTGGCCCGCGCCGGGGCGGAGATCGCGCCGCTTTTGCGCCGCCCGCGCGTTGTCGTGGTGAGCGACGCCACCGTCGCGGCCGCCCATCTCGAGACCCTGCGCGGCGCGCTCGCCGCCGAGGGCATCGCCTGCGAGGCGCTGTCGCTGCCGCCCGGAGAGGCGACGAAGTGCTGGCGCGAGCTCGAGCATGTCACCGAGTGGCTGCTTGCGCAGAAGGTCGAGCGCCGCGACGTGGTGGTGGCACTTGGCGGTGGTGTGATCGGCGACCTCGTCGGCTTTGCCGCCGCGATCCTGCGCCGCGGCGTGCGTTTCGTGCAGATCCCGACCTCGCTTCTGGCGCAGGTCGACAGCTCGGTCGGCGGCAAGACCGGGATCAATTCGCCCGCCGGCAAGAACCTGATCGGCGCATTCCACCAGCCGGCGCTGGTGCTGGCCGATATCGGCGTGCTGGACACCCTGACGACCCGCGATTTCCTCGCCGGCTATGGTGAGGTGGTGAAATACGGCCTGCTGGGCGATGCCGCCTTCTTCGAGTGGCTCGAGGCCAACGCCGCAGGGGTCGCCTCGCGCGACCGGGCCGCGTTGACCCGCGCGGTGACGCGCTCGGTCGAGATGAAGGCCGAGATCGTGGTGCGCGACGAGACCGAGCAGGGGGATCGTGCGCTGCTCAATCTCGGCCACACCTTCTGCCACGCGCTCGAGGCTGCCACCGGCTATTCCGACCGGCTGCTGCATGGCGAAGGCGTGGCGATCGGCTGCGCTCTGGCCTTCGAGCTGTCGTCCCGGCTGGGGCTTTGCCCGCAGGAGGATCCCTCGCGGCTGCGGGCCCATCTCAAGGCGATGGGGATGAAGGCGGATCTGGCTGACATCCCGGGAGAGCTTCCGGGTGCCGAGGCGCTCTACGATCTCATGGGCCAGGACAAGAAGGTGGTCGATGGCGCCATCCGCTTCATCCTTGCCCGAGGCATCGGACAGGCCTTCGTGACCGCCGACGCCCCGCGCGAGACGGTGCTCAAGGTGTTGTCGGACGGGCTGGCCGGGCGCTGAGCCCGACCCTGCCGCCGGCTGCTTTAACCCTCGATTAACCGTTTCAGCCCCTGCCGTCGCAGGATCGTGCCCGAATCGTCATGGAATCGATTCTTGACGCGGCTAGCGTCCGCCCTGAGCCGCGCCGGGGGTGGTGCGGCGCTGCCTCGTCCGCGTCACTGGAGGGATCCGTCATGATGGTCATCGACCCGTTCCGCTTCGTCCTTGCCTGCTGCTTCCTGCCGGCCCGCAACGGCATGCTTGCCCAACTGATCCGCGGCAAGCGGTTCTGAAGATCGGCACGCCCGGGGCGCCCGGGCGGCTGACCTCTCGCGCCTGCGCGAGATCCAAGAGACGGTGTCGCGACCGGGACGGGCCCGCGGTCTCGATGTCGAACGGACTTCGCGGCGGCATGTTCCCGGGGTCAGCCTCATAGCACCCGCCGGCCCAGGCCAAGGCGCACGCGGGCAGATCCGGGCACATGGCGTGCCGCTCTAGCAATATCGATGTCGGAGAAATGGAGCGGGTGAAGGGAATCGAACCCTCGTCGTCAGCTTGGGAAGCTGCTGCTCTACCATTGAGCTACACCCGCGACAGGCGATTGCTTACTGCACCGGCCAAGCCTAGGCAAGCGGGATATGCGCCGACGTGTGCGGCGGGCCGCCATTGCCGCGCCGCGGCAGGCGAATCCGCCTTGCACGCATGGGCCGGGACGCATAGAAGACCGCAAATTCGACAGAGACGAGCGGCTTTGAAGAACGGGGCCGCGCAAGAACCAAGGAAGATGGTATGCAGGTCACCGAGACGCTGAATGAAGGTCTGAAACGCGCCTATGAGCTGATCCTCACCGCCGAGGAGCTGGACGCAAAGGTCAACGCCAAGCTGGCCGAGGCACAGCCCGAAATCGAGATGAAGGGTTTCCGCAAGGGCAAGGTTCCGATGCCGCTGCTGAAGAAGCAGTTCGGCCAGCGCCTGATGGGCGAGTCCATGCAGGAAGCGATCGACGAAGCCATGTCGAAGCATTTCGAGGACAGCGGCGACCGCCCGGCGCTCCAGCCCGAGGTCAAGATGACCAACGAGGACTGGAAAGAGGGCGAGGACGTCAACGTGGCGATGAGCTACGAGAAGCTCCCCGAGGTTCCCGAGGTCGACCTTTCCGGCGTCGAGATCGAAAAGCTCGTGGTCAAGGCCGATGACGCCGCCGTCGACGAGGCGCTGGCGTCGCTCGCCGAGACCGCGCAGGATTTCAACGACCGGGCCGAGGGCGCCGAGGCGCAGGACGGCGATCAGGTCGTGATCGATTTCGTCGGCAAGGTCGATGGCGAAGCCTTCGAAGGCGGCGCTGCCGAGGATTACCCGCTGGTGCTGGGCTCGGGCTCGTTCATCCCGGGTTTCGAAGAGCAGCTGACCGGCGTGAAGGCCGGTGACGAGAAGGCCGTGGAAGTGAACTTCCCGGAAGAGTACGGCGCAGAGAACCTCGCCGGCAAAGCCGCCGTGTTCGACGTGACCGTCAAGGCCGTCAAGGAGCCGGTTGCCGCCGAGATCGACGACGAGCTGGCCAAGAAGTTCGGTGCCGAGGATCTCGAGGGTCTCAAGGGCCAGATCCGCGAGCGCCTCGAGGCCGAGTATGCCGGTGCCGCCCGTCAGGTGATGAAGCGTGGCCTGCTCGACAAGCTCGACACTCTGGTCACCTTCGACCTGCCGCCGAGCCTGGTCGAGGCCGAGGCCAAGCAGATCGCGCACCAGCTCTACCACGAAGAGCACCCGGAAGATCACGGCCACGACCACGGCGAGATCGAGCCCACCGAGGAGCACAACAGCCTCGCCGAGCGCCGCGTGCGTCTTGGCCTGCTGCTCGCAGAGATGGGTCAAAAGGCCGAAGTCGAAGTGACCGATGCCGAGATGACCCAGGCGATCATGAACCAGGCTCGCCAGTACCCGGGCCAGGAACGCGCCTTCTTCGACTTCGTGCGCCAGAACGCGCAGATGCAGCAGCAGCTGCGCGCTCCGATCTTCGAGGACAAGGTCATCGATCACATCGCCGAGCAGGCCAAGGTGTCCGAGAAAGAGGTCACCAAGGAAGAGCTTCAGACCGCGGTAGAAGCGCTCGACGAAGAGTGATCCAAGGTTCGGATGGCGGGGTGCGTCAGCACCCCGTCGCCCGAAGAGGCTGTTCCGCTTGCGGGGCAGCCTTTTTCTTTGCCTGCGAGTCCTGTGCCATGGTCCGCAGCAGCTCGATCACCGCGTTGCGCTGTTCCGGCGCGAGCGGACGCAGCAGGGTCGCGGCGGTGCGGACGTCGTCGAACACCGCCTGTTCCTGCTCGGACACGGGCATGTCCGCGTCGATGAAGAACTGGTCGAGAGGCATGTCCAGCGCCTGAGAGATCAGCCAGAGCTGTGCCGCGGGAATCCGCCCCGCGCCCGTCTCATATTGATAGATCTGCTGGACATGCGCGCCGATGCGCTTGGCAAGTTCGTTCTGAGTGAGGCCGGCGCTGCGCCGGTAAAGCCTCAGCTGCGCACGGATGCGCTCTTCCAAAGTCACGTGTCTTTTCCTCTGTCTTCCCCCGACCGGGCGACGCCCCTGGCGTGTCCCGGCGTATCGCCTGTCTGACATTCCGAGACTGAAGGCAACGAAAACCACAGAGTTTTATCTATATTTGATAGTTTGTTTATTGGGTCGCTGGTTTGGGCCATTCATAGCGTGATATTGTTTCTTTCGAATATGACGCCTGTTTGAGTAATGGCGGGGGCGGAGACACGCCCAAAAGAAAAACCGCGCCGGAGGACCGGCGCGGTTTCGACATTCATGGCGATGGGCCGAGCCGGATGGCTCAGTCTTCGCGAGCCTCTTCGGCCTGACCCTCGGGGGTCTCGACCAGGTCGCCATCGTCCGAGGTGGCGGCGCCGAGATCGTCGAACAGTTCCGAGATCTCGAATTCGGCCTGGGCCTCTTCCTCGGCCGCCAGTTCCTGGATCGACTTGCCCGATGCCTGCAGCTCGGCCTCTTCGGGCGAACGTGCGACGTTGAGCTCGATCACGCACATGACCTCGGGGTGCAGGTGCACCTCGACTTCGTGCAGACCCAGTTCCTTGATCGGCAGGCGGATGATGACCTGCTTGCGGTCGATCGAGAAGCCTTCCTCGGTGGCGACATCTGCGGCGTCACGGGTGGTGACCGAGCCGTAGAGGTTGCCGCCATCGGAGGCGGAGCGAATCACGACGAACTGCTGGCCGTCGAGCTTCTCTGCCAGCGCTTCGGCTTCTTTCTTGGTCTCGAGGTTACGGGCCTCGAGCTGCGCCTTCTGGGCTTCGAAATGCGCGATGTTCTCTTTCGAGGCGGTCAGCGCCTTGCCCTGCAGCAGCAGGTAGTTGCGGGCGAAGCCGGGCTTGACGTCGACGACGTCGCCCATCTGGCCGAGCTTGGCCACGCGCTCAAGAAGAATGACTTGCATGCGAGTGCCTCCTTATTTCACGACGTAGGGCAGCAGGGCGAGGAAGCGGGCGCGCTTGATGGCGCGGGCCAGTTCACGCTGCTTCTTGGCGGACACTGCGGTGATGCGCGACGGCACGATCTTGCCGCGCTCCGAGATGTAGCGCTGCAGCAGCTTGGTGTCCTTGTAGTCGATCTTGGGTGCATTGTCGCCCGAGAAGGGGCAGACCTTGCGGCGGCGGAAAAACGGTTTTGCAGCCATGGTTTAACTCCTCTTACTCAGGGTATCAGTTGCGGCGGTCGCGACGGTTGTCACGCTCGTCACGCTTCTGCATCTGGACCGACGGGCCCTCGGCGTGCTCGTCGACCTTGATGGTCAGGACGCGCATCACGTCGTCATGCAGGCGCATCAGGCGTTCCATTTCCTGAACCGCGGTCGCCGGAGCGTCGGTCTTCAGGAAGGCGTAGTGGCCCTTGCGGTTCTTGTTGATCTTGTAGGCCATCGTCTTGACGCCCCAGTACTCGGATTCGACGACCTTGCCGCCGTTGTCCGAGAGGACGGTGCCAAAATGTTCGACGAGGCCTTCGGCCTGCGCGTTGGACAGATCCTGACGCGCAATAAAGACATGCTCGTAAAGCGGCATGTGAGCTCCATTTCTATCAAGGCGCATTTCATAGGGCAGGCATCCTCTCCACTCCTGCCCACGAGAGACTGCGCGGTTCATACGGTCTCGCGGAGGGATGCGCCCGTATACACCTCTCGGCGGGGGGATCAAGGGCCAAGACGGGCAGGGCGGAGGATCGCTGGATGGCCCGGGCCGTCGCCCAACTGCCGTGCCACCGGGTGGCGGATCCAGAAGCCAAGGAAGCTCCGCGTCGCCGGGACCGGGACGCCCAGTGGATGCCGGCGGAGCCCCGCGCATCAGGCGCCCCGTCGGCGGGCCCTCGCACGAATGCACGGTGCGGCTGTTCATTTTTCAACAGACTCTGTGGGAGGAGCTGCAGTTGCGGCGGCGCAGCATTGCCCCAATCTTTCTGTCATCGAAAACACGCACCCAACCAGTGGAGCCCACCGTATGAAATCCCTTCTCCTCGCCGGCCTCGTCGCCGCAGCACCGATCGCCGCCGCCGCCGCCCCCGAGGCCTACGAGATCGACTCGAGCCACGCCCAGATCGTGTTCAGCTACAACCACCTCGGCTTCTCGACCGGCTACGGCATGTTCTCGGGCTTTGAGGGCGATATCTCCTACGACGCCGAAGATCCGGCGGCCTCCTCGGTGGAAGTGTCCTTCCCGGTGCGCTCGATGATCACTGGCTGGGAAGCCCGCTTCGAGCACTTCATGAGCGACGATTTCTTCGGCGCGACCGATGAGGACATGGTGACCTTCACCTCCACCGGAATCGAAGTGACCGGCGACAACACCGCGCTGATCACCGGCGACCTCACCCTGAACGGCGTGACCAAGGAAGTCGTGCTCGACACCACCCTGACCCAGGCGGGCGAGCACCCGATGGAAGGCAAGCCCTGGCTCGGTTTCGTGGCCACCACCACCCTGGTCCGCTCGGACTACAATGTCGGCGCTTTCGCACCCTACGTCAGCGACGAGGTCGAGCTCGAGATCTCGCTCGAGGCGATGAAGGCCGAGTAAGGCTGGACCTGCTCCTTAGCGAGTAACCTGTTTCCCCGTGGGACCCCCGGTTTGCATCTGCTGCCGGGGGTCTTTTTCTGCCGCGACGGTTTCGGGCGGGCGCTCGTTCGGACGGAACCGGCGGAACCAGGCCTCGAGCGTGCGGAAACTGATCTCGGCCATGGCCCATGAGACGAGTGAATAGGCGATGAGCAGCAGCCAGAGGGCCGGGCCCTCGCCGATGATGCCCGGAATGCCGAGGCCGAGACCGAGGCGCGCCGTCAGGTCGAGCGCGATCAGGTGGTAGAGGTAGATGCCGTAGCTCACCTGTCCGATCCGCATGAGGGGCTGGCGGGCCAGCACATCTTGCAGCGCGCCGCGCTCGCGCACCACCAGAGCCATCAGCGTCAGCGTCATCAGAAGGTGGATCGCGAGGTTCTGCAGTCCGCGCATGTCGAACGGGGCGAATTGCATGATCAGCGCCATCAGGGCGAGCGCGGCCAGCGGCGTGGCGCGATGGGCGCAAAGCGGGCGCAGCCGGTCATAACTGCCGGGCCGGTGCAGCAGGATCGCGGCAAGCGAGCCGAGGATGATCGGCGCGTAGGTTGCGTTGAACATCCGGAAGACCAGCGGTCCCGCGGTGAGTGGCGGGTCGGCGGGCGGCATCATCACCAGGCCCACGTTCAGCGCCACCAGCGCCAGCGCCACCGGCACCCAGAACCGGCTCGGCAGCAGCATCAGCAGCAGCGGCCAGATCAGGTAATACTGTTCCTCGACCGAAAGCGACCAGGTGATCGACAACGTCGGCACGTGCTCGGTAAGGAAATTCGACAGGAAGAGATAGTAGAACGGCACCGCCTGCAGGTACTCGGTCTCGCCCTTCACGAGGATGTAGTAGGCGCAGAGCGCCGTCACCACGAAGCCATAGACCGGCAGGATGCGCAGTGCCCGGCGGATGTAGAAGTTGCGCAGCGAGAACCTCCCCCTCCGCGCGCGCTCGCGCAGAAGCAGGGTGGTGATCAGAAAGCCGCTCAGCACGAAGAAGAAGTCGACGCCAAGGAAACCCCGGTCGAGGATTTGCCAGTCCGGATCGCGCACCGGCTGGGCGTGATGCCAGAGCACCATCGCGATGCAGAGAAAACGCAGACCGTCGAGGCAGCGGAAATGGCTGCGGGCGCGGTAGGCGGCATGGCCGGTGGCATCACTCATCACGTCTGCACTTCAATCCCTCCGGCGCGCGGCCCGGTTTCCCGGAGACTGGCGCCGGTCACGTTGCCCCCGCGCCATGCTTAACAGCGCAAACGGGGGCGAGTCATGGCAGAGCTGCGGCAAGACGCGGGAATTTCGCGCCCCGTGCGTCGTGCGTCACGGTTTGCGGCCCTCGTAATCGGCCAACCGCTTGCCGGGCTCGTCGACGAAGAGGCCGGGCAGGGGCGTGAGCGCGGTGATCCTGTCGAGCCGCAGGCTGTCGAACGCACCCGTGGTTTCGTTCCACGCCACGCAGGTCCAGATCCGGCCCCAGTAGTCCAGCCGCAGCGGACGGATCTCGAGCGCGCTTCCGTCGCCCCTCAGAGTGATGCGCAGCCGCTGCCGCGCCCGGATCGCGGCGCGCACCGCGGGCATGTGGCGAAAGCCCTCGGCGGCCTCGTGGAACGGGTAGCTGGCGAACCCGAAGGCGCCGGGCTCGGGGGCACCCTCCTCGGGCAGAACCGCATCGATCTTGGCCGAGAGGCTCTGCGCCGCCTGGGCCAGCTCGGGCATTTCGCCGGCGCCGGCGCCGATCGCGGCGAGGCCCAGATGCAGCACCTCGAGCTCGGTCTCGGTGAGGGTCAGCGGTGGCAGTGTGAAGCCGCCGCGCGCGGTGTAGCCGCGCCCGCGCTCACCCTCGATCGGCACGCCCGAGGCCATGAGCACGTCCATGTCGCGGTAGATCGTGCGCACCGAGACGCCGAAGCGCTCGGCCAGCGCCTCGGCAGTGTGAAGGCGCCCGTCCTTGAGCTGCTCCATCAGGGCATAGAGCCTGTCGGTCTTTTTCATCGCGCTCTCCTCGGTGCCGGCGGGGCGGATCGAAGGTCACTGTGCCCTCCTGACATAATAGTGTCAAAGTGCATCGCATATTTCTGCGCTCAACGCCGCGCAAACGCGCCCGGCCGCTTCCGGCGCCCCGCGCGAGGCCGTAGAGATCGGGTCAGAGAGTTTACCGGACGCCCTTGAAGGCGCCCGCCACTGGAGAGAAGACAATGCTCAACAACATCGGCCTTCCGGGCCTTCTTCTGATCGCCGTCGTCGTGCTCGTGCTGTTCGGCCGCGGCAAGATTTCCAGCCTCATGGGCGAAGTCGGCAAGGGCATCACCGCCTTCAAGAAGGGCGTCGACGACGGCAAGAAAGAGCTCGAGGACGAAAAGGCGGACAGCGCCAAGGACGTCACGCCCGCCGAAGACGAAAAAGACAAGGTGTAATCCCAGATGCTGGATCTTGGTTGGTCCGAGCTTCTGGTCATCGGCATCGTTGCCCTGATCGTGGTGGGTCCGAAGGACCTGCCGGTGCTGTTCCGCAACGTGGGCCGCTTCATGGGCAAGGCCCGCGGCATGGCGCGCGAGTTCACCCGCGCGATGAACGATGCCGCAGATGAAAGCGGCGTGCGCGATGTCGCCAAGACCTTCAAGACCGCGACCAACCCGATGGGATCGGCGATGGACGGGGTGAAGGATGCGGCGCGCGCGATGACCGACCCGACGCCGGAAAAGAAGAAAGAGGGCCTCAAGGAGGACCCGAACGCGCTCGATCCCGAGCGCGAAGCGGCGAAGAAGCGCATCGAGGCAAGTGCCGCACGCTCTGCCGCAGACCGCCAGCGCCGCGAGGCCGAGGCGGCGCAGAAGCGCGCCGAGGAATCCGCCGCCAAGGCGGCGGAGCTGGAAGCGTCTCTCAAGAAAGACGGTGAGGAATGAGTCACACGGACCAAGATGAGATCGAGGACAGCTCGGCGCCGCTGATCGAGCATCTGGCGGAGCTGCGCACGCGGCTGATCCGCTCGGTGATCGCCTTCATCATCGGCATCGTGCTGGCCTTCACAGTGGCCGAGCCGATCCTGCAGTTCCTGCTCGGGCCGATCGAGGCGACGCTGCGCCAGCTCGGCGACCCGTCGCCGACGATGCAGTATACCAGCCCGCAGGAATACCTGTTCACGCTGTTCCGCATCTCGATGGTGTTCGGCTTCGGGCTGGCCTTCCCGGTGATCTCCCACCAGCTCTGGCGCTTCGTGGCGCCCGGGCTCTACAAGTCCGAGAAGGGCGCCTTCCTGCCGTTCCTCATCGCCTCGCCGGTGATGTTCCTGCTCGGTGCGAGCTTTGCGCATTTCGTCGTCACACCGCTGGCCATGGCCTTCTTCCTCGGCTTTGCCGACGTGTCGTCGATTTTTGCCAACCTGCTGTCGAATGCCGCCACCAGCGTCAGCGACGGCGTGGCCGGTGTCCCCGCCGCCTCCGAGCCGGCGGTGGTCCCCGAGACCGCCGATGGCATCCGCATCACCTTCTTCGGCAAGGTCAACGAGAGCCTCGATATCACGCTCAAGTTCATCGTCGCCTTCGGGCTGTGCTTCCAGCTTCCGGTTCTGCTCACGCTGATGGGCAAGGCCGGGCTGGTCTCGGCGCAGGGCCTTGGCAGCGTGCGGAAATACGCCATGGTGGCGATCCTTGTGCTGGCCGCGCTGGTGACCCCGCCGGACGTGACCACGCAGGTGATCCTGTTCACCGTGGTCTACGGGCTCTACGAGGTCTCGATCTTCCTCGTCCGCATCGTCGAGCGCAAGCGTGAGAAAGAGCTCAAGGAACAGGGCCTGTGGTTCGAGGACGAGCCGGACACCGAGAACGATCCGATGTTCAAGGAGTTCGACGAGGACGACGACGAACCGGATGACGATACGTCCAGGAACAAGGACAAGACGTGACCGATACGGATCTTTCCCGCATCGCGGCGGCGCTGGAGCGCATGGCTCCGGCGCCGCTCGCCGCCCCTGATTTCGATCTTGCCGAGGCTTATGTCTGGCATGTCGATCCAGACCGGCTCGAGCCGGTCGCCAAGGTAAGCCGCGTGCCGCTCGACCTGCTTCTGGGCATCGAGCGCACCCGCGACACCCTGCTTGCCAACACCGCCCAGTTCGCGCGCGGTCTGCCAGCCAACAACGCCCTGCTCTGGGGCGCGCGCGGCATGGGCAAGTCGAGCCTCGTGAAAGCCGTCTGCGCCGCCGTGCGCGACGCCGGCGAGGACGTGAAGCTGGTGGAGCTTCAGCGCGAGGATCTGGGCTCGGTGGCGCGGCTGCTGAACCTGCTGCGCGCCTCTGACAAGCGTTTCGTGCTGTTTTGCGACGACCTGTCGTTCAGTCATGACGACCAGCACTACAAGAGCCTCAAGGCGGTGCTGGACGGTGGCATCGAGGGCCGCCCCGAGAACGTGCTGTTCTACGCCACCTCGAACCGGCGCCACCTGATGCCGCGCGACATGATCGAGAACGAGCGAGGCTCGGCGATCAACCCGTCCGAGGCGGTGGAAGAGAAGGTCTCGCTGTCGGACCGGTTCGGTCTGTGGCTGGGCTTCCACCCGTGCTCGCAGGACGAGTATCTCGCGATGATCCGCGGCTATTGCGACGCATATGGCGTGGCGGTCGAGGAAGCGGAGCTGCGCGCCGAGGCGATCGAGTGGCAGGCCACCCGTGGCGCGCGCTCGGGCCGGGTGGCGTGGCAGTTCTTCACCGATCTTGCAGGACGCCGGGGCGTGGCGCTTTAGAAAGATTTTTCCTGCGAAAAATCTTCCGGGCGTCGCGGACGTGCCAGAGGCGAAGACTTTTCGTACGAAAAGTCTTCGCCTTTCGCGTTTCAGCGCAGGTAGGTCATCGGGTCGACGCTGTCGAAGCCCTTGCGCACCTCGAAATGCAGGAAGCTGGGATCGCCCGGACGCACCTTGCCGATGCTCTGGCCGCGGCTCACCGCATCGCCCTTCGAGACGGTCAGGTTGTCGAGATGGGTGTAGATCGACAGCAGCTCGTCAGGGTGGCGGATCACCACGATCTGCACGTTGTCGGTGTTGGTGGTGATCGCCGCCACGGTGCCGCTGGCCGCGGCCTTCACCGCGGTGCCCACCGGGGCCGAGATGTCGATGCCCTGGTTGTTGGCCGAGTACTCGCGGATGATGCTGCCGCTCACCGGCATCTGCATGGCGGCAGAGGCGCTGGTGCTGGCGGAGGCCTGGCTCTGGCCGATATCGGCGACCGGTTTCGGCGCGGTGGCTGCGGCTGCCGCGGGCGCGCTTGCGGCGCCGGCGACGTTGGTCGTGGCGAGCGACGGCTGGTCATCGGGCAGGGGCTGCGCTGCCGAGGGCGGCTGCGGCGTCGGCGAGCCGGTGCCCGGCGCGGTGGTGACCGATGTGGACGCCGGCGCGGCGCTCTGCTCGACCACGGGGATCAGCAGGTACTGGCCTTCGCGCAGCGTGTAGTTGCTGTCGAGCCCGTTCCAGTCCGCCAGGGTGCGCGGGGTCACGTTGTAGAGCCGCGCCACGGTATAGGCGGTCTCGCCGCGCTCGACCTTGTGACGGATCGGCTCGACTCCGGAACTGCCCGACGGTGCCGTTTGCGTCGTGGCGGGGCGGGAGGAGGCCGGGGCATTGTCGATGGCGCTGCTGGCCAGCGTCGTGATGTCGACCTCGCCCGCAGGCCGGATCGGGCCGGTGGTCGGAGCGCCCGTGGCCGGCGACGGCTCAGAGACGCGGCGGGGCAGGGCGACGACCTCTCCGGCGCGCAGGGGATCGTTGATCTCGATGCCGTTGTAGCGCGCAAGCTCGCCGGCGGGCAGGCCAACCCGGTTGGCAACATCCGCCAGCCGGTCGCCGTTGCGCGCCACCGCGACCTGGTAGTTGGGATAGGAGATCACGCCGCGATTGTCGGCCTGCGGGCGGTCGCCGACCGCGGCGAGCGCCGCTTCGCTGGTGTCGATCTGGCCGCCCATGCGCCCGCGCATGTCGTAGTCGAGCGGCTGCGAACAGGCGCCGAGCGCGGCCACGAGCGCCAGCGGCGCGGCAATCCGGATCTGCGGGAAGCGGAGGGTGCTATCCATCTCGATGTCCTCATATGCGCCCCTTGTCGCCGGGACGTCATGGATGTGAAGCCGGGCGGCCTAGCTGTCCTTTGCCAGACCTTCCACCAGCGGTACAAAACGCACGGGGCGCAGCTCGTCATACTCGTAGCCCTGCTCGGTCCGGGTGACGCGGATCAGGTGCTGCACGGTATCCGACTGGCCAACGGGCAATACCATGATACCGCCAATCCGCAACTGGGCCAAGAGCGGGCCGGGCGGATCCTCGGCGGCCGCGGTCACAAGAATGCGCTCGAAAGGTGCCTGATCCGGCAGGCCGAAGCTGCCATCTGCGGTGAAGGCGGTGATGTTCGACAGGTCGAGCGCCTCGAACACCTTGCGCGCGTCGGCCACCAGCCGCCGATGCCGGTCCACGGTGTAGACCCGGCGGGCCAGCTGGCTCAGCACCGCCGCCTGGTAGCCCGAGCCGGTGCCGACCTCGAGGACTTTCTCGCGACCCGTGAGACGCAGCGCCTGGGTCATCAGCCCGACGACCGAGGGCTGCGAGATGGTCTGCCCGCAGGGGATCGGCAGCGGCATGTCCTCGTAGGCGCGCTCGTTGAAATAGCCCTTCACGAAGGCGCCGCGGTCGATCTTCTCCATCGCCTGCAACACGCTCTGGTCGGTGACCCCGTGCGAGCGCAGCGCGAAGAGGAACTGCATCTTGGCGTCGGCGTCGAAGCTCATGCGAAGGTGCCTTCGAACCTGGCGAGCGCGGCATGATCGGTCAGGTCGGCGCGCATCGGTGTCACCGAGATGTGGCCGCCCAGGTTGACGTCGGCATCGCTGCCGGGGGTGGCAGCGACGCGCTGATCGCCGCCCCGGATCCACAGGAAGCGCCGTCCCGAGGGCGACAGGTGCGGCTCGGTCGAGAAACCGGTGCCGTCGCGACGGCCCTGCGCCGCGAGCCGCACGCCCTGGACCTTGGCCGCCGGGACGGGCGGGAAGTTGACGTTCCAGAACAGGCGGTAATCGTTGCCGCCGGTCTCCTGCGCCGAAAGGATCTGACGCACCACCGCGGCACCGTGCGCCGCGGCCGCCTCGAAGGGATTGTCGAGATCGCGGGTCTCGGGGCCGAGATACTGCGACAGCGCGATCGCCGGCAGCCCTTGCAGCGAGGCCTCGAGCGCGCCCCCGAGCGTGCCGGAATAGAGCACGTTCTCGGCCGAGTTGTTGCCGCGGTTGACACCTGACAGGACGAGATCCGGGGGCGTGTCCTTGAGCACGTCATGCACGCCGGCGAGCACGCAATCGGCGGGGCTGCCTTCGGCGGCAAAGCGGCGCGGGCCCATCTCTGCGATCATCATCGGGCGGGTATAGCTGATGCAATGCGCGACGCCCGATTGCTCGAAGGCCGGGGCCACGGTCCAGACTTCGCCGTCCGGTCCCGCGATCTCGCCTGCGATGGCCTCGAGCACGGCGAGCCCCGGCGCGTTGATGCCGTCGTCATTGGTGATGAGAATGCGCATGGAACCCCCTGTCTTTCGGCCTGAATAGGCAATGTGACAAAAGGGGGCAAGCGCCCGGGCACGATCCCTGGCCGAGTGTGGCGCGCACCGCGCGGTCTTCGATCGATCCCGCGTGTCGGGAGGCCGAGGGGGCGCTGCCCCCTCTTGGCGCTGTGCGCCAATTCACCCTCCGAGGTATTTCGAAACCTGAGAAGACAGACGTCCTGCGCCCCTGGCTTCTCTTCGTCAAAAATACTCGCGCCGGAGGCAGGCCGGACGGGGGGCGCGCAGCCGTAGAGCCGCCTCCGAAGCAGCGTCGCGTCAGCGCGCGACGAGGATGATCGCGGCGTAGTGGCTGGCGGCGGCGGCGAGCACATGGCCGTGCCAGATCGCGCGCGCATAGGGGATGCGGTTGGAATGGTGGAAGATCGTGCCGACCGTGTAGACCAGCCCTCCGGCGACCAGCAGGATCAGGGCCTCGGGCGACAACGCCTTGAGGAAGGGCCAGGCGGCGATGCCGCCGAGCCAGCCCTGGGCGAGGTAGAGCGCAAAACCGAGCCGGGCCCAGCGGTGGATCGAGCGCAGTTTCAGCGTGATGCCGACGGCCGAGATCGTCCAGGACGCTGCGGTCAGCGCCAGCCCCTCGGTGCCGCCGATGCCGAGCAGGGCCATCGGCGTGTAGGTGCCCGAGATCAGCAGGTAGATCGCCGCGTGATCGAAGCGGCGCAGCACCGCCCGTGTGGGCGCGTGCAGGGTCAGGTTGTAAGCCGCCGAGAAGCCGAAGCTGCCGATCAGCCCGAGCGCGTAGGGCACCAGCGGCCACATCGCCCCGGGGGCGCCTTCAAGGGTGGCCCAGACGAACAGCGCCGAGACCGCCGCGACCGCGAAACACACGCCCAGCACCAGCACGACACCATCTGCGATCTGTTCGGCCAACGTGTGGGGGAGGGTGTATCGGGTCATGCGTATCGTCTCGGACTTGTCTCCGGCTTTCCTGTTGGAGCGGCCGCGACGGCGGTCTCGGAGCAGGCTGCCGAAACCCGTTGGCCGACGGTGAAAGGCGCATAAAGCGAGGGAAGAACAAGATGATACGGAAATGTGGCTAAAATGTGGCGGCGCTCTGTCGCCGCGTGGGCGCGCGGCGAGGGCACGGATCCGGTCCCCCGGGCGAGGCTTGGTGCGCCCGGGCGGAAGAAGGCCCGTTTGCGGGCCTCGCGGTGGGTGTCAGGCGAGCCGCGCAAGCGGGGTCACCGTGGCCCGGCTGCCTTCGGCGATGCGCTCGAGCGCCCTTCGGAACGCCTGCGTGTGCGGCGCCTGCATATGGGCGTCGTAGGCCTCGGGGGTCTCATATTCGGCCATGAGCAACACACTGCCGCCTTTCTCGGTGAGAGCCTCGAAGCGGATGTTTCCGGGCTCCACGCGGGCGGCCTCGGCCAGTCGGGTGGCGAGGGTCTTGAGTCGGGTATCCTGTCCGGGCCGGGGAATGGCGCGGACCATGACGGAACAAGTCATCTGTCTCTCCGTGAATCTGCTGTTGAAAACGCTTTGCGCCGCGCTGCGGCGTGTGTCGCTAACATAGGCGTGATCTCGCGGATTGCACGGTCGGGGCGCATCAATAAAACGTGTCGGGACGCCCCCGAAGGGGCGTCCCACCTGCGTTTCGCGATCAGGCCGCGGCCTCCTGCGGTGCGCCGAAGCGCTCGTAGAAGCCCTCGCCGTCCTCGCCCATGTCGCGCAGCAGCGCCGGGCACGCGAAGCGGTCGCCATAGGCCTCTGCCAGCTGGTCGCAGCGCTCGGCGGCATAGGGCGTCCCGAGGATGTCGAGCCAGGAGAACGGCCCGCCGGACCATGGCGCGAAGCCCCAGCCGAGGATGGCGCCCACGTCGCCTTCGCGGATGTCCTCGAGCACGCCTTCCTCGAGCGCGCGCACCGCCTCGAGCACCTGCACGAAGAGCAGGCGGTGCTGCACCTCGGTGAGCGAGGGCTGCGCGTCCGCGACCGGATACTTCGCGGCGAGCCCGTCCCAGAGCAGCTGGCGCTTGCCCTTGTCGTCGTAGTCGTAGAAGCCGGCCTTCGCCTTGCGTCCCAGACGACCCTCGTCGGCCATCCAGAACACCACCTCGTCGACCGCGCCGTCGGGATAGGCGTCGCCCATCGCCGCCTTCGTCGCCTTGGCGATCTTCACGCCGAGATCGATCGAGGTCTCGTCGACCAGCTGCAGCGGCCCCAGCGGCATGCCCACGAGCTTGGCGGCGTTCTCGATCAGCGCCGGCTCGACGCCCTCGGCCACCATGCGGATGCCCTCGTTGATATAGGGGATGATGCAGCGGTTGGCGTAGAAGAAGCGCGCGTCGTTGACCACGATCGGGGTCTTGCGGATCTGGCGCACGAAATCGAGCGCCTTGGCCACGGCACGGGTCCCCGTCGCCTTGCCCTTGATGATCTCCACCAGCATCATCTTCTCGACCGGCGAGAAGAAGTGGATGCCGATGAACTGCTCGGGATTGCTCGCGGCCTTGGCAAGCTCGGTGATCGGCAGGGTCGAGGTGTTGGTGGCGAAGATGCAGTCCTCGCCCACATGCTCGAGCACCTTTTGCGTCACCTCGGCCTTGACCTTCGGGTCCTCGAACACCGCCTCGACGATCAGGTCGCAGCCCGCAAGCTCGGCGTAATCGTCGGTCGCGGTGATGAGGGAGAGCGCGGCGTCCTTCTTCTCCGGTGTGGCCTTTTTCCGGGCGATGCCCTTGTCCATGTAGGAGGATGTGTAGGCTTTACCCTTCTCGGCGGCCTCCTTGGACTGGTCGAGCAGCACCACCTCGATCCCGGCCATGGCCGAGACCAGCGTGATGCCGGCCCCCATCATGCCCGCGCCAAGCACACCGACCTTCTTCACCTTCTGGTCCGGCACGTCGGGCCGGTTGGCGCCTTTCTCGAGCGCCTCCTTGTTGATGAAGAGCGAGCGGATCATCGCGCTCGACGACGGGTTCAAAAGCACGTTGGTGAACCAGCGCGCCTCGATCTTGAGCGCCGTGTCGAAGGGCACGAGCGCCCCCTCGTAGACCGCAGAGAGCATCGCCTTGGCCGCCGGATAGACGCCCTTGGTCTTGCCGTTCACCATGGCCGAGGCGCCGACGAAGGTCATGAATCCCGCCGGGTGATAGGGCGCGCCGCCGGGCATCTTGTAGCCCTTCGCGTCCCACGGCTTGACGATGTCGGCGGGGCTGGCCCCCAGCAGCCAGGCCTTGGCGTCGGCCAGCGGATCCTCGGACACCTCGTCGATCAGCCCGGCGCTCTTGGCCTTCTTCGGGTCCGAGAGCTTGCCCTCGAGCAGGAAGGGCGAGGCCGCCATGGCGCCAAGCTTGCGCGACAGCCGCGTGGTGCCGCCGGCCCCGGGGAAGATGCCGACCATGATCTCGGGCAGGCCGATCTTGGCCTTGGGGTTGTCGGCGGCAAAGATCCGGTGGCAGGCCAGCGGGATCTCGAAGCCGATGCCGAGCGCGGTGCCGGGCAGGGCGCAGGCGATCGGCTTGCCGCCCTTGTTCTTGTCATCCATGCCGGCGCGCTCGATCTTCCGCAGGATGGTGTGGATCTGCATGATGCCGTCGAAGATGCTCTTCGCGGGATCGTCGCCGCCATCCTCGCGCATCTTGGCGATCACGTTGAGATCCATGCCGCCGGCAAAGCTGCCCTCCTTGCCGGAGGTCAGCACGATGCCTTTCACGGCCTCGTCGGCGAGGGCCTCGTCGATGAGCGTGTCGAGCTGCTGGAAGCCCTCGATGCTCATCACGTTCATGCTCTTGCCCGGGGTGTCCCAGGTGATGGTGGCGACGCCCTCGGCGTCGGTCTGCAGGGTGAAATCCTGGCTCATGATCTGGTGTCCTCCCGTCACACGCGTTCGATGATGGTGGCCGCGCCCATGCCCGAGGCGACGCAGAGCGTGGCAAGACCGGTGCTCTTGCCGCTGCGCTCGAGCTCGTCGAGCAGGGTGCCGATGATGATCGCGCCGGTGGCGCCGAGCGGGTGGCCCATGGCGATGGCGCCGCCGTTCACGTTGACGCGGTCATGGTCCACGTCGAAGGCCTGCATGAAGCGCAGCACCACGCTGGCGAAGGCCTCGTTGACCTCAAAGAGATCGATGTCCGAGATCGCCATGCCGCTGTCGGCGAGGATCTTCTCGGTCACCGGCACCGGGCCGGTCAGCATGATGGTCGGATCGGTGCCGATCTTGGCGGTGGCGCGGATGCGGGCGCGGGGCTTGAGCCCGTGCGCCTCGCCGAACGCCTTGGAGCCGATCAGAACCGCGGCGGAGCCGTCGACGATGCCGCTCGAGTTGCCGGCATGGTGCACGTGCTCGATCTTTTCGAGATGCGGGTATTTCATCAGCGCCAGCTGATCGAAGCCCGGCATCACCTCGCCCATCTCCTTGAACGAGGGCTTGAGCCCGCCCAGCGACTGCATGTCGGTGCCCGGGCGCATGTACTCGTCACGGTCCAGCATGGCGACGCCGTTCTGGTCGCGCACGGTGATCACCGAGCGCGAGAAGCGGTCGTCGCCCCAGGCCTCGGCGGCGCGGCGCTGGCTTTCGACGGCAAAGGCGTCGGCATCGTCGCGCGAGAAACCGTACTCGGTGGCGATGATATCGGCCGAGATGCCCTGCGGCACGAAATAGGTCTTCATGGCGAGGCTCGGGTCGACTGCGATGGCGGCACCGTCGCTGCCCATGGCAACGCGGCCCATCATCTCGACCCCGCCTGCGATGTAGCCTTCGCCGGCGCCGCCGCGCACTTGGTTGGCGGCGAGGTTCACCGCCTCCATGCCGGAGGCGCAGAAGCGGTTGATCGACAGGCCCGGGATGCGCTCGTCAAGATCCGAGGCCAGCACCGCCGAGCGCGCCAGGCAGCCACCCTGTTCGGCCACCTGCGTGGCATTGCCCCAGATCACGTCCTCGACGGCGTGACCCTCGAGCCCGTTGCGCTCCTTCAGCGCGTTCAGCGTCAGCGCCGACAGCCGCAGCGAGGTGACCTCGTGCAGGGCGCCGTCCTTGCGGCCCTTGCCGCGCGGGGTGCGCACGGCGTCGTAAATATAGGCGTCAGTCATTCTGCTCCTCCTCTCAGGCCCGGTCCGCTGGGGAGCCGGGCATCAGGTCGTATGGGTGTTTCCAGCCGTCGAGCGCCTCGATGTTCGACAGCCAGCGATCGATCTCCGGCCAGTCGCCGCGGGCGAAGCCGAAGGGTTCGGGGTAAAACAGGTAGCCGCAGCATGAGAAATCGGCATGGGTCGGGCCGTCTCCCACGATCCAGTCGCGCCCCGCGAGGTGGGCGTCGAGAACCTGGTAGGCGGCCTTCAGGCGGCCCTGGGTGAAAGCGATGACCTCGGCCGGGCGCTTGTCCTCGGGCAGGAAGTTCATCAGGAAGCGCGTCATGCCGGCCTGGCTCGAGAGCTTGTGGTTGTCCCAGAACACCCAGCGCATCACCTCGCGCGCCTCCTCGAGGGTCGCGCCGCCGAAGCGACCGGTCCTCTCGGTGATGTACATCTGGATCACGCCGGACTGGGTCAGCCTGACGTCGCCATCCACGAGTACGGGGGCTTCGCCCATCTCGTTGACCTGCGCGCGATACTCGGGGCTGCGGGTCTCGCCGTTGAAGAAGTCGACCTTCACCGGCGCCCAGTCGAGCCCGGAGAGCGCGAGGGGCAGGGCGGCTTTGTAGGCATTGCCGGACTCACCGAAGCAATAGAGTTTGATGATCATTCAGTCGTCCTTTCGGCTGCGCCTTTGGGTCGGGCAGGAGCGGGGGTTTCGCCCCCCCGCACCCCCGCGGAGTATTTTCGACGAAGAGAAGGGGCTGCCGCCGAGAGCGGGTAACCGGGTATTAAACTCGAATGCGGTAGGCTCCTCGCGCGGTACAGGCTGGAGAGCCGATGACCGCACGTGGAGAAGCGCCGCCGTCCCGCCGCAGCACTGGCCGGATGGCGGCGTGGACCGAGAGCTGCCCACCATGCCGCCGCAAGTGTTCCCCGCCGCGCGGCGCCGGGCCCGATGCGCGGTCCCTCTGCTTCTTTACGTCCCAAATACTCCACGGGGGTCCGGGGGTGTGAAACCCCCGGTCCTTCGCGCGGGATCGGCGCAGAGGATGGATCCGTGGCCGGATCAGTGGCGATCATGCTGCGCATTGGCCCTCCCTGCCGCCGCGGCTCTTGTGAGATCTGTCGTGCCTAGCGCTTGCGCGCTTCCAGCTCGGCATTGAACAGCCGCAGCCGGTGCGACAGCGTTTCGCTGTCGGTGACGCTATCGAAATGCTCGAAGAGGAAGGACAGCGCCTCGCCCTCGTCGAGCCCGGCCTCCCCGGCAAAGCGCCGCAGGCCGCGATAGCCGTCCTCGGTCATGGCGACCGACAGGCGGCGGGTCAGGCGGAAGCGTTTCGGCAAGGTCTCTCTCCTTCGGTCAGGGCGGATGGGCGGGGCCTGAGACCCCGCCGCCACCCTCGCGTCAGAAGCTTTCGACGTCCAGCGCCATCACCGGCTCGGCGCCGCTCTCGATCCGCGCCAGGTGGGTGCGGGTCGCGGGCAGCTGGCGCGCCATGTAGTAGCGCCCGGTGGCCATCTTGGCGTTGAGGAAGGCGCGGTCGGCGCCGTCCCCGGCCAGGGCAGCCTTCGCCGCCACCGCCATGCGCGCCCACATCAGGCCCAGGCAGACATGGCCGAAGAGGTGCATGAAGTCATACGACCCCGACAGCGCCTCGTTGGGGGTCTTCATGCCGTTCTGCATGAAGAACATGCCGGCCTGCTGCAGATCCTTCGACGCGGCCTTGAGCGGCTCGAGGAACTGCGCGTCAAACGCCTCGTCCTGTCCCTTGTGCTCGGCGATGAAGCGCTTGACCATGTCGAAGAAGGCCATGACGTGCTTGCCGCCATCCTGCGCCAGCTTGCGGCCCACCAGGTCCAGCGACTGGATGCCGTTGGTGCCCTCGTAGATCATCGTGATGCGCGCATCGCGGACGAACTGCTCGAGCCCCCATTCCCGGGTGAAGCCCGAGCCGCCCAGCGTCTGCTGCGCCAGAACCGCGGTCTCGAAGCCCTTGTCGGTGAGGAAGCCCTTGATCACCGGGGTCAGCAGCGAGATGAGCCCCTCGGCCTCCTTGTCGCCCGAGCGATGCGCCTGGTCGATCAGCGACGCGCCCCAGAAGACGAAGGCCCGCGCGCCCTCGGTCAGCGCCTTCTGGTCCATCAGGTTGCGGCGCACATCCGGGTGCACCATGATCGAATCCGCCGGCCCCTCGGGGTTCTTGGCCCCGGTCACGTCGCGGCCCTGCAGCCTGTCCTTGGCGAAGCCGAGCGCGTTCTGGTAGGCCACGGCCCCCTGCGCATAGCCCTGCAGGCCGACGCCCAGACGGGCTTCGTTCATCATGGTGAACATCGCCCGCATGCCCTTATGCGCCTCGCCCACGAGGAAGCCGGTGGCGCCGTCGTAGTTCATCACGCAGGTGGCGTTGCCGTGGATGCCCATCTTGTGCTCGAGCCCGCCGCAGCTCACGGCGTTGCGGTCGCCCAGAGAGCCATCCGCGTTGACCATGAATTTCGGCACGATGAACAGCGAGATGCCCTTCACCCCCTCGGGCCCCCCGGGGATCTTGGCCAGCACCAGATGGATGATGTTGTCGACCATGTCGTGCTCACCGGCGGAGATCCAGATCTTGGAGCCGGTGATCTTGTAGGTCCCGTCCTCCTGCGGCTCGGCCTTGGTCTTGATCAGGCCGAGATCGGTGCCGCAATGGGGCTCGGTGAGGTTCATCGTCCCGCCCCACTCGCAGCTCACCATCTTGGGCAGGTAGGTGGCCTTTTGCTCCTCGGAGCCATGCGCATGGATGGCGTTGTAGGCGCCATGGGTCAGACCCTGGTACATGTTGAAGGCCATGTTGGCGGAGGAGAACATCTCGCCCACCGCGGTGGAGACGAGATAGGGCAGGCCCTGGCCGCCATAGTCTGGATCGCAATCCAGCGCCGGCCAGCCGCCTTCGCGCATCTGGTTGAAGGCGTCGTGAAAGCCCTCGGGGGTGCGCACCACGCCGTTCTCCAGCGTGCAGCCCTGCGCGTCGCCCACCGGGTTCAGCGGGGCGAGCACGTTCTCGGCGAGTTTCGCCGCCTCGTCGAGGATCGCCGCGGTGGTGTCGCGGTCGAGCTCGTCATAGCCCGGAATGCCGGTGCTGCTGACGTCGAGGACGTCGTGCAGCACGAACTGCATGTCCTTCACGGGGGCGGTGTAGCTCGGCATATGTCTCCTCCTTCATGCCTCCGGCTGACAGGTCAGCCGGCCTTTTTCTGCTGCAGCTGCTGGAGCATCCTCTCGCCCCATGCCAGCTGGTCCTTCAGGTCGCTGATCGCGGCATCGAGCTCGTCGCGCTGCTTGTGCAGGTCGTCGAGCCGCTGCTGGGCGATCTCGTAGGTGCGGGCGATCTGCGTGTGCTGCTGGTCGCCCATGTCGTACAGGTCGAGCAGCTGGCGGATCTCCTCAAGGCTGAAGCCGAAGCGCTTGCCGCGCAGGATCAGCTTGAGCCGGGCGCGGTCGCGCCGGGTGAAGAGCCGTTTTTGACCTTCCCGCACCGGGAAGAGCAGCTCCTTCTGCTCGTAGAAACGCAGGGTCCGGGGGGTGACGTCGAACATGTCGCACATTTCCCGGATCGTCATCATCTGCTCGTCGCTCATTGGTTTTGCTCCCCTCACGTAGCGTTAAGATGCCGGGTGAGGTGCGCCTTCGAGCCGAGTCTTACAATGGCTAATTTGGTTGACGTAACCGAGACGCCACGTCACTTCCAGGTTGACGTAACTTCCTTTCGCGTCACCCGCATTTCGGGGACATTTCGTTACGTAAAGCCGGCGCTCCGCGAAACCGAATTCGGGGCGTGCTCAGGCGCCGCGCCGGGGATTTGCCAAAGCGCTTGCGGCCGTTCCTCATCGGAGCGGAAATAGCAGCCACGCAGGGCAGACCGTGACGAGATTCGGCCGGAGGGGCTCAGCCCTCCAGCGATTTCGCGGTGTCGTCCCGAAGCGCTTTGAGCTCGGCCATGGCCTCGTCGAGCTGGCGCTTCTGCTCGGCCAGCTCCAGCATCTGCCGGTCGGCCATCTCGAGCCAGGCCTGCATCTGCGCCTGGCTGCCCTGCTGCTCGCGCATCTCCAGCCATTGCCGGATGTCCTCGAGCTGGAAGCCGAAGCGGCGGCCGCGCAGGATAAGAACCATGCGCGCCACCTCGCGGGGGCCGTAATAGCGCGAGCGGCCCTCCCGGTCGGGGGAGAGCAGTTCGATATACTCGTAGTATCGCAGGGTGCGCGGCGTCACTTCGAAGCGCTCGCACATCTCCTTGAAGCTGAGACGGGTCTCGCTCATCTGCTCCTCCTTGATCGTGAGGCTGAACCTAGTGCGCCGGACGCTGCGGCGCAACACGATCGGCAGAGCCTTGCGAAGCCCCTGTCGCGCCCGCATAAAGGCGCCGACAGTCACGGAGGCGTCGGATGCAAGTCGACAAGACCGAGCTCGCGCGCGAGTTCATCAACCTGGTGCCGCAGGCGCGGGCGCTGCAGCTCGAGATCACCGAGATCCACGACGGCATCGCGGTGATCCGCATGCCCTACGATCCGGCGCTGGTGGGCGATCCCGACACCGGGGTGATCCACGGCGGCGCGGTCTCGACCCTGATGGACACCTGCGGCGGCGCGGCCACCATGTCGCATCCGAGCAATCCCGGCGGTACCGCCACGATCAGCCTGCGCATCGACTACCTGCGCGCCGCGACCCCCGGCCAGGCCATCGTGGCGCGGGCCGAGTGCCACCACGTGACGCGCTCGGTGGCCTTCGTGCGCGCCACCGCCCATGACGATGACCCCGACAACCCGGTGGCGACCGCCACCGGCACCTTCACCGTGGAGGGCGCGACATGAACCGCCGTCCCCCCGAACCGGTGCAGGTGGTCAAGCAACGCCGCGACGCGGCGCTCACGGCGCTGGCCGGCCGGGTGCCCTATATCCGCTTCCTGAACATTTCCTTCGACCGCCGCGGCGACGAGCTCACCGGTGTGCTGAACTACGACGACAAGCTGATCGGCAACCCGCAGCTCCCGGCGCTGCACGGCGGCGTCACCGCAGCCTTCCTCGAGGTCACCGCCATCATCACCCTGAGCTGGGGCCTGCTCTGGGAGGACGTCGAGAGCGGCGCGCTCACCCTCGACGCGCTCGAGGCCGGAGAGCTGCCGCGCCTGCCCAAGACCATCGACTTCACCGTCGACTACCTGCGTTCGGGTCTGCCGCGCGACGCCTATGCCCGCGCCCATGTCACCCGCTCGGGCCGTCGCTATGCCAGCGTCCGCGCCGAGGCCTGGCAGGACAACCACGACCGCCCCATCGCCCAGGCCCACGCGCATTTCCTGATGCCCCGCAAGGAGGGCTGACCCCACCGCCCGCAGCCCGCGTCCCCGGCTTCTTTACGTCAAAAATACTCCGGGGGAGTCCGCGCTTGCGCGGACGGGGGCAGCGCCCCCGTCCGGCCTTCCCATACCGAGCCGAGCCATGTCCGATACATCCGCCACGCCGATCACCCATTCCCGCGTTCTCAGGATCGCCATGCCGATCCTGCTGTCGAACGTGACGATCCCGATCCTCGGCGCCGTCGATACCGGCGTGGTGGGCCAGATCCCGCAGCCCGAGCCCATCGCCGCGGTCGGCGTCGGCGCCATCGTGCTTTCGGCGATCTACTGGGTGTTCGGCTTTCTCCGCATGGGCACCGTGGGGCTTGCGGCGCAGGCTGCCGGGGCCGGTGACCGGGCCGAGGTTGCCGCGCTCCTGACCCGGGCGCTGCTCATCGGCATCGGCGCAGGCGTGCTGCTGATCGCGGTGCAATGGGGCATCTTCGCCGCCGCCTTCGCGGTCTCGCCGGCCTCTCCCGAGGTCGAGGCGATGGCGCGAAGCTACATGCAGATCCGCATCTGGTCGGCACCGGCGGCCATCGCTATCTACGGCATCACCGGCTGGCTGATCGCGCAGGAGCGCACCCGCGGGGTGTTTGTCCTTCAGCTTTGGATGAACGCCATCAATGTCGGTCTCGATCTGCTCTTCGTGCTGGGCTTCGGCTGGGGCGTCGAGGGTGTCGCCATTGCCACCTTTATCGCCGAGTGGTCCGGTCTCGCCATGGGGCTGTGGCTGTGCCGCGCCACCCTGGGCCTGCCCTCGGCGCGCGACTGGTCCCGGGTCTTCGACAAGCTGCGCCTCAAGCGCATGGCGGTGGTCAACACCGATATCCTGATCCGCTCGCTGCTGCTCGAGGCAATCTTCGTTTCCTTCCTGCTGGTCGGCGGCAAGTTCGGCGATGTCACGCTCGCCGCCAACCAGGTGCTGCTGCAGTTCCTGATGATCACCGGCCACGCGCTTGACGGCTTTGCCTTTGCCGCCGAGGCGCTGGTGGGCCGGGCCTTCGGGGCCGGGCAGGTGCATCTCCTGCGGCGCGGGGCGGTCCTGACCAGCGCCTGGGCGACCGCGTCCGCCGCGCTCATGGCGCTGTGTTTCTGGCTCGCCGGCCCGGTGATCATCGACATCATGGCCACCGATCCCGGGGTCCGCGCCGAGGCGCGCAGCTACCTGCCGTGGATGGTGCTGGCACCGCTGACGCAGCTCGGGCTCACCATGTTCGACGGCATTTTCATCGGTGCCACCCGGTCGCGCGACATGCGCAACATGATGATCGTCTCGGCGGCGCTCTATTGCGTGGCGCTGGCAGTGTTCCTGGGGCCGCTGGAAAATCATGGGCTGTGGCTGGCGATGCAAATCTCTTTCGTGGCGCGCGGGCTCACCCTGGCGCTGCGCTACCCGGCGCTCGAACGTGCCGCCTATGCCGCGGCTGGACCTCTGCCGCGCGCCGCCTAGCTTGAGCCGGGATGACAGCAAGGAGACGGCAATGACACGCATTCTGGGATTGTCGGGCAGCCTGCGCCGCAAGAGCTTCAACACCGGGCTGCTGCACGCAGCCGCGGCACACGCGCCGGACGGTATCAAAATCGACGCCCGCACCATTCACGGCGTGCCGCTCTACGATGCCGATCTCGAGGCCGAGGGCACGCCGCAGCCGGTGCTCGACCTGCGCGCCGCACTTGCAGAGGCCGACGGGCTGCTGATGTTCACGCCGGAGTACAACAACAGCGTTCCCGGCGTGTTCAAGAACGCCATCGACTGGATGAGCTCGGGCGACGGCGCGGCGCTCTTCAAGGGCAAGCCGGTGGCGCTGATCGGGGCCTCTCCCGGAGGTTTCGGAACCATCCTGTCACAGAACGCCTGGCTGCCGGTGCTGCGAACCCTCGGCACCCGGCCATGGTTCGAAGGGCGGTTGCTTGTTTCGAAAGCCGCGGGGCTGTTCGATGACGAGGGCCGGCTCTCCGACGCCGCCACACGGGACCGGTTGGTGACCTTCGTCCGCGGATTCGCGGAGCAGATCGCGAAGGGCTAGGGGTGCGCGCCGACCCTCACGCGACGAAAATGGGTAAAACTTAAATTTCATCACGTTTCATCAGGTCGACGCGGATCGACGCGGTCCGCGCTCTGGTTGAGTGCGTGCCGGCGGATTATTGCTCATGCGGCGGCCTCAAGCGCCGTCATCTGCAAAATTTGTGCGAAAGCCGCGAAATTGGATCGCGGGACTTGCGCGAAGGCAGCGCTCGTCACAAAAATGATGTGTGAAATTATGATTTCAGAACGGTTATTCTTATGTTTCTTGCCCGCGTTCGAGCGCAACTTCCAGATTTGCATCGTGCCGAGTACAAGCTCGGCTGCTTCCTTCTAGAGTTTCCAGGCGACCTTGCCTCCTATGACGCGCAGGAGTTGGCGCGGCTTTGCGGCGTGTCCAAGGCGACGGTGTCGCGCTTCGTGCGGCGGCTGGGGTTCGAGAATTACGACGCCGCGCGGCGCGCCGCCCGCGACGAGCGCCAGCAATGCAACGGACAGATCAGCGTGCGGCCACGGCTGCGGACGGGCACGACCGAGATCTCGGAAACCGTGCGAGATGAGATCGACAACCTGATCTGGACCTACCAGCAGGTCGATACCGACGATCTCGAGAGCCTTGCGGATGCGGTGGTGTCGTCGCGCCGCGTCTGGCTGGTGGGTTTCCGGCTGTGCCGGGTGTTCGCGGATTACCTGCAGACCCAACTGGTACAGGTGGCGCCGACATGCGCCAGCATTCCGCAGCCCGGTGTCAGTCTTGGCGAATACGTCACCGAGATTGCTCCCGATGATCTGGTGATCTGCATGGCGCTCGGGCGCCGAGAGGGCCGTACCGAGGCGCTGCTCGACGAGCTGCGACGCAGCGGTGTGCCGATCGCGCTGATCGGCGACGAGGAGGCCGGGCTCGCCGCCGGGGTGCGCTGGCAGTTCCGCTGCCGGACCGAGACCTCCGAGGCACAGGAAAGCCACGCGGCGGTGTTGTCGCTGTGCAGCCAGATCGGGGCGCGCGCGACCCAGCGCGCCGGTGCCATCGCGCGCTCGCGGCTTCGCCGGATCGACGAGGTCAACGCGCGGCTGGGCGAGGTCTGACCGGCGGCGCTCAGGCGGTCGCGTCGAGCGGCAGGACGCGCAGCGACCGCCCACCGAGATCGCGGAAGGCGCGCTGCCGGCAGGTGAGCACGAGGATCTGCAGATCCGCCGCCTGACGATGCAGCGCGTTGAACATGCGCTCGATGCGGTCGTCGTCGGTGAACACCAGCGCATCGTCAAGGATCACCGGCGCCGCGCGGCCCGCCGCCTGCAGCATCCGCGCGAAGGCCAGTCGCACCAGCAGCGCCACCTGTTCCTGCGTCCCGCCCGAAAGGACATCCAGCGGCTCGGCCTGGCCGTGACGAACGAGGCCGTCGGGCAGCAGAGAATCCTCGGCCCAGGTGAGCTCGGCATCCTGCCACAGAAGGTTGAGGAGCGGGCGCAACTCCTTGGCGACAGGTTCAAAATAGCGCTCCCGGGCTTCGGTGCGCGCCGCGGTAAGCGCCTGTTCGAGCCGCGTGAGCGCTGCGACCTCGTGGCTGATGCGCGCGAGGTCGGCCTCGGCCCCGGCCAGCATCTCCTCGGTCTCTGCGAGACGCTCCTCGACCGCGTCCCCGGCGGCGCGGGCGATGCGCTCCTCGAGGCGGGCGAGCTCGGGCCGCAGGGTCTCGATCTCCTGTCGGGTCTGATCCTCGACCGATTGCGCCCGGGCCAGCGCCGCCTCGGCGCCGGCGAGATCGGGCGCGCTCTGAAGCTTCTCCGCATGGGCTGCCTCGGCGAGGTGCAGCTGCTGCCGCGCGGTCTCGGCCTGCGCCGCGAGCGCCGCCTCGTCGCTCTCCGCGCCCTCGAGCGCGGCGCGGGCGCGGGCGAGCCGGTCCGAGACCTGCGCCAGCAGCGTCTCGGTGCGGGTCTTCTCGGACAGCGCCTGCGACAGGCGTTCGGCGGCGCTGGCGAGGCTCGCGCGCGCGTGCTTCTCGGCCTCGCGCGCGGCCTCGTGGGCGGCAATCGCGGTGGCAAGATCGGGGGCGTCCTCGGCCTCTTCGGCCTTGGGCAGGGCGGCGAGCTGCTGTCGCAGCGCGTCGAGCCCCTCGGGCGCGAGCGAGGCCAGCACCGCGCGCGCCTCGCCAGAGGCCTGCTCGGCGCGGCTGCGGGCGGCGGCCATGCTGCGGGCGTCGTCGAGGCGCTCGGCGCCGATCTCGGCGAGGGCTGCGCGCAGGGCGGCGCGGGCCGCCTCGACCGGGTCGCTGCCGCCAATCTCGGGCGGGCGGATCTCGAGCCTGCCGATGCCGTCGATCTCGAGCTGCGCGGCGCGTGTCAGGGGCAGGGCGCCGCCTTCCTCGAGCGCGCGGCCCTCGAGCCGGACCTGCGCGGTGGCGCCCTCGGCGTAGCGCATCAGAACTTGGGTGGCGCGGGCATCGCGGGCGGCCTCGGTGGCGGTGAGATCGGCGGCGCGAGCCTCGATGCGCTGCAGGGCCTTGGCATCAGGGCCCTGTATCGCCGCCTTGGCGCGCTCCATTTCGGTGCGGGCGCGGTCTGCCTCGGCAAGGCGGGTCTCGAGATCCCGGCGCCGGTCGGCGCTGTCGCGCGCCGCTTGCGCGCGCTCGGCGCGGCGACGATCGATCTCGGACCTGTCCAGCGCCTCTGCGGCGCCTTGCAAGGTGGTCTGGGCCTGCGCATGGACCTCGGAGGCCCCGGCATGGGTGGCGCGCGCCTGCGCCGCGGCAGCCTCGGTCTCGGCGCCGAGGGTCTTGGCCTCGGTCAGTTCGGCCAGCGCCTTGCGCAGCCCGTCGAGCCGCGCCTGCGCGTTCGAGGCGGTGAGCCGGGCCATGTCGGTCTTGCGGGCCAGCGCCTCGGCTTCCTCGGCGTGGCGGGTGGCGGCCTGATGTGCGGCGCGGGCGGCCTCGAGCCGGCTGCGGCGGCTCTCGATTGCGTCGGTGGCGGTGAGCTCGGCCAGCGTGCGGCGGGCGCGGTTGCGCGCCGCCAGCGCGCCGTGCAGGTCCTGTGTCAGCCCCGACAGCCTGTCGCGTTCCAACGTCAGTGCTTCGACCCGGTCCTGCGCCGCCTTCCACGGCCCGCCGGTGCGCGGTCGGCCGGTGCCGGTGGCGTAAAGCCCCAGCTCCTCGCGGCAGCGCCGCAACGCCGCGTCCATGCGCCGCCCGCCGGTCATCGCCTCGACCTCCTCGCTGACCGAAGAGAGCAGGTCGCGCCGCGCCTCGAGCGCCGCGTCCTTCTCCTTTTTCGAACCATCTGTCAGCGCGGTGAGGCCCTGCCGCACCCAGATCAGCCCCGACGGCCCGCCGGCGTCCTGACCGAGGGCGCGGGCGATCCAGGCCTCGGCGGCATCGGCCTGCGCGATCAGGCGGCCGTCCTGATGCACCGTGGCGGAGGACTTCTGCAGCCAGCGCTTGGCGACGGTGAAGGTGCCCTCCGGGATCTCCAGATCGACGCGGATCTCGGGGGCGCCGCCGGCATGGGGGCGGAGCGCCTTGGTCTCCTTGTCGGCGCTGCCGTGGGGCTTGAAGAACAGCGCCTGCAGCGCGTCGAACAGCGTCGACTTGCCGGCCTCGTTGGGTTCGCTCAGCACGTTCAGACCGTCGCCGATGCCGTCGATGCGGACCGGCGAGGTAAACTGACGGACGTTGTGCAGCTCGATGGCGCGCAGCTTCATTCCGCACCCTCCCGCACATAGGCATAGAGCCGGGCCAGCGCATCGGCGGCGGCGGCGCGCTCCTCCGGGGAGAGTGTGTCGGCTTCGGCATCGGCCATCAGCGCCTCGGCGGCAATGCGCAGGGCGCCGCCGCCATGGTCGATCTGGTCGAGATCGGCGGCGTCGTACTGGGTGCCGAGCGCCTCGGCGCGCAGCTCGAAATGGGCGAATTCCGGTCCCAGACGGGCGATCGCCTCGTCAAGCTGCGCCCGGTCCGCGAGCCCGGCCCAGCCCGAAGCGTTGACGCGCACCAGCACGTCGCGCCGCCCCGAAGGCGGCAGCGCGGCGGCGAGGGCGGCGGCGGCGTCCTGACGGGGGTGCAGCTGCAGCGGGATCTCGGTCCAGAGGAACTGGCCGGTCTCGACCTCCTCGACCTGCGGCGGCGCACCGGGGGCGGTGAGGCTGACGCAGAGGCAGACGCCGCGGGCGCCGTGCTTGAAGCGGTCCTGTTCGGGGCTGCCGGGATAGTGCACGCGCGGCGAGACCGCCATGCGGCCGTGCCAGTCGCCGAGGGCCAAGTAGTCGAGCCGCGCGCTGCGGTCGCGGTCGGGCGCGATGACCTCGCCGCTCTCGGTGAAATCGGTGACGCCGCCATGGGCGAGCCCGATGCGCAGGTGGCCCTCGGGGCTGTCCATGCCCACCATCGCCTCGGTGGGATCGCTGCCGCCGGCCCGGTAGGCGACGGGACAGGGCAGGAGGGTGGCATGGTCGTCGAGGGCTGTGGGCGCGGCTTCGGTCACCGCTTTGACATTTGCGGGCGCTGTCTCGCGGATGCTGTCCCAGAGCGGCTCGGCGTCGCGCAGGTTGTCGTGGTTGCCCGGCAGCAGCCACCAGGTGACGCCCTCGGCCTCGCCCATGGCGGCGAGCGCCTGGCGCACCACCGCCGGAGAGGGCGTGGCGGTGTCGAACGTGTCGCCGGCGAGCAGGATATGCGCCGCGCCCTTGTCTTTGGCGACCTGCGCAAGGCGGGCAATGGCGCCGTGGCGGGCCTCCATCAGCCGGCCGCGGATGTTGCCATCGGCGGGCTGGGGGATGTTGGCGAACTTCCGGCCGATATGCAGGTCGGAGGCGTGCAGAAAGCGCAGGGTCATCGAGGCTCCCGGGGTCTTCGGATCGTTGGCGCCGCGTGGAAAAAGGGGGCGTTGCGGAGGCGGCGCGCTCTTGCCGAGACTGAAACGGGAACATCACCCGGTTGCAAGGGCTTTCCCGCCTGTCGCTCTCTTCTCTCCGCCGCGACGCGATGCGCGGTCCCGCTCAGGCGCTGTGCTAGCTCCCCAAGCAGCAGCTTGCCGATGGCGACGACCATGGTGTGAGACCTGCCAGCTGACCGCTCCGAAGTGCGCCAGAAGCAAAAGCCTCTTGACCAAAGGATGGAGCTGGAATCGAGCCGTCGGTGCGAGGCAAGGCTTCGGGTTCTCTTGCGTCGGCGGACCCGGTCAGGCGTGGTTGGGCTCGGGAGGGGGCATTCTTTTCGCTAACATCTTCGGATAGGCATATGTCAAGCCGCTGACATGTCCGGGACTTTCGGCGTTCTCGGATTGGCGCGGTCATGGCAATCTCAGGACGTTGATTGTCGAAATATGAAGGACTTTTTTCCCTTCGCTTTATTGCAGGTAGGTTTTCCTCGGTGGTGCTGCAGATTGTTCCCGCTTCGGGCTGCAGTGCCGCCATCATCCATCCCGACGTCCGGGGCTGGCGTCCGAACCGTATCGGGCACCTGTCATCCGGACAGCCTTCTTTCCTCGCGAGGGGAGGTGCGTGATCTATCGGCTCGCAAGTGCGTCCGGTGCAGGTGTGTGGGTGTGTGCTGGGCCGTCGTGGCCCGTTGGTTCGGGCGCAGGTCTTCGGGACTGCGTCCGGGCCGGTCCTGCTTCTTGAGCCAGTCCGGCGCCTCACGTCGATCTTTCAGAGAAAATCCTTGTGTCGTCCCGCCGCCGCACTTGACGGTTGTGCCGTGTGCCGTCACGCTCGCCTCAAAGTATCTAAACATAAATCAATTTTGATCGTCCACCCGGACGAGCTCCGACACGGAGCGTTGAGGGAGAGGGAGACGGGCATGGCACCCCCGCCAGTCAGCAATGCCGCGCCGATGACGCGCCGCGGCTTTCTGAAAACCGCATCCGGGATCATCGGGCTGAGCGTGCTGGGGCTGCCGGGTCGCGGGCAGGGCGCGGGTGCGGGTGTCTCCACACCGCTCGGCCCGGTGCCCGGGGTGGCCGCACAGCGCATTGAGGGGCTGGCCAAGGTCACCGGCCAGAAGATCTACGCCCGCGATTTTCGAGCCGGCGACATGGCGGGCTGGCCGGATCACCAGTGGCACGCGCTCTACCTGCGCGCCCGCACCACGCAGGAGGCCTTTCTCGGGCTGGACCTTGCGCCTCTGCCGCCAGAGGCCGCGCCGACGCGGGTGATCCTCGGCAGCGATCTCGACCCGAGGCTCTTCGACGCGCCGGTGCAGTTCGAGCGCGATCTGCACGTGGATGACCTCCTGTCGGCCAAGGCCGCAGAGCAGGAGAAGGCGGCCAAGGACGGCAGCTTCAACCTGCCGGATGGGCTGAGCTTCGACCTTCTGGTGATGCCGGGCACGACGCCGAACTTCCTCGGGCAGGCTGTGGCGCTTTTGCTTTTCGACAGCCTCGCAGCCTATCGCGCGGCGCGCCGCTTCCTCGCCGGGGATGACGGCATCGTGCAGCACTACGGGCCCGGCGAAGGCCCTGACGGCACGCCGCTGCCGGATCAGCCGTTCGATCCGCGCACGCTCTACGTCAAGGATCCGGGCTTCGATTATGCCGGTACCGATGCCGAAACCTATGCGCGCGAGGCGCCGGGCGTGCAGGCGCGCATCCGCAAGGCGCTGGACGAGGCGACCGGGCTGATCCGCCAGCCGATCCGCGCCGAGATGCGGGCGATGGACCCGATGTTCATGGAGCCCGAGGCTGGCCTTGCCTGGATCGACCCGGCACGCCGGGAGATGCAGCTGGTTCTCGGCACCCAGTCGCCCGATGGCGACCTGCGCAACATCGCCAGCATGTTCGGCAGCGCCGGCTCTCCGGTCCCGGAGTTGAGCCATGTGACGCTGCACAGCTGTTACCCGGGCGGGGGCTTTGGCGGGCGCGACAGTTCGCCGTTTTCGCTGATGCTGGCGCTGGCGGTGGCCTTTGCCGACGGCAACCCGGTCCGCCTCGCCTATGACCGGTTCGAGCAGTTCCGCGTCGGGCTCAAGCGCCACGCCACGACGGCAGAGGGCACGCTCTATGCCCATGACGACATGCGGCTCGAGGCGGTCCAGCTCTCGATGAGCTTCGATGGCGGCGGGCGGCGCAACCTGTCGCCCTACGTGGCCTCGCTGGGAGCGCTCTGCGCGGGGGGCAGCTATCGCCTGCCGGTGGCGGACATCCACGCCGAGGCCCTGCACACCGAGAACATCTCTGGCGGCTCGCAGCGCGGCTTCGGCGGCCCGCAGGCCTATTTCGCCATCGAGACGGCGCTAGACGATCTCGCGGCGGCGCAGGGCTGGGACCCGATGGCGCTGCGCCGGGCCAACCTGATCGCCGAGGGCGACACCACCGTCACCGGCGGCCCCATCGAGCAATCGCTGAGCCTGCCCGAAATGCTCGACATCGCCGCGGCGCACCCGCTCTGGGCCGAGCGCGCCGAGATCCGGGCCGCGCACGAGGCCGAGGGGCGGACCTACGGCACCGGGCTCGCCATGTCGTTACAGGCCTACGGTACCTCGGGCGACGGCATGGTTGCGGCGGTGCATCTCGAGCGCGACGGCACGTTGACGGTACAGTCCGACGCGGTGGACATGGGCAACGGCTCGGCCACGACGCTGGGGGTCACCATCGGGCCGATCCTCGGGGCCAATGCGACCCGCGTTGAGATGGGCGGCTACACGCTCTTCCCGCAGACCGGGCTGAGCGATGACAGCGACAACCCAGACCGCTGGGACGATCCGATGTGGACCCAGAAGGGCACCGGCTCGTCCTCGGCCTGCCTGACCGGGCTGCATCAGGTCAACACCGTGCAACAGACGGCGCAGGCCTTGCTGCGCGGCTCGCTGCTGGTCGCGGCGGCAAGGCTCTGGGATGGTGGTCCGCTGTCGGCCGAGGATGTGGTCTGGGACGCCGGCGCGCTGCGGCCCGCGGGCGGGATTGGCGCGCCGCTGACGCTGGCGGCGCTGGCCGAAGTGGTGCATGAAATGGGCCTGCCCACTGGCGCGCTGGGGCATGCCTATTTCCAGAACGTCTGGGTCGAGGCCGATTTCGACACGCCCGGCGGCGCGCTGCGCCTGCAGCTCGACGGGCTGGCCTATTACCACGGCAGCAAGACCGCGCCGCAGCCGATCCCGCGCAGCGACGGCAGCTACCCCGCGCCCGAGACCGCGCGCTATTCGCGCTATGTCTGGGCGCCTTGCGTCAACGTGGTCGGGCTGACGCTCGACCGTGCGAGCGGACAGGTGCAGGTGGAGAACGTGTTGAGCGTGCTCAATGCCGGGCACATCCACGTGCCCGAGCTGGTCTCGGGGCAGAGTCAGGGCGGCGTCGCGATGGCGATCAGTTACAGCCTGCTCGAGGACATGCCGCCGGGCATGGAGGGCCCCGCCGACGGGCGCTGGAACCTCAACCGCTACCATGTGGCGCGCGCCGGCGACGTGCCTCTGGGCGACCGCTACGTGCCGGGTGCGCGGGCGCAGGAGCTGATCACCCTGCCGCCGCCGCCGGACAGCCCGAGGGTCGGACGCGGCATCGCCGAGGCGGTGATGTGCTCGATCCCGCCGGCGATCTCCAACGCGCTGCGCGATGCCACCGGCATACGCTTCGCCTCGTTGCCGATCACACCGGACAAGATCCTCGGGGGGCTCGCGCCATGACCATCCGCTTTACAGTCAACGGCGTGGGCTTCGAGTTGCCCGACAGCCGCGGCCAGGAAACGCTGCTCGATTTCCTGCATGACGAGCTGAACCTCACCGGCACCAAGCTCTGCTGCGGTATCGGCGTCTGCCGTGCCTGCACCGTGCAGGTGGTCAAGCCGCCGAGCCCGGCGCTCTCGCCGACGATCAGTTGCTCCACCGCGCTGGCAACGCTCGACGGCACACAGGTCTCGACCATCGAGAGCGTCGCCCGCGGAGGCCGGCCCGATCCGGTGCAACAGGCCTTCCTCGACCAGTTCGCCTTCCAGTGCGGCTATTGCGCACCGGGCTTCGTGATGGCGGCGCGGATGTTCCTGAGCGGGCTGCAGGCGCAGCCGGTGCCGCCTGACCAGCTCGAGGCCGCGATGATGGAGGCCATCGGCAGCCATATATGCCGCTGCACCGGCTACGTGCGCTACTTCGAGGCGCTGCGCTCGCTGGCCGAGGCGGTCAATGCCGGCGAGGCGATTGAGCTATGAGAGCCAGCATTCTCGCCTCCGCCATAACGCTGGCTGTGCTCGCGCCGCCGGCAGACGCCCAATCGCCGCACGAGGTCTACGGCGCGGCCTGCGCGGCCGCCATCGCGCCGATCCCGGGCTTCGACTGCGCCGAGGGCGTCACCGTGCCGATCACCGTCGACGGCGCCCGGATCTCCGACCGCGCGCCCGAAACCTGTGACCGGCCGGGGCTGCTCGACAACGGGCCGGGTTCGGACGGGCAATGCGTGCCGTTCTCGCGCATCCTGAACCTCTCGACCGAGACCGCGCAGGTGTCGGTCATGTGCCGCCAGAAGCGCTTGCGCAGCGCCGACAGCACGGAGTTCGACGAGATCGACGTGATCGCGCACAACCCGGCCACCGGCGCGACCTGCTGGTTTCAGGCCAAGGGCCCCGGGGGCGCGCCGGTCAGCGGCGCGGCGGTGCCGTCGCCGACCGATCCGGGTGCCGAAGGCTTCTGGGCGCCGCCCGAGACCGTCGTCGCGGATGACTGCGGCAGTTGCCACGACAATGACCCGTTCATGTACTCGCCCTTCGTCGGGCAGGTCTGGGGCCACGTGCCGACCAATCCGCTCGGGCCCTATGCGCATGTCGATGCGGGCTTCGGCTTCGCCAACTGGCCGACCCACGAGATGCTGCCGCGCGACAACACCTGTCTCGGCTGCCACCGTATCGGCACCGGGCGCCTCAGCCCGCCGGACCCGTCGGCGGAAAAGCCCGGCTCCTGCGGTCAGCTGGCCTCCTGGATGACCGGCGCGCCGGTGCACGGCGCCGACGAGGCGGCGCAGAGCTATCCGCTCAGCCATGCCATGCCGCCCTATTTCGGGCTCTCGGAGGAGGCATGGGAAGAGATCTACGGCGCATCTGTCGCAGCGGTTCAGTCTTGTTGTGCCGACCCTACCCAGCCAGTCTGCAACATGCGCGAGATCCGCTCTTATCTGGAGGACCGGTCGAATCCATGAAGAATGCAGTGGCGTTTCCGCATTTGCTGAGAGCCAGGATTCTCTCGGACCTGCCGGCGGAGGACAAGGCGGACTTCCTGAACCGGTGCGAGGCGCGGACCTGCGAATTCCCCGAGCTGCTGCTCGAGCAGGACGTGGTGCCGCCGGGCCTGTTTCTAGTGGCGCATGGCCGCGTCGACGTGGTGCTGACCGGAGAGCGCGGCGAGCAGACGCTGCTGGCGCATATCGGCCCCGGCGAAACGGTGGGCGAGATCGAGTGCATCTCGCGCGAGACCTGCATCGCGTGGTGCCGCACCCAGCCGCTCACCACGCTGCTCTTCTGCCCGACGGCAGTGGTCTACGAGTTCCTGCGTACGCCGGTCTTCATCCGCAACGTCGCCTCGGTGTTCCGCAGCCGCATGGCACATGACAACGCGGTCAAGGCGCTCGATCAGCACGGCTCGCTCGAGCAGCGGCTTTTCCTGCGGCTGCTCACCATGTGCGACGGACGCGACCGGGTCCGCGCCAACCAGGCGGAGTTGGCCGAGATCCTCGGCTGCTCGCGGCAGAGCGTGAACAAGGCCCTGGGACGCTTGCGCTCGGAGGGGATCATCGACGTTTCCAAGGGGCAGGTTGTAATTCTCGATCCCGACCCGCCTCTAGACGAGCTGGGGGCCGGCTCTCGCGACGCCGCGCTGCTCAAGCGGGGCTGAAACGGTGCTGGCTGGCAAACGTGGCACCGGCCCGATCTTCGGCCCGATCTCCGACCCGAGATGGCTGTGCCGTAGGGGGCGCTGCCCCCGTCCGCGCAGGGCGCGCGGACTCCCCCGGGATATTTTCAGCCAGAAGAAGACAGAAGCGCTGCGCCCGCATCTTCTCTTCGTCGAAAATACTCCCGCCGGAGGCAGGCCGGCCCCTGCGGCCGGGCCCGGATACGGGACGATTTCGGAACGCTCAGGCGCGCTCGACGGGGCCACCGGCGCGCTGCCAGTGGGCCAGGCCCCCGATATTGTGCACGTCTTCGTAGCCGAAGCGTTTCAGCATGCCCTTGGCCATGCCGGAGCGGGCCCCGCTGGCGCAGTAGACCGCGATGGGCTTGCCGGATCCGAGTTCCGGCAGGCATTCCGGGCTGCGCGGGTCGCAGCGCATCCCGAAGGCAGCCATCGGAACGTGCAGTGCGCCCCGGGCCTTGCCGCTCGCCGCGAGCTCGGACCCATCGCGGATGTCGATCAGGACAAGCTCGCCCGTGGCGGTCTTCGCCACCGCCTCGGCGGCGGTCATCTCGGGGCTGCGAAAGGCATTGCGGAAGGCGAACATCGCGGATCTCCTGCTTTGGTTGCCCATGCTATATTAATTCATTTATGTGAATGTAAAGGTTGCGCGGTAACGTTCCTGAAATGTTCTCGCTTTGGGATTGGCCAAGCCGGCGCTTTCGCCTATGTAACGGGCAATCCCGTCCCGGAGGTCTCATGCCAGAGCTGAAGCAGATCGAGGTTCGCGGCGCGCGCGAACACAATCTGAAATCCATCGATGTCGACATTCCCCGCGACGAGCTGGTGGTGATCACCGGCCTGTCGGGCTCGGGCAAGTCCTCGCTTGCCTTCGACACCATCTATGCCGAAGGGCAGCGCCGCTATGTCGAGAGCCTCTCGGCCTATGCGCGGCAGTTCCTCGACATGATGGAAAAGCCCGATGTCGACCATATCGCGGGGCTGAGCCCGGCGATCTCCATCGAGCAGAAGACCACGTCGAAGAACCCGCGCTCCACCGTCGGCACGGTGACCGAGATCTACGACTATCTGCGTCTGCTCTTCGCCCGCGTCGGCACGCCTTATTCGCCCGCCACCGGCATGCCCATCGAGGCGCAGCAGGTGCAGGACATGGTCGACCGCGTGATGGCGATGGAGGAGGGCACCCGCGGCTACCTGCTGGCGCCGATCATCCGCGACCGCAAGGGCGAGTACCGCAAGGAATTCCTCGAACTGCGCAAGCAGGGCTTCCAGCGCGTCAAGGTCGACGGCCAGTTCTACGAGCTCGACGAGCCGCCGACGCTGGACAAGAAGTTCCGCCACGACATCGACGTGGTCGTCGACCGCATCGTGGTGCGCGAGGGGCTCGAGACCCGGCTGGCCGACAGCTTCCGCACCGCGCTCGATCTGGCCTCCGGCATCGCCATCCTCGAAACCGCGCCGAATGAGGGCGAGCCAGAGCGCATCACCTTCTCGGAGAACTTCGCCTGTCCGGTGAGCGGCTTCACCATCCCCGAGATTGAGCCGAGGCTGTTCTCGTTCAACGCGCCGTTCGGCGCCTGCCCGGAATGCGACGGGCTCGGGGTAGAGCTGTTCTTCGACGAGCGGCTGGTGGTGCCGGACGCGACGCTCAAGATCTCGGACGGGGCCATCGCGCCGTGGCGCAAGGGCAAGTCGCCCTATTTCCTGCAGACCATCGAGTCGATCGCCAAGCATTACGAGTTCAACAAGAACGAGCGCTGGAAGGACCTTCCGGCGCATGTGCAGCAGGTCTTCCTGCACGGCTCGGGCGACGAGGAAATCCAGTTCCGCTATGACGAGGGCGGCCGGGTTTACCAGGTCGCCCGCGTGTTCGAGGGCGTCATCCCCAACATGGAGCGACGCTACCGCGAGACCGACAGCAACTGGATCCGCGAGGAGTTCGAGCGCTACCAGAACAACCGCTCCTGCGGCACTTGCGGCGGCTACCGTCTGCGCGAAGAGGCGCTGGCGGTGAAGATCGGCAGCCCGGACAACCTTTTGCATATCGGCCACGTGGTCGAGATGTCGATCAAGGAGGCTTATGCCTGGATCGAGACGGTGCCGGGCAACCTCACCGGCCAGAAGAACGAGATCGCCCGCGCCATCCTCAAGGAGATCCGCGAGCGGCTCGGCTTCCTCAACAACGTGGGCCTCGAATACCTGACCATGAGCCGTGCCGCGGGCACGCTTTCGGGCGGTGAGAGTCAGCGCATCCGGCTCGCGAGCCAGATCGGCAGCGGGCTGACGGGGGTGCTCTACGTGCTCGACGAGCCGTCCATCGGTCTGCACCAGCGCGACAATGACCGGCTGATCGGCACCCTGAAATCGCTGCGCGATCAGGGCAACACTGTGATCGTGGTCGAGCATGACGAGGACATGATCCGTCAGGCCGATTACGTCTTCGACATCGGCCCCGGCGCAGGGGTGCATGGCGGGCAGGTGGTGAGCCACGGCAAGCCCGAGGAGATCGCCGCCGATGCTGGCAGCCTCACCGGCCAGTACCTTGCCGGCACGCGCGAGATCGCGGTGCCCAAGACGCGCCGCAAGGGCAACAAGAAGAAGCTCAAGGTGGTCAAGGCGACCGGCAACAACCTCAAGGAGGTCACCGCCGAGTTCCCGCTGGGCAAGTTCGTCTGCGTCACCGGCGTGTCCGGTGGCGGCAAGTCGACCCTGACCATCGAGACGCTCTACAAGAACGCCGCGATGAAGCTCAACGGCGCGCGCGAGACGCCGGCGCCTTGCGAGACCATCAAGGGGTTCGAGCATCTCGACAAGGTCATAGACATCGACCAGCGCCCGATCGGGCGCACGCCTCGCTCGAACCCGGCCACCTATACCGGTGCCTTCACCCCGATCCGAGACTGGTTCGCCGGGCTGCCCGAGGCCAAGGCGCGCGGCTACAAGCCGGGGCGCTTCTCGTTCAACGTCAAGGGCGGGCGTTGCGAGGCGTGTCAGGGCGACGGCGTCATCAAGATCGAGATGCACTTCCTGCCGGACGTCTATGTCGAGTGCGAGACCTGCAAGGGCAAGCGCTACAACCGCGAGACGCTGGAGATCAAGTTCAAGGGCAAGAGTATCGCCGATGTGCTTGATATGACTGTGGAAGAAGCGCAGGAGTTCTTCACCGCGGTACCGTCGATCCGCGAGAAGATGGATGCGCTGATGCGCGTGGGTCTGGGGTACGTCAAGGTCGGCCAGCAGGCGACGACGCTTTCGGGCGGCGAGGCGCAGCGGGTGAAGCTGTCGAAGGAGCTGGCGAAGCGCTCGACCGGGCGCACGCTCTACATCCTCGACGAGCCGACCACCGGCCTGCACTTCGAGGACGTTCGCAAGCTCTTGGAAGTGCTGCATGAACTGGTTGAAGCAGGGAATACGGTGGTGGTGATCGAGCACAATCTCGACGTCATCAAGACCGCCGATCACATCATCGATATCGGCCCCGAGGGTGGCGATGGCGGTGGCGAGATCGTCGCCACCGGCACGCCCGAGCAGGTGGCAGAGGTCGAGCGCTCGCACACGGGGCACTATCTCAAGCCGATGCTGAAGCCCGGCAAGGGGGCGGTGGCCGCCGAGTGAGTGCTTTGCGTGTGAGAATCGCGGCTTCTGTCTTGGTGTGGTACAGCAGCATTGGGTTGCAAATAGATGAATTAAAAAAAGAAAACCGCGCCATGACGGGCGCGGTTTTCTGCTGTTCAGGGCAGGGCGGTGTCAGTCGGCCAAGGCGGCGATCGCCCCGATGACGTTGAGCACCTTCCGGGTTTCGGGGTCGACGCGATAGACCACGTCGTCGTTGCGGTAATAGGTGCCGTTCGGCAGCCCGTAGCGATCCGGATTGCGCAGGATGATGACGTCGCCGCCTATGCGGTCGCCGGCGCGGTAACGATAGCGGTGATCATCGTCGCGGTCCCGGTCCCGGTCGCCATAGCCCTTCACCTGACCCGGCGGGTTGCAGCCGTTGTGCTTCTTGGCAAGGCCCGGCGGGCAGCCCTTCGGAGCCGCGCTGGCGGCGATGGGCAGGCTCAGGGCGCCGGCGGACATGGCGGCGAGGACGAGGGTGCGGAACATGGCGTATCTCCTTTTTCTTGAGGATATAACGCAAGTCGCAGCAGGATCCGTTCCCCCTCGCCGCAGCGTGAGCGGGGGACCGCTCACCGGCACGCCGTCACTTCTTCATCGGGCAGGTGTTCACCCCGATCAGCGAATAGATCGGGCAGGTCCCGAGCAATCCGGTCACCAGCGGGATGATGCCGAGCAGGTAGAGCGGGCTGTAGGGGCCATCGGTAAGGAAGAAGGCGAGCACCAGAAGCGCGCCGACGACGATGCGCAGGGTCTTGTCGAGTCCACCGACATTCTTGGCAAACATGGGTCATGTCCTTTCGTGACAGAGGCGTCCTGATCCGTCATCGCGCATCCGGCGGCCGCAGTCTGTGACATGGTCACCAAGCGCCGTCTATTGCGTCCAGTCCGGTGAGCGTTTCTCGAGAAAGGCCGCGATGCCTTCCTCGGTGTCGCGCCAGAGCATGTTTTCGACCATCACCTGCCCGGCATGGGCATAGGCCTCGTCGATCCCCATCTGCGCCTGCGCGTAGAACGCCTCCTTGCCGATCTTCACCGCCGCGCCGAGCTTGCCGGCGACGGTCTCGGCGAGCTCTGCCGTGGCGTCTGTCAGTTGCGCGCCCGGCACCACGCGGTTGATCAGCCCCATCTGCCGGGCCTCCTCGGCCTCGGCGAAACGCCCGGTCGAGAGCATTTCGAAGGCCTGCTTGCGGGGGATGTTGCGGGTCAGGGCCACCATCGGTGTGGAGCAGAACAGGCCGATATTCACGCCATTGACGCCAAACCGCGTGCCCTCGGCCGCCACCGCGAGATCGCAGGAGGCGACGAGCTGGCAGCCCGCGGCGGTGGCGATGCCGTGGACCTGCGCGATGACTGGCTGGGGCAGGCGCTGCAGCCCGGTCATCACCTCGGTGCAGCGGGCAAAGAGGTCGGCAAAGTAGGCCTTGCCGCCATCCTCGGCCTGCCGGCCCTGCTGCATCTGCTTGAGATCATGCCCGGCGCAGAACGCCTTGCCCTCGCCCGAGATCACCACCGCGCGGATCGTGCGATCCTCCTGCAGCGCGTCGATCTGCGCCTTGATCGCGGCGAGCATCTCGTCCGAAAGCGCGTTCAGCCGTTCGGGCGCGGTCATGCGCAGATGCGCGACCGCCCCGGTGTCGTGACGTTCCAGCAGAGCCATCTTGTCCTCTCCCTCTGTTTGCGCTGAGGTTAGCCTTGCTGCGAGAGGGAGGACAAGCATGGCGCTGGCAATGACGATTGAGGAGGTCGAGAGCTACCTCTCGGAGGTGTTTCCGCAGGTCGACGGGATGTTCGGCATCGACCGGCTGAACGAGGACCTCCTGGTGATGCGCCTGCATGTCTCCGACGCGCACCTGCGCCCGGGCGGGACGGTGTCGGGACCGTCGATGTTCTCGCTCGCCGATGTCGCGGCCTATGTGGCGACGCTGGCGCGGATCGGCCGGCAGGCGCTGACCGTGACGACCCATTGCTCGATCGATTTCATGCGCAAGCCGGAGGCGGGCAAGGATCTGCTGGCCGAGGCGCGGCTGCTGAAGCTCGGTCGGACCCTGAGCGTGACCGACGTGCTGTTGTTCTCGGAAGGCTCGGACAAGCCGGTGGCGCATGCCTCGCTGACCTATTCGATCCCGCCCGCACCCGTGGGGTAGGGCAAGAGGTCGGGCGCATGCGCGATCTGTGCGGCCTGATGGCGCGGCTGCGTCTTTGAACAGGGCCGCGATTGCGCAACAAAAAAGGCGCGAGGAATGCCTCGCGCCCAGGGGAAGAGGTTCCGGCAGGTCCGGGGATCAGCCCTGCCAGAACATGCGGCGTGCCTCCTTGTAGGCGACGTGCCGTTCCAGGCCGACATCCCGCAGCAAATGATCGTCGAGCTGGCGAAGCGCCTTTCGGGTGCGCTGGCGCTCGGACCATTTGGCCAGCACCACCGCGGTGCGCAGCGCGATTGCCGAGAGCAGCGGCAGCGGGCGCTGCGCGTCGAGATAGGCAAGGAGCGGGGCGTGGGCGATGTTGGTCATGGGATGTCTCCGTTAGTTGTATTGATACAATATCCTTGATTTCCGTGAATATTTGATACATTGTGCCAATATGGGCGTCGAGAAAAACATTGTGACCGATACAATATCCGGGCTGTTTGAAGCACAGTCGGGTGGACCGAAATATCGCGCGCTGTCTGCCGCGCTTCGGCAGGGCATTGCCGGCAAGCAGCTTGGCAATGGCACGCAGCTGCCGCCGGTGCGAGATCTCGCCTGGCGGCTTGGCATGACGCCGGGCACCGTGGCGCGGGCCTACACCATGCTCACCGATGAGGGGCTTCTGGTGGCCGAAGTGGGCCGCGGCACCTTTGTCAGCGGCGCGCCGGAACCGCGCCCGCCGCTCTATATCAGCCTGCCGAACGAGGCGACGCCCGAGGGCGCCGAGATGGTCAGCCTGTTCACCGCGCGGCTTCCAGATCTCGGGCAGCTTGCGCTGATCCGTGAGGGATTTCAGCGCATTGCCAGTCAGGATGGGCGGGAGCTCCTGGACTACCCCTCGGCGCTCTCCTTTGCCCCGGCGCGGCAGGCGGTGGTCGACTGGCTGGCCGGGGTTCCGCTGGGCGGGCTGCATCACGAGGACGTGGTGCTGTCGCATGGTGCCCAGAGCGGCATCTCTCTGGTGATGCAGGCGGTGCTGCGTGGACGGCGCCCGGTGGTGCTGGTCGAGGAGCTGGCCTATCCCGGCTTCCGGCGGGCCGCCGAGCTGATGCGGGCCGAGATTGTATCGGTCCCGATGGATGAGCACGGGATTGTACCATCCGCTCTCGCCGATCTGGCCCGACGGCACGAGGCACAGCTGCTTTGTACCTCTCCCGAACTGCACAATCCGACGGTCACGATCACCCCGCAGGAGCGCCGGCGCGAAATCGCCGCGGTGGCGCGAAGCTGCGGTTTCGACATCCTCGAGGATGACAGCACCTTCCTCGGCGAGAGCCGCGCCGAGAGCTACCGGGCGCTGCTGCCGGAGCAGGGCTGGTACGTGTCCTCGATCTCGAAGACCCTGACACCGGCGCTGCGCATCGGCTTTGCCGTCGCGCCTCAGCGCAGCCGCACGGCGCTGCGCCGGGTGGCCGAGAACGGCTTTTTCGGGCTGGCGCGGCCGCTGGCCGATCTGACGCGGGATCTGCTCACCCGCGAGGAAACCCGCGAGATCGTGCGCTCGGTGCGCAACCGCAACGCGGTCTACGTGCGCAGCACGGTGAACGCCCTCGGCGGGTTCGACCTGAGCTGGCACGAGGACTCGCCTTTCGTCTGGCTGCAACTGCCTGCGGGTTGGCGCGCCGCCGCCTTCTGTCTCGCCGCCGAGCAGCAGGGGGTGCAGGTGCGCCCGGCGGAGGATTTCGCGCCGCGCAACGGCTTTGCGCCGCACGCGGTCCGCATCGGCATGAACGCCCAAGTGGCGATGGCGGATTTCGAGGCGGCGCTGGCGCGGCTGCGCCAGCTGCTCGACAATCCGCCGGAGCAGATTCTGGTCTGAAATTATGGGGTATTATTATACCATAATTTTAAGCGCATGTTTTTGCTTTGTAAATTTGGGTTTTGCCCGCTTGACTGCGATTTTCGGACGCGTATAACCCGGCAATCGGAATTCGGACCCTCCACGGGGTCCTCTCAAGACAAGCTCCAAGACAAGCTCAAGGGCAACACGATGAAAACCTTCTCTGCAACTCCGGCAGACATCGAGAAGAAATGGATCGTGATCGACGCGGAAGGCGTCGTTCTCGGCCGTCTCGCATCGATCGTCGCCATGCGCCTTCGTGGCAAGCACAAGGCAACCTTCACGCCGCACATGGATATGGGCGACAATGTCATCGTCATCAACGCCGACAAGGTGCAGATGACCGGCAAGAAGCGTGAAGAGAACTTCTACTGGCACACCGGCCACCCGGGCGGCATCAAGTCGCGCACCAAGGCGCAGATCCTCGAGGGTGCGCACCCCGAGCGCGTGGTGTTCCAGGCCGTCAAGCGCATGCTGCCGGGCAACCGCCTGTCGCGCGCGCAGCTGACCAACCTGCGCATTTACGCCGGCGCCGAGCATCCGCACGAGGCGCAAGCGCCCGAAGCGCTCGACGTCAAGTCGATGAACAAGAAGAACACCCGGGTGTAATCATGGCTGAACAGATCAATTCCCTGGAAGAACTGGGCGCCGCAGCCGGTGTGGACGCAGCCCCGGAAATCGAAGAAGCGCCGCGCGAGCCCGTCCGTGACGAGTTCGGCCGCTCCTATGCCACCGGCAAGCGGAAGGACGCGGTCGCCCGTGTCTGGCTCAAGCCGGGTTCCGGCAAGGTGTCGGTGAACGGCAAGGAGCTGAACACCTACTTCGCCCGTCCGGTGCTGCAGATGATCCTGCGCCAGCCGTTCTCGGTTGCCGGTGTCGAAGACCAGTTCGACGTCTATGCCACCGTCAAGGGTGGTGGCCTCTCCGGTCAGGCCGGCGCGGTCAAGCACGGCATCTCGAAGGCGCTGCAGCTCTACGATCCGTCGCTGCGTTCGGCTCTGAAAGCCGCAGGCTTCCTGACCCGCGACAGCCGCGTCGTCGAGCGTAAGAAGTTCGGTAAGCGCAAGGCGCGCCGCAGCTTCCAGTTCTCGAAGCGCTGATCAGCTTCTTCTCGCAGATTTCAAGGGCAGCCGGAGCACCTCCGGCTGCCTTTTTGCTGTAAAAGGGCAGGGCATGGAGAGGGAACGTTTCGAGGCGCAGGGGTTCGTCGTTCTCATTTGCTGCGACTCGAATTTCTTCGAATTGGCGCAAGTCTTCGAACGCAATCTACTGCGCGTCCAAGGCAGTTATCCGGTGATCGGTGATCTCGGCCTGACCGAGGCGCAGCGCGCGGCGCTCCGTTCGGAGCTGATCGACCTACGCTGCGACGGCAGCTTCCGTGAGATGTGCGAGGCCGGCTATATCCTAGCGACCCACAAGCCCGCTGCCATCCGTGAGGTGATCCGTCGGTTCGGCCTGCCGTGCCTTGCGCTCGATGCGGACATGCTGCTGACCGCGCGCCTGCACCCGGCCGAGTGCGGCGGCGCCGATATCGCGGTGACGCCGCGCATGCGCCGCAGAGCGAAGCGGTTCGAGGATCATCGCAACGGCTATCTCAACTCGGGATTCTTCTATGCCGCCGCGACGCCGGAAGCCGATGCCTTTCTCGTGGACTGGCAGCGCCGCTGCGAGGCCGGGGACAAGTCCGACCAGCTGATCCTGTCGGAGATGACGCAGGATTGGAAAGGTGACCCGCTGGGGGCATGCATCGCCCGCGGAGGGCTGCGCCTCGTGAAGTTGCCGCCCCGGATCTACAACGACACCCGGCACTATCGCGGCAAGGTCATCCATTTCAAGACGCTCGGCCGCGGTGGCAAGAGCCGCCTCAAGTGGGAGCGCATCGCAGGACGGATGCAGCGCGCGCCGCGTCTGCACGGGGCGCTCCTTGCGCTTCTGCGGCGCTTGGCCGAGCCTTTCCTGCGCTGATCACCACACGGCATTGCCGGTCTTCTCGAGGCTGTCCCAGCCGGTCAGTGGCACAGAGCGGGGCCCGAGGAAGCTGGCGTTCTCCTCGCGCATCTTGGACAGCATGGCGTCTATGCGCAGGTAATCCTTGTTGCCCTTGGAATAGCCGCCCGCCTGCGGAGCCCATTCCAGCTTGCGCAGCATCGCGGGCGTGTAGCGGTAGTGCAGCAGCGGCAGCAGGATGCGATGACTCAGGGCGAGGGTGGTGCGGTGGCTGCTGTAGAACGCCTGGCCCGACCGCCATTTCTGGATCAGCGGCTTCATCAGCGTGCCCGAGGGGGCCTTGCGGGCTCCCAGCAGGCGCAGCTTCAACCGGTTCTTCATACCGATGTCCTCCTTGCCGGCGTAGGCCACGTCGAGCCGATGGCGCACTCCAACGTAGCGATGGCGTGGAGGCTTGCCCGCACGCAGTGAGAAGTGCCGCACCCCGTCGAAGAACCATTCCGCCGCGGGCCAGGTGAAGCCGCTTTCGGGATAGACCGCAAGATCGGCGATGTTGCGGGGATAGAGGTCGATCATCCCGGCCCATGCCCCGTTCGCGCCCTCGGCCTCGAGCCGGGCGATGACGTCACTCAGGGTCTTGCCGTCGGGCAGCAGCAGGAACTCGTCGATGTCGCATTGCAGCGCCCACTGATTCATGCAGAAGCGGTCCATGAGCTCGGTTCGCCAGACATGGATCATGCGCAGATCGCCCTTGTTGCGGACGATCCCGGGGCGTCGCTCTTCGGGCGGAATGTCACCGTAGCGGCTGGTCGAGGACAGCAGGCAGACGTCGGGTTGGTCCAGCAGGTAGTCGGGCGTTCCATCATCTGAGGCATCGTCTAGGATGAAGAAGCGCTTCACCCCGAGCGCGCGGTAGTGTTTCAGGAAATCCGGCAGGAACGGGCGCTCGTTGCGCACAACGAGGATCAATGGCAGGCCGGGCGCGTTTGACAGGTCGTTGTTCCGGACCGAAACGTCTGGGGCGGGCAACTGGTCGGTCATGGGAACTCCTTCAACTGTCGGGTTCCGGACGTTGTACCGGGCAGTACGGTGGCGGCAACCCCTAGCACCACGGTGTCCGATATCGTAGTGAGGACCGACGCTTGATCCGAGGACCTTATGACGCGCCCCCTGAACATCTTGTTTCCCTATACCGGTGACAGTGTCGGCGGGTCGCATATCTCGTCGTTGCTCTTGGCGCGCGCGCTACGCGAGGCCGGGCACGAGGTGACGCTGGGTCTGCATCGCAGGGCGGGGGCGCTGGTCGATCATCTCGCCGCCGAGAACGAGCCTTGGGTGCCCTTGCCGGACGTCGAGGCGCCGAAGCTGCGTGCCGCCTGGCGCTCGGCGCTGGCACGGCGGCGCACGCGGCGCGGTCTGGCAGAGTGGCTCGGCGCGCATCGCTTCGATATCGTCCACACCCACGACATGCGCAATCACCTGATCTGGAGCGCTGCGGACGGTCCCGCCCATGTCTGGCATCAGCGGACGCCTGCCTCTGGCAAGCATATGGCGCGCTGGGGTCTGCGTGCCGCGGCCTTCATCGCCGTGTCCCGCTTCACGCTGCAGAGCCTCCCCGTTGCACTGCAAGGTCATGCCAGGATGATCTACAACCCGTTCCTGCCGCAGCAGCCCGCGAGCGAAGAGGCGCGTGCCGCGCTGTGTGCCGCGCTCGGCGTCGCACCGGGAACGGCGGTGGTCGGCTATGTCGCAAATTTCTCGGATCGCAAGCGCCCTGAGCTGTTCGTCGAGATCGCCGCGCGGGTTCGAGCGGCCCATTCGGGGCCGCTGGTCTTTCCGATGTACGGGGCATTGCACCAGCCGTTTCTGGGACACGTCGAAGCGCGCATCGCCGAGCTCGGGCTTGGCGATGCCGTGCGGTTGGTCGGGCCTCAATCGCCCTTCGGCCCGGTGATGGCAGGCTTCTCGGCGCTCGTCGCCCCGGCGCGGAACGAAGCTCTGGGGCGCACACTGATCGAGGCAGGGCTTGCTGGTGTGCCGCTGATCGCCACCCGCGAGGGCGGCAACACCGAGATCGTCGAGGACGGCCTGACGGGGCACCTTGTGGCGCCCGACGATGTCGAGGGGTTCGCGCAGGCGGTGCTGGAGGTGCTGTCCGATCTCGAGAGTTCCGCCGCGCGCTGCGCCGCCGCCCAGACGCGCTGCGAGAGGCTGTTCTCGCTTGGCGCCCATGTGTCCGCCATCGAGGCGATTTACGACGAGATCACCTGACCCTCAATCTGGCGGGATCAGCCCGAGCCCGCGCAGATAGATGCCGATGCCGCTCTCGAGCAGCGCCTCGGGCGGGAAGGGCGACTGGGTGCCCGGCGAGTTGCGCGCGAAGAGCTCGACAACCCCATGCGAGAACGCCCAGACATGGGCCGAGACCATCGAGGGCGGCGGGCGCTTCTCGGGCGGGATGTGCTGCGACAGCTCGGCGGCGGCGCGCTCGGGGATGCCGCGGGCGCGGGCCGAGAGGGCGGCGAGCTCGGGCGAGTGGTTGACCGAGATGCCGCTTTCGAACATCGCGATGTAGTGCCCGGGATGCTTGCGCGCGAAGGCGAGATAGGCGCGGCCGGTGGCCTCGAAGGCGGCCAGCGCCGAGGGACGGCCATCGTCATAGGCATAGGCCATCAGGTCGGCAAAGATCTCGTAGCCCTGGCGGGCGGCCTCGGCGATCAGGTCCTCGCGGCCGTCGAAGTGGCGGTAGACCGCCGCCGGCGTCACCCCGGCACGCTTGGCCGCCTCCGACAGCGTGAAGCCGGTCGGACCCTTTTCCTCGATCAGCTCGAGCGCCGCATCGACGAGGGCCTGACGCAGGTTGCCGTGATGATAGCCGCGCTTGGGCATCAGGCGTCCCAGATCTCCGGCCCGCCGGCGATCTTCGGATCGGGGGCGCCGACGGCGCGGGCATCTTTCCGGGCATAGTCGAGATGGCTCAGCACGTGCCGGATCGCCGCGAGGCGGGCGCGCTTCTTGTCGTCGGAGCGGATCACCGTCCAGGGCGCGGCGGCGCTGTGGCTGCGCGACAGCGTCTCCTGGATCGCGGCGCTGTACTCATCCCAGCGCTTGAGCCCCTCGACATCGATCCAGCTCAGCTTCCATTGCTTGAGAGGGTCTTCCTCGCGCTTGAGGAAGCGGCGCAGCTGCTCGGCGCGGCCGACATTGAGCCAGAACTTGAACACCAGAATGCCTTCCTCGACCAGCATCGACTCGAAATCCGGAACCTGGGCAAAGAAATGCTCGCGCTCGGCTTCGGTGCAAAAGCCGAAGACCTTCTCGACCACGCCGCGGTTGTACCAGGAGCGGTCGAAGAACACGATTTCGCCGCCGGCTGGAAGGTGCTCGATATAGCGCTGGAAATACCATTGCGTCGCCTCGGTGTCCGAGGGCTTGGAGAGCGCCACCACGCGGGCGCCGCGCGGGTTGAGGTTCTCGCGGAAGCGCTTGATCGTGCCGCCCTTTCCGGCGGCGTCGCGGCCCTCGAAGACGCAGGCGATGCGCTGGCCGGTGGCCTTGGCCCAGCTCTGCATCTTCACCAGCTCGATCTGCAGCGCGTCCATCTCGCGCTGGTAGGCCTTGCCCTTCATTTCCTCGGAATAGGGGTAGGAACTCGACAGGATCTCATCCTTGTCGGCGCGCTTGAGCGCCTTGCGGATGGCATCGGGGGCATCGTCGTTGAAGTAGCTGCTGATGGCGCCGTCGAAGGGAGTGGTCAAGGCGGGTGTCCTGCTGGTTGCCGTGCGGGGCAATATGGAATGTAAATCGCCTTAACGCAAACCCGCACGGGCGGCGACGCGGTCGATGGCGGCATACATTTGCGGCGCGGCGGCGTGTTGCGCCGCGTGGCCGATGCCCGGCAGAACCACGAGATTGGCGCCGGGAATCTGCCGCGACGTCGGCACCGAGTGGATCTGCAGGCCGACGGTGGTGTCGGCATCGCCGTGCAGGATCTCGACCGGCAAATCGAGCTGGCCGTAGCGCGGCAGCATCCGTGCGATCTCGGATTTCAGCGAGGCGCGCTGCAGGGCGTTTTCGCGCAGGCTCGCGGGGCGCAGCGACAGCTGGGCGCCGATATGCTCGGCATAGCCCGGCGGCACCGGCTGCGGCGCGAACACGCCGGCGATGGCGTCGAGCACCCGGTCCTCTCCGGCCAGTGCCGAGATCGCCGGGTTGGCGATGCCGGCCAGCGGCCCGGAGGTCAGGCGGTAGAAGAATGGCACGCCGGTGTCCCAGGTCTGCGAGGCGGCCGAGACCAGCACCAGCCCCGAGGCGCGCTCGGGATGCTCCAGCCCCCAGGCCAGCGCCACCGCGCCGCCGTAGCTATGGCCAAGCACGATCGGGCGCTCGGCCCCGAGCTGGCGGCTCGCGGCGCTGAGCAGCGCGGCCTGTTGCTGGATCGAGGCGCCGTTGCTGTCGATGCGCGGCGTGTATCCCATGCCGGGCCGGTCGAAGGCGATGACGCGGTAGCGCCGCGACAGCTGGTCAACCGCCCGGTAGGTCCAGTCGCGCAGGTTGCCGCTGGCACCATGGATCAGCACAAGCGGCGGGCCGCTGCCTTTCTCGACGTAATGCACCCGCTGGCCCGAGACCTCGAGAAACCGGCCCTCGGGCGGATAGGCCTCGAGCGCCGCCGCGCCGCTGCTGTCGGAGGCCCGGTTCCCGGCGGTGCAGGCCGCGACGCCAAGGAACAGGAGGGAGAGCAGCGCGCGTCGTTTCATCTCAGGGTCCTTTACGTCCGCGCCAGTCGGTGCTTTCCAGCCCGATGCGGCGCATGTCGAATGCGGTGGTCTGATAGATCTCGTTGATCCAGTTGCCGTAAAGCAGGTGGGCGTGGCTGCGCCAGCGGTTCTGGGGCGTCTTTGTCGGATCGTCGTCGGGATAGTAGTTGGCGGGCACGTTGATCGGCTTTCCGGCCTCGACGTCGCGGTCGTACTCTTCCTTCAGCGTGCCGCTGTCATATTCGAGATGGTTGAAGATATAGAGCGCCCGGTGGCCCGGATCCTCGACCAGCGCCGGGCCGGTCTCGGGGCTGTCGATCAGGACGCGCAGCCCCGCCGACTCGACCTCGTCGCGGCGCATCTCGGTCCAGCGTGACACCGGCATCACCATGTCGTCCGAGAAGCCGCGCAGATAGGGCGACGCGGGCGCGAGGTTCTGGTGCCGCACGCAGCCAAAGGCCTTGGCATCGAGGATGTGCTTGGGCACGCCGTGGAAATAGTTGATCATCGCCATGCCGCCCCAGCACACGCCGAACGTGGAATGCACATGGGTCTGGGTCCAGTCGAACACGCGGGTCAGTTCGTCCCAGTAGGTGACTTCCGCGAACGGCAGATGCTCGATCGGTGCGCCGGTGATCACCAGACCATCGAACTTCTCGCCTGTCGCCTCGACCTCGGCGAAGGGGCGGTAGAAGTTCTCCATGTGATCGGCGGCGGTGTTCTTGGTCTGGTGCTCGGACATCCGGATCAGCGAGAACTCGATCTGCAGCGGCGTCGCGCCGATCAGGCGGGCGAACTGGTTCTCGGTCTGGATCTTCTTCGGCATCAGGTTGAGCAGCGCGATGCGCAGCGGTCGGATGTCCTGACGCCCGGCGCTGTCCTCGTCCATGACCATGACGCCCTCGTTGGTGAGGACGTCATAGGCGGGCAGGTCGGAGGGCAGTTTGATGGGCATCGGGATCACTTCTTCTCGGATGGGACAGGTAGGGCGGCGCGCCGGGTTTTCCAAGCACCGCTTCGAAGGGGCGGGCGGGGCTCAGCCGGGCAGGGCGGCGGCGATGACCTGCGCGAAATCCGCCTCGTCGCGGACCGTGGCCATGTCGGCGGCCTCGACGGTGACGCCCCAGTTCTGCGCCATCGCCTCGTAGCGCGGCTGGCGGTGGGCGAGCGCGCGGGCATAGGTCCAGCGGATGAAGGCGTCGGGATCGACGGAGGTTTCGGAAAGCCCCGTCTCGTCGAGATAGGCGCGCCAGGCGGCGGCGAGGAATTCGGGCTGGTAGGCCATCGGCTTCGGCGCGCGGTCGAAGCGGTGGATGAGTTCCTCGGTATGGGCCTCGGTGCCGCGGATCCAGACCATCAGCGCGTGGCTCGAGAGCTCCGACAGGATCGGATCCCTAGGGTCTTCGGCATCGACCCATTCGCAGATCGAGCCGCCGGTATCGCAAACGAAATGCGGGTAGCCGTAGAGCTCTTCGGCGCGGTCGATGAAGTAGCCCGTGTCGAGCAGCGCCTGCTCCTCGGCCCGGCGGAACTGGTCCTGCCGAAGTTGATAGGTCTCCATCGGCAGGGCACCCTTGGCGGTGTCGCCTGGCTTGCCAAGATAGGTCGAGACCGGGGTCAGGTTGTCGAAGGTGATGTTCGACCCGATGTAGATCGAATCCGACATCAACAGTTCGCGCAGGAATGGCACCTTCATTGCCTCGCGCTTGGCGTTGTCGGCGATGTATTCGCCCATGTAGCGCGTACCGATGCGGTAATCGATCGAGTAGTGGAACCAGTGCCCGGTCTGGCGCAGCATCGATGAGACATGGGTCTTGCCAAGCCCCGACATGGCGAACAGCACCACGCGCTTGTGCGGCGCGGCGCGCCAGTCGTTCGCGGTCGGGTAGTACATGGGCGGGCATCCTTCGAGTCGTTCGGACCACAGGTACTGAGGCCCGCGCATGGCGTCAAATGCCGCCGCTGCTGGGGCCTGAATGCAGCCCGCCCGAGCGCCTTTCGGCGCCCGGGCGGGCCATCTTGCTGCTCGATTGTGGTGCCGTCAGAAGCGGTAGGCGACCTTGAGACCGACGCCCCAGGCGGAGTTGTCCTCGAAGTCGGCACGGGCGACGTCGGGCGTGCCGGTCTCGGGCTTCGCATCGCCTAGCCAGAAATAGCTGACACCGCCAGAGACAGTGACGTCCTCGGTCACGTTGTAGGAGCCCGCGAGCCGAAGCTGCGTGTAGCCGGTCTTGGGCGCGAGCGGCGAGACAAGCTCGTCGCCGGAGGCTTCGTAGGTGGCGCTGATCGCCGCCGAGAACTTCTCGTTGAAGCGGCGGCCGACGCCCAGCGTGTACGCGGTGCTGTCCTCGAGATCGATCAGGCCGTTGCCGACCACGGTTTCGAAGCTGTCGGGATCAACGCGGAATTGAGAGTGCTTCACGTAGCGGACGCCGCCGAAGAGCAGCGTGTCCTTGGCGATGCCGGTCTGGAACTCGAGGTTCCAGCTTTCCGGGGTCTTCACCTCGGTTTCGCCGCTGGCGTTGAGCAGAGGCAGGGCCGGGATCGGGCCGGGGCCGTCGGGATCGACCAGCGGCCCGGACTCGGTGGTGTCCATGTCGTGGGTGATCGACGAGTTGTAGGTCAGCGCCACGCGCAGCGCGATCTCGGGCACCTCGTAAGCGGCGCCGAGCACGTAGCCGATGCCATTGGTCTTGTCGAGATTGACCTCGTAGCCACTCACCGCGCCGTAGGCGGCCCCCTGAAGGTGGATGTCGCCCTGTGCCTGCTGGAACCGCAGGCCGCCGAACGCGCTCCAATTCTGGTTGAACTGGTATTTGGCAAGCGCGGTCAGGGTGTTGGTGTTCGCCTCTGCGGTGGTGCCACCGAGGGGGATGTTGCCGCTCTCATAGGCAATGTCGGCGCCGAAGGGGCGATCGTAGATCAGCGCAAGGGCCAGCCGGTCGTTGACATCGTACTTGATGCTGAAGGACGGCAGCCAGAAGCCATCGCCCACGTCGTCAATGTCCTGCGCCGGAAACGGCGGCGAGATGTTCTTGCCCGAAAGCGACGGGTTGGCGTAGCCCAGCGAGAATTCCAGTACATTGCCGGTCTCGTACAGGATCATCGCCGATTGTTGTGTCCGCTCGATGCCGCCCGCGTGAAGCGCGGTCGCAGACAGGGCCAGCGCCGAGGCGCCGGTCAGCAAAAATTTCATGAGTTCCCTCTCCCTAAGGTATCTCCTCCACCTTCGACGCTAACGACGTGGTGGTTGAAGGGTCAATCAATGACCCAGCGTAAGTTGACGCGCCGCGCCGTAACGTCACTTTGACGAGGGGGCGGGCGGTCTAACGGGTTTCACGCAAGATATTGAAATAGTTGGCGCCAAAGATGATCGCGGCGCCAAGGAAGACGAAGGGATCCAGCGCTTCGGCATAGACCAGCATCCCCACCACGGCGACCAGCGGCAGGCGGGCGAAATCGATCGGCATGACCACCGGGGCCGGAGCGAGGCCCAGTGCCGTTGTGAGACAGAAATGCGCCACGAGCCCGGCGATGGCGATCAGCACCACCCAGGGCCAGGTCGAGGCGGCGGGCAGGGCGATGTCGCCGTCGATGCCGGCGCAGACGAGCCCGAAGACGGCCTGCATGACGGTCAGCCAGAACAGGATGCAGGCGGTCGACGCGGTGCGGGTCAGCCTGCGCGTGAACACCGCCGAGCCGGCAAAGCCGACGCCGGCCAGCAGCGCCGCGATCAGACCGGGGCTGAGGGTCTCGGGCGTCGGCCGTGCGACCACGAGGATGCCGACAAAGCCAATGCCGGCGGCGATGGCGCGGCTTGGCGTGATGCGCTCGCCCAGGACCAGCGGCGACAGCAGGATGACCCAGAGCGGCGAGGTGAATTCGAGCGCAAAGACCTGTGCCAGCGGGATCGTGGCCACGGCGAAGAACCAGCAGTTCTGGCCGGCGAAGTGGCTGATGTTGCGCGCCACGTGCAGGCCAAAACGGTCGCGGTTGATCTGCGAGAGCTTGCCCGTGGCCATGAGCACCGAGGTGACGATGATGGCGCCGATGATCGAGCGGTAGAGCATGATCTCGAACGTGTCGAGATCGAGGCTGACGGCACGACCCGCCACCGCCATCGAGGTGAAGGAGACGACCGCGCCGGTCATCCACAGAACGGCCTGCAGGGTCTGGCTCATGCCTCGGTCACCTCGTAGTCGCGCGGGCAGCCCTCGGTGACGCGGGCCCAGTCGCTCGCCCGCGTGCGGAGCTGATGCGCCTCGAAGGCGGCCCGGTCGGTGAAGCGCTCTGCGACCGAGAACACGCCCGAAGCGGTCTCGGTGACCTCGAAGGCGAGGCAACCGGGCTCGGCGCGGGTCAGGCGGATGTGCTCGGGCAGCGCGGCGCGGATGGCGTCGGCGCGCTCCGGCGGGCAGGTCATGGTGCCGGTCAGGCGGATCTCGGGCATGGGGTCTCCTCGGCCGGGGCCGGCCTTTTCGACCGCCCGCGGGCGGCGCGACATTGGCCCGCGCCCCGGAAAGACACAAGCCCCGCATCGGACAATGCGGGGCTTGCGATTATCGTTCGTGTGCAATCGGTCACGCGCGGCGTGCGGTCACTCGAGTTCGATGGTGCCCGGCGGCTTCGAGGTGCAGTCGTAGAACACCCGGTTGATGCCCTTCACCTCGTTGATGATCCGGGTCGAGGTCTCGCCGAGGAATTCGTGGGTGAACGGGTAGTAATCCGCCGTCATGCCGTCGACGCTGGTCACCGCGCGCAGCGCCAGAGCGTAGTCATAGGTGCGGCCATCGCCCATCACGCCCACGGTGCGCATCGGCAGGATGGCTGCGAAGGCCTGCCAGATCTCGTCATAAAGCCCGTGCTTGCGGATCTGGTCGATATAGACCGCGTCCGCCTTGCGCAGGATCTCGAGCTTGTCGCGGGTGATCTCGCCGGGGCAGCGGATCGCGAGGCCCGGCCCGGGGAACGGGTGGCGGCCGATGAAGCTTGCGGGCAGGCCCAGCTCATGCCCCAGTGCGCGCACCTCGTCCTTGAACAGCTCGCGCAGGGGTTCGACCAGCTTGAGGCCCATCTTCTCGGGCAGGCCGCCCACGTTGTGGTGCGACTTGATGGTGACCGAGGGGCCGCCGGAGAACGAAACGCTCTCGATCACGTCGGGATAGAGGGTGCCCTGCGCGAGGAACTCGGCGCCCTCGATCTGGTCGGCGTATTTCTGGAACACGTCGATGAACAGCTTGCCGATGGTCTTGCGCTTGATCTCGGGGTCCGAGACGCCCTCGAGCGCGCCAAGGAAGAGCTCGGACTCATCGGCATGGATGAGGTTGAGGTTGTAGTTGTCGCGGAACATCGACACCACCTGCTCGGCCTCGTTGAGGCGCAGCAGGCCGTGATCGACGAAGACGCAGGTCAGCTGGTCGCCGATGGCCTCGTGCAGCAGGATGCCGGTGACCGAGCTGTCGACGCCGCCCGAAAGCGCGCAGATCACCTGCTTGTCGCCGACCTGCTCGCGGATCTTGGCGATCATTTCTTCGCGGTAGGCGGTCATCGTCCAGTCGCCGGTGAAGCCCGCGATCTTGACGAAGTTCTCGTAGAGCGTCGCACCGTTCGGGGTGTGATGCACCTCGGGGTGGAACTGAACCGCGTAGAAGCGGCGCTCGAGATCGGCGATCATCGCGAAGGGCGCGCCGGGCGAGGTGCCGTAGACGTCGAAGCCGGGGGCGATCTCGGCCACGTGGTCGCCGTGGCTCATCCAGACCTGCTCGCGCCCGGTGGCGTCGAGGAACCAGCCGTTGAAGAACTCGGTGCTGTGCTCGGTCGGCGTCACGTAGGCGCGGCCGAACTCGGCGGTGTGGCTTTCCCCCGCCTCGATGCGACCACCGAGGTCCTGCATCATCACCTGCTGGCCGTAGCAGATCCCGAGGATCGGCACGCCAAGCTCGTAGGCCGCCTTGGGCGGGCGCGGCGAGCCGTCGCGGGTGACGCTGTCCGGGCCGCCGGAGAAGATGATCGCCTTCGGGGCGAACTCCTTCAGGAAGGCGTCGGAGACGTTCTGATAGGGATGGATTTCGCAATAGACGTTCAGCTCGCGCAGGCGGCGCGCGATCAGCTGCGTCACCTGCGAGCCGAAATCGATGATGAGGAGGCGGTCATGCTGGGTCATGGCCACGCTTTAGAAGCGCTTTGCGCATTGCGCAAGAGGCCACGGGCTCAGTCGTGGAACGGATCCACCAGCACCATGCCCGCGAGCCAGACGACGCAGAGCGCCGCCACGGTGATTGGAAGCGACTGGGTCAGAACGAAGGCTGCGATGGCTGAACCGATCGACGCTTCCATGACGAAGTCGAACAGGGGGGCCGGCTGCGGGTCGTTCTGCGTAGAAGCTTCCATTTTTGAGATCCTCGGAAAGGGGTGATGCGACTCAAGATTGCAAAAATTTTGTGACACTCACCTTGATCTGGCGCAGCTTCTAGGCAGTTTTACCGATTCTGGGAAGGAAAAGTTAACCGCAGGGTTAACCCACAGAGTTAACCCATGGAGTCGGATTTCGCCCGACCGCGACTGCGCGAGCGCGCGAGGTCGTCGCGCTTGCTCCAGAGCGCGATGGCGCCGAAGGCCAGCACGTAGAGCGCGCCCATGGCGGCGATCAGCTCACCGGGCAGCGGGCCGATATCGGCGCGGCGGATCGCCTCGTCGACGGAGGCGGCCGGGGTCGGATGCACGGCGATCTTGCCGGCAAAGGCAAGCGTCTGGATCAGCAGGATCCAGAAATAGTTGCGGCGGATGCGGCGGCCCATCGCGACCATCAGCGGGACGTGGTAGCGCGGCCTCAGGTAGTCGTTGGCCAGAACGCGCTGCCAGTCCTCCTCGAGGTGAAGGTCGCCCTCGGCCAGCATCGGGGCGTAGAAATGCGTCTCCATCCAGCGCGCCCGGGCCCGCCAGACGTTGAAGTAGCGGTAGCGGCGCGCTTCGAGGAACAGGAAGAACACGATCAGGATGCCGACCAGAACGAGTGGGATCGGCGAGGCCTCGGGCGATGCAAATGAGATCGACAGGGCAACGCCGAGGGTCACCACCGCCCAGTTCGTCGTCGTGTCGAGGCGGGTGCGCCAGATGGTGCTGCGATAGACTTCACCGCGATAGAGGTGGGCGATGGCCCCCATCTCGGCGGCGTCGAGATCCTTGCGCGGCGTGGGCGCGCCGCTGGCCTTGCTGTCGATAGGTTGGTCCTCCGCTCCGCTCGGCGCTTGGGCGCCGCTCCCTGAGGCGGAGTTTTGCACTCGTGATCCGGCTGGTCAAACCCCCTCTCGGGACCCGAGGTCAGTAGACCGCATCCGGCAATGCCAGGTTGTGCTTGCGAAGACTTCGCCGGTCTTCGAGCGCGCTGTATATCGCCAGGGCGCAAAAGCTCGTCATGTAGAGCGCGCCTCCGGCGAAGATCGCTTCCCCCGGGATGCCCCCGACATCGGCCCGGTGCAGCGCCTCGTCAAACGAGGAGACCGGCGTGGGGTGGACGGCGATTTTGCCCAGAAAGGCGATCAGCTGGATCAGCATGATCCAGAGATAGCTGCGCCGGATGCGGCGCCCCAGTGCGTGCAGGTAGGAGATGTGGAACACCGGATGCATGTAGTCCTGCGCCATCATCTGCCGCCAGCAATGGCGGCTGCGCGTCTGCGCTGGATTGAGCATCGGCGCGTAGAAGTTCTTTTCCATGCGTCGAAACCGGGTGCGCCAGCTGTCGCAGTAGCGATAGCGGCGGGCTTCGAGCGTCAGGAAGAACAGGTTCAGGATGCCGATCAGGACCAGCGGCAGCGGCGAGGCATCGGGCGAGGCGTAGGAGATCGACAGCGCCACGCCCAGCGTGACCACGGCCCAGTTGGTCGTGGTGTCGAGACGGGTGCGCCAGACGCTGCAGCGATAGACCTCGCTGCGATAGAGATGGGCGAGCGCCCCGATCTCGGCCGAGCTCAGCTCGGGAAGCGCATGAATTTGCACGATATCGTCGCCGTTTTCTGCGTCACCCAGCCAGTCGGCCAGCGTTGCGAGCTGTTCTTTGCTCGGCATTTGTCCACCCTTAGCCCGGCGTCCTGCGCCGTCTTCGATGCGCCCCCGGAAAAAGCTATGTGCCAAATGTGTTAATAGGTGGTGACCGGAGACGCGCGTGGCCGTGACGGTCCAGTGAGGACGCGTTTGTACCGGCGAGATGTCGCATTTCCACGCCATCCGCCGCAATCACGCATCCCTCGGCCCGGGCCGACGGGTAAGAAAAGGGAACCTTGGGCGCAGGGAGGCGCCCGGATTCACGCGGGGAAGAACATCATGGTCGAGGCGACGACGCGGAAACGGGGCAGAAGCGGCGGTGGTGCGGCGCGACGGGCGGCACGGGGCTCGGCGGTGGTCGAGACGGCGCGCTACATCGAGCGCAACATCCCCGATCTCGAGATCCTCAACGAGGAAGCGCTGCAGATCATCGAGCACAATGCCGAGACCGTGCTGGAAGAGATCGGCGTCAACTTCGTCAACAACCCCGGCGCGCTCGAGCGCTGGCGTCAGGCCGGGGCCGAGATCGACGGCGAGCGGGTGCGCATCCCGCGCGGGTTGGCGCGGAAGCTTTGCGCCACCGCGCCGTCGCGGTTCACACAGGTGGCCCGCAACCCGGCGAAGACTGTCGAGATCGGTGGCCGTAACCTCGTGCTGGCCCCGGTCTACGGCCCGCCCTTCGTGCATGATGCCGAGGGCGGACGGCGCTATGCCACGATCGACGATTTCCGCAACTTCGTGAAGCTGGGCCAGATGTCACGCTGGCTGCATCATTCCGGCGGCACCGTCTGCGAGCCCACCGACGTTCCGGTGAACAAGCGCCATCTCGACATGTTGCACGCGCATATGACGCTCTCGGACAAGCCCTTCATGGGGTCTGTGACCGAACCGAGCCGGGCGCAGGACAGCGTCGACATGTGCGGCGTGCTCTTCGGCGAGCAGTTCGTGCAGGACAACACCGTGATGACCTCGCTGATCAACATCAACTCGCCGCTGACCTTCGACGACACGATGATGGGCGCGCTCGAGGTCTATGCCGCCAACAACCAGGCCTGCATCATCTCGCCGTTCATCGTCGGCGGGGCGATGGCGCCGGTTTCGGTGGCGGGCACGCTGACGCAGGTGCTTGCCGAGGGGCTCGCGGGCGTGGCCTATTCGCAGCTGGTGCGTCCCGGCGCGCCGGTGATCTTCGGGGCCTTCGTGACCTCGATCGACATGAACTCGGGCGCACCCACCTTCGGCACCCCCGAGGCGGCGCAGATCACCTATGGCGCCGGGCAACTGGCACGGAGGCTGGGCCTGCCGTTCCGTTCGGCCGGGTCGTTCTGCGGCTCCAAGCTGCCCGACGCGCAGGCCGCCTACGAGACCGCGAACACGCTCAACAACGGGCTGCTCGCCGGGGTGAACTTCATGCTGCATGCCTGCGGCTGGCTGGAGGGTGGGCTGGTCGCGTCCTACGAGAAGTTCGTCATGGATGCCGACCAGCTCGGCGCGCTGCACAAGATGGCCGCGGGCGTCGCGGTCGACGAAAGCGCGCAGGCGATGGATGCGCTCCGTGAGGTCGGACCGGGCGGGCACTACCTTGGCTGTGCCCACACCCAGGCGCATTTCAAGACTGCGTTCTGGCGCTCCGAGCTGTTCGACTACAAGCCGTTCGAGACCTGGATCGAGGAAGGCGGACGCGACACGCTGACGCTGGCCTCTGAGCGGGTGCGCAAGCTTCTTGCCAGTTACGAGCAGCCCAGCATGGACCCGGCCACCGCCGAGGCGCTCGACGCTTTCGTGGCAGCCAAGAAGGCGAGCATGCCCGACAGCTTCATGTAAGGCGGTTTTCCGTCCGCGCCATAAGGCGCGCCTCGCCGATCACTGCGGCCAGCGTTTCCACATGGCGCGCGACGGAATAGGCCCCGTCGCGCGCCTTTCTGCGTTCGTCCATCAAGCCCTCGATCTCGAGAAGCTGCAGCAGCGCGGCGCCGCGATGTCCCGGCGTCGGCGCCCCGAGCACGCGCGCCAGATGCGGGTCGCGACGATACTCCTCTGCGGCGATGCGTGCGGCCCGGATCAGCAGTCGGGGGCGGTGGAGGCTGTGCAGGAGGCTGGTGAGATCGTGCATCGGTCGGTCCTTCGGAAGTGGAAGGCCCAACCATGCCATGTGAAATCCGGGTGTTGCGGCACAACCCTAGCGGAAGGCCGCTCACTTAATAATTGTTTATGGAATGTGGATAATTTTTGATGTTCGGCAAAATTGTTAACGTTCAGGTAACTTGAACGCGCTGAATTTGGGTCCGGTCTGGGGAAAAATCTGTGGATAAAATTAAGGACCGAGGGGACTTACCATGAACTTTTACAGTGGAGAAAAAGCTGTTGGACCGAGCTTTCCGGCATGGGTGCCGGACGATGCCAAGCACTATCTTGCCCACACGGTGGGCGGCGAGGCCATCCGCAAGCTGGCGCGGGATGCGGGGTGTCACGCCTCGACCGTCCTGCGGCAGGTCCGGCGGATGGAGACGCTCCGGGACGACCCGCTGGTGGATGGCGCGCTGCGCCGTCTCGGTGCGATGCGCTCCCCGGAAATGGCAGCACACGTCACGAAGGAGTTCGGGCCGATGAACGAAATGTCCGGCAACGAGCCGGCCCCGGACGAGGTCAAGCTGGCGCGCGAGGCACGTCGGGTGCTGCGCAGGCTCTGCGAAAGTGGCGCGGTGCTCGCCGTCGCGGCGGAAATGGACAAGGGCGTCGTGGTGCGCGACACCGGAGAGGGGGGCTCGACCCGAACGGCGGTGGTCGATGCGCCGATCGCTCAGGCCATGGCGCTGAAGGGCTGGATCGCCTGCGATGCGCCGGGGCGGATCTCGCGCTATCGCATCACCTCGGGCGGGCGCGCGGCGCTGGGACGGCTGGTGGCCGAGCAGGAGACCAAGCTGCGCGGCTTTGCCGAGGCGCAGGCCGGGTTCGACAGCGGCCGCGCCGCCGAGGCGGCGATGCAGGCCGAGGAAGACGACCCCAAGGCGCGCCGGCGCAACCTGATGCACGAGGCGCCGCTGGCGCTGCTGGCGCGGCGGCGCGACAAGGACGGCGCGCCGTTCCTGCCGGATGATCTGGTGCGCGCCGGTGAGCGCCTGCGCGAGGATTTCGAGCTGGCCCAGATGGGGCCGCGGGTGGCGCAGAACTGGGACCAGTTTCTGACCGCCGGCGTCGATCGGGGTGTGACGCGCGACGTGCCGCGTGGACCCGAGGCGGCGCGTGCCCGGCTTACCGCAGCGCTGCGCGAACTGGGGCCCGGCCTTGGCGATGTGGCGCTGCAATGCTGCTGCTATCTAGAAGGGCTCGAGGTGACCGAGAAGCGCATGGGCTGGTCGGCGCGCTCGGGCAAGATCGTGCTGCGCATCGCCCTGCAGCGGCTGCACCGGTTCTATGACGATCTCAACGCCAGCGGTGGCGGCATGATCGGCTAGCAGGTCGGGGTGGGCCGGTGCTTCGGCCCACCCTTGACGGCTTTGGCTCAGCTGCGCGGCAGGGCCGCGGCCTCGGCGGCCAGCGTGGAGATGGCGTCCCAGTCACCCGAGAGCATCTTGTCCTTGGGGGCGACCCAGCTTCCGCCGCAGCACAGCACGTTCGACAGGCCGAGATAGTCGGCGATGTTGCCCATGCTGATGCCGCCCGTGGGGCAGAACCGCACCTGCGGCAGCGGCGCGCCGATGGCCTTCAGCGCCTTGGCGCCGCCAGAGGCCTCGGCCGGGAAGAACTTCTGCACCGTGTAGCCGCGCTCGAGCAAGGCCATCGCCTCCGAGGCGCTGGCAGCCCCCGGCAGCAGCGGCAGGTCGGCCTCTTCGCAGGCGTCGAGCAGCTTGTCGGTGGCGCCCGGCGAGACGCCGAACTTGGCGCCGGCATCGACCGCCTTCTTGACGTCGTCCGGGGTCAGCAGCGTGCCCGCGCCGACCACGCCGCCCTCGACCTTTGCCATCTCGGCGATGGCCTCGAGTGCGCAGGGGGTGCGCAGGGTCACTTCCAGCACCGGCAGGCCGCCCTTGACCAGCGCCTGAGCCAGCGGTGCGGCATGGGCGACATCGTCGATGACGAGCACCGGGATTACCGGGGCGAGGCGGCAGAGCTTCTCGGACTCGAGGCTGGCGGCGGCGGGGGTGATCATGGTCGGATCTCCTGGTTCCAAGGGCGTTGGCCACGCGTTAGCACGTTTCCCCGGCGGGGTGTAGGGCGCTAACATCACGCGGCGTCAGTCGCTGCCGTATTCTTCCTGATCCGCCGCCACCGCCGCCCGGAAATCGCTCAGCAGCGTCGGGTCGGCGGAATGCACGCGGTTCCAAGTCGGGATGAAGGGCGTCTCCTGCGGGTTCTCGATGAACAGCTGGCCGGCGCGGGTGATGTTCTCACCGAACATCTCGATGCTCTGCTCCTCGGCATGGCGGTCGATGGTCAGGCCGTTCATCTTGGCATCGGCCCAGTAGGCCTCGAGCAGGTCGAGCGCCGAGCGGTAATAGGTGGCCTTGAGCGTGCGGAACACGTGCGGGGTGAACACGGTGCCGTCGGCGGCGAGCTTGCGATAGATCGCCTTGCAGATGTCGGTCGACATGCGCGACAGCCCCTGAGAGGCGTCCTCGGCGGAAAGATCCTGATGCTTGTGATCGTACTGGTCGGCGATCTCGACCTGGCAGACCTGGCGCGGTCCGAGGTTGCGCCACGCCTCCGAGAGCACCCCGATCTCGAGCCCCCAGTCCGAGGGGATGCGCAGGTCGGGCAGCAGGCCGGTGCGCAGCGCCATCTCGCCCGAGAGCGGGTAGCGGAAGGCGCGCAGGTAGTCGATGTAGTCTCGGTCGCCGATGGTGCGCTTGAGCGCGATCAAGAGCGGCGAGACCAGCAGCCGCGTCACCCGGCCGTTGAGCTTGTTGTTGCCGACCCGCGGGTAGAAGCCCTTGGAGAGCTGGTAGGGGAAGGTCGGGTTGGCCACCGGATAGACCAGCCGGTCGAGCATCTCGCGCTTGTAGGTGACGATGTCGCAATCGTGGATCGCCATCACCGAGCTGTCGGCGCAGGAGATCAGGTAGCCCATGCAGCCCCAGACGTTCTTGCCCTTGCCCGGCTCCTGCGGGGCGAGCCCCAGCGCCTCGAGCCGGCCCATGATCTGCAACATGCGCGGGCTGTCGTTCCAGATCACAGTGGTCTGCTGCGGCAGCACCGAAAAGAACTGCCGCGCGTGGCGGTACTGGGCCTCGTCGGCGCGGTCGAGGCCCACGATGATGCGATGCAGGTAGGTGACCTGCTTCAACTCCTGCAGGATGTTGGGCAGGGCATCGCCTTCGAGCTCGGAGAACAGCGAGGGCAGGATCAGCGAGATCTTGCGGCTCTGCGCGAAGGTCTCGAGCTCGTAGATCATCTCCTCGGTCGGGCGCGAGCGCAGGTTGTGGAACTGGGCGATGTTGCCGTTCTGCTGGAAGTCAGCCATGTCGGTCTGCTCTCTTGCTGTATCCGAGCCTGTCGAGAAGCGTCAGCACGCAGGCGTTCCAGCCTGCGGGTCCGGGCGCTTCGCTGCGGATGATGGTGCCTGTGGTTTCCCCGGGCAGGGCGGGAATGCCCTGGCCGTGATCGTTGCGGATGATGACGCCGTAATCGGCGGTCTCCAGCATTTCGGTGTCATTGGGCGCGTCGCCGAGCGCGATGGCGGTGTCGCGGCCGAGATCGGCCATGATCCCGGCCATCTGTTGCGCCTTGGTGCCGCCGAAAGAGAGTGTCAGGAAGCGCCCGCCGCGCCGCGCGGCGACGCCCCTGGCGTCGAGCGCCGCGAGGAAGGCGGTCAGGCCGGCGTCGTCGCCGCTCCACACGCCCGGCTCGGTGAAGTTGCGCAGACGCGCCAGCCGCGCGCCTTCGGGCGGCAGGCCGGTGATCTCTGCGACCTCCTGGTCGGTCATGTCTCCGAAGCCGCGATAGGGCGCGCGCAACTCCGTTGGCAGCTCAAAGAGCACCCCGCGCAGCCGCTCGTAGGCGCTGCGGTCGTGCATGTTGGCCCCGGGGGTGACACGCTGGGCGCCGTTCTCGACGATGATCGGCCAGTCTCCGAGGCTCAGTTCCGCATGCAGCGGTGCGATCTCGGCGGCGGTCTTGGAGCTTGCGAGGATCAGGGGGATGTCTTGCGCCCGTAGCGCTTGCAGCGCAGGCATGGCGGCGCTGTAGCTGTAATCGCCGTGGTCCAGCAGCGTGCCGTCCAGATCCGTGAAAACGATTAGCCGCACCTGCCGATCATCCCTCGTCGTTTCTCCGGAGCGTAACCGGATTGCGACGGGAGAGGGAACAGCTGGCGCGACTTTCTTCGGTGAAGTTTGTGTAAGAGGCGAATTAACCGCCTCTTTTCAAAGCGTTCCTGTGTCGTAGCGTCAGGGTGACGAAACAGCGCAGCATCAGACCCCGCGCTGGCGGCGCAACATTGGCAGCGATTGCGACAGGAGCTGCACGAAATCGCCGTCGCGGTCGTCGGGATCGACGCGCTTCGGCCAGAGGCAAAGGACCAGCCCGACCCACCAGCTGATTCCGAGCAGCATGAACGGGATCGAGGCGGACAGGATCGCGATTTGGCGGGTGAGATCCTCGGACAGGCCGAGCGCCATCACCAGCCCCATGCACGGGACGATGAAGAGCAGCGGCAACAGCGCGTTGCCAAGCAACACAGGAAGCAGGTCGATGACCGCCCCCGGTCGCGAGAATCGTTGTGACAGCCAGTGGGGCAGCAGCGTTGGCCGCGTGAGAACCGCGGCGGCGGCGATGGCGACGAGGGAAATGACAATGGGAATGATGACATGCCGCCCGGCCGCAACCTGCGACGGCACGCTGACAAAAAAGCCCAGCGTCGCGATCCCGGCATAAACGCCGGCGGTCCGGTGGGCGAGTCGATAGAAATTCGAGAAAAATACACGCATTGGAAACACACTCCGTTGATACGGTGTGTGGTCTAACTTCTCAAATTGGCACGATTACGGCAGGTTGCCGGCAACATGCGGAACTGTTGCCGGCGACGATCATCTTTCCGCCGTCATGACCCGTCAGCCACGCCCGTCCAGGGCGTCTCAGGCGACGTGCTCGAGCTTGGTCTCGGGCGTGACGCCGAGCGCGAAGCAGACATCGCGGGTCAGCTCGGGGCGATTGAGCGTGTAGAAATGCAGCTTGTCGACCCCGCCGTCGAGCAGCTCCGAGCAGAGCTCGGTGCAGATCGAGGTGGCGAGCAGATCCTGACGGCCGTCGCGCTCGGCCTTCTCGAAGGCCTCGATCACCCAGGCGGGGATCTTGGTGCCGCAGGACTCGGCGAAGCGGCGCGCACCTTTCCAGTTCTCGATCGGCAGGATGCCCGGCACGATCGGCTTGTCGATGCCGGCTTTCTCGCAGGCATCGCGGAAGCGGAAGAAGGTCTCGGCCTCGAAGAAGAACTGGGTCAGCGCCTCGGAGGCACCGGCATCGAGCTTGCGCTTGAGCCAGTCCACGTCGGCCTGACCCGAGGCAGCCTCGGGATGGATGTCGGGGTAGGCGCCGACGCGGATGTTGAAATCGCCCGCCTCGCGCAGCGCCTCGATCAGCTCGACCGAGCTGGAAAAGCCATCCTCGTGCGGCGTGAAGCCGGTGGCGCCCTTCGGCGGGTCGCCGCGCAGGGCGACGATGTCGCTGACACCTGCGGCATTGAACTGCTCGGCGATGGCCAGCGTCTCGGACTTGGTGGCGTCGACGCAGGTCAGGTGCGCCGCGACCTTCAGGCCGGAATGCTTGTGCAGCGTGGCGACCACGTCGCGGGTCAGCTCACGGGTGGTGCCGCCGGCACCATAGGTGACCGAGACGAAGCGCGGGTCCAGCGGGGCCAGCGATTGAACCGTGTCCCACAGGCGGAAGGTCGCCTCGATGTTGCGGGGCGGAAAGAACTCGAATGAGATGTCGGGGCGTTGCATTGCCGGGATCCTCTTTTGTTGCGAGGCTTGTCGCACATACCGCAATGTGAGACAAACTCATAAATCTCAAGAACAACATGAGTGAAACGATAGGATGCACATTGAGTTCCGTCATCTCCGCACGATCAAGGCGGTGCATGAGGCGGGCAGTCTGGCCCGCGCGGCCGACCAGCTGAACATCACGCAATCGGCTTTGAGCCACCAGATCAAGGGCTTGGAAGAACAGGCCGGGATCGAGCTTTTCGTGCGGCGGTCAAAGCCGATGCGGCTGTCGGCGGCGGGCATGCGGCTGTTGCGGCTGGCCGAGCAGGTCCTGCCGCAGGTCGAGGCCGCGCAGGCCGAGTTCGCGGGGCTCAGGGCAGGGCGCTCGGGCCGGCTTCATATCGCCATCGAGTGTCACGCCTGTTTCGAATGGCTGTTCCCGGTGCTCGAGGCGTTTCGCAAGAGCTGGCCGGATGTCGATGTCGACATCCGGCCGGGCCTCGCCTTCGACGCGCTGCCGGCGTTGCAGAAGGAGGATGTGGATGTGGTGATCTCCTCCGACCCGGAGGCTCTCCCCGACGTCACTTTCACGCCGCTCTTCGATTACAGCCCGGTCTTCGTGGCCGCGGCGTCGCACCCGCTGGCGGAAAAGCCCTTCATCGATGCGACGGATTTCCGCGGTGAGACGCTGATCACCTACCCGGTGGACCGGGCGCGGCTCGATATCTTCTCGCAACTTCTGAGCCCGGCCAAGGTCGAACCCGCCGTGATTCGTCAGGTTGAACTGACGGCGGTGATTCTCCTTCTGGTGGCGTCGAACCGCGGTGTCTCGGTGCTGCCCGACTGGGTCGTGCGCGAGGTGAAATACAACTCGGATTATGTCACGCGCCCGCTCACCGAGCATGGGCTGACCCGCACGCTCTATGCCGCGACCCGGAGCGATGATCTCGAAAAGCCATACATGGCCGACCTGATCCGACTGGCCGGACAGGAGGCACACAAGCTTCAGACGCAGTAGCTCCGCGTTTCGGAAACGCACCCGGCCCGCATCAGGGCCGAGGCGATATTTTATAGAAAAATCAGAGGGGTTTGAGGTCCGACGCCATCATGCGGCCGTCGCGTCCTTCCTTGAGATCGTAGCTCACCTTCTGGTTGTCCGCGAGTCCCGTGAGACCGGACCGCTCGACCGCTGAAATATGAACAAAAACGTCTTTTCCGCCCTCTTCCGGCGCAATGAAGCCGTAGCCTTTTGTCGTGTTAAACCATTTCACGGTGCCACTCGGCATGTTCCCGTGCTCCTTCCAGTCGTCAAATGTTGTTGCCCGGCCTGGCCCGGGCGCCCCGTCACATCCGCCTTTCAGGCCGAAAGTCAGCTTATAATGCCGTGCTTTCGGTGCTGATCATCGAAGGTCACGAAACAAAGCGTTGCACAGGTCTGACAAAAATCAAGCGAAACGCTTCGCTCTCGCAGCGATCGGCGATAATTTCTCGCCGCAAGACGAAGGAGAAGGCGAGATGCGGATCTACGGGCTGAAAAATTGCGACACCTGCCGGAAGGCGATGAAGGCTTTGCCGCAGGCCGAGTTGGTCGATGTGCGGGCCGATGGCGTGCCCGACGAGGTGATGGTGGAGGCGCATTCGCGGTTTGGCGACAAGCTGCTGAACACGCGGTCGACCACGTGGCGCGGGCTCTCTGAGGACGAGCGTGCGACGCCGCCGCTTGCGCTGCTCGCGGCCCATCCGGCGCTGATGAAGCGCCCGCTGATCGTCGACGGTGATCAGATGTATCTGGGGTGGGACAAGGCCACGCAGGGCGCGCTCGGCCTGAGCGCCTGAGGGTCATGCTGGTTGGGGAGGTGGGGCAAGGCGGCGCGCAACCAACCGGTCGAGCGCCAGCCAGCCGCCGCCCTTCAGCACCAGCGTGATGAGGAGCAGCATCCAGAAGATCCGCTGGTCGAGGATCGGTGCGTCCGGGATGCGGTCGAACCACGCGCCCAGCGTTTCGGGATGCGCGATGCCGCCATGACCATAAAGGTCAGTGAGGCTCTGCATGGAGACGAAACCGATCATGCCAAGCGCAGCGAGCCGCGTGGCAAGCCCCAGCACGATCAGGAGCGGCAGCAGGAATTCCGCCCACGTCCCGGCCACGGTGACGGCCCAGTGCAGCACTCCAAGCTGGCTCGCGTCATAGCCCACCGCCTCGAACTGGCGCGGCCAGATCTGCGCATAGGCGCCTGTCGAAGGTCTCAGGAAACCGAGCAGGCCGTCGCCCAGCTTGGTACGTGCCGAGGCCCAGAAATAGCCTACCAGCGTTGCAGCAAAGGTCAGGCGGGCGAGGAGTGGCAGCAAACCTTCGGTCAGTGGCTCGAGGCGGCTCGTGGCGCGACGGTAGAGCGGGATCAGCCGGATCATGTCAGGATCTCCGTGATGGCGCCGTGACCCAGCAGCAGCGCGAGGCAGGGGGCGGGATCGAAGCCGGGTCCGCATTGGGTGACGGCGGCGGCGAGCGGCATGTTGGCCTGAAGCGCCGCGAGGAAGGCGTGGCCCTGCGGGGGCAGCACGTGCGGCTCCGGGTCGTAATCCGGGCGCAGAACGGCGATCTCCAGCGCGCCGCTCGTTGGGGCAGGGCCGAGGCCAAGCGCATAGGCGCGGATCTCGGCCACCGGCCAGCGGGATTTCACGATCTGGACGCTTGGCGCCAGCCGCAGACGGGCAAGGCCGAGCCTGTCCTCGGGGATCGAGAGCAGGGCGTCGGGGGCGACCGGCGTGGCATCGGCAGCGTGATAGGCGCGGCGCAGCGCCAGCTCGAGCCGGGCGACATCCGACAGGAAGGGCAGTCGACCGAGCCCGTCGAGCCCGTCGAGAAAGGCCGGGAAAGCGGCGCCCCAGTGGATCATCAGCGGGCTTGCCGGCGGGTGCTGGCGCAGGAAGCGCCCGGCGATGCGGCTCATGTTGTCCGCGCCAAGCAATGCCGCGCAGGCGGGAAAGCCGGTTATGAGCGCTTCGGTCAGCGAGACCGCGACATTGTTGCGATAGACCGCATAGCGCCGCCCGGCCGGGTGACCCGCCCCGTCGGTAAGCCCGTCGGGCACCGGGCGCGCGGGATCGAGCAGCGCGTGGTGGAAGGCCTGCTGGCTCATGCGGCGACCGCCAGCCGGGCCAGCGCCTCCTCGGCCCTGCGGGCCTCCTCGGCCAGCACAGGCCAGGCCGGAACATCGGTGTCCCATTCGATCAGCAGAGGTTTCGGCCCGGAGCGTACCAGCGTGTGACCCAGAAGCGCCCAGACCGGGTCGGCAACCTCGCGGCCGTGGCTGTCGATCAGCAGCGGCGCACCATGGTCGTCTTCGTCCTCGTCATGGCCGCCAAGATGGATCTCGCCGACCTGATCGAGCGCGAAGCCCTCGATATAGGCCTGCGGCGTGAAGCCGAGATTGGTCGCCGAGACGAAGACGTTGTTGACGTCGAGCAGGAGGCCGCACCCGGTCCGCCTTGCGATCTCGCGCAGGAAGTCGGGCTCGTCCCATGTGCTCTCGGAGAAGGCGAGATAGCTCGACGGGTTCTCGAGCAGCATCTGCCGGCCAAGCGTGTCCTGCACCTCGTCGACATGCGCGACGACGCGGTCAAGCGTGGCGTTCGTGTAGGGCAGCGGCAGCAGATCGTTGAGAAAGGCGCTGTCATGGGTCGACCAGGCGAGATGCTCGGAAAAGCTGGCCGGGTTCAGCCAGCCCACGAGGTGCTTCAGCCGGGCGAGGTGCTCGGCGTCAAGGCGGCCCTCGCCGCCGATCGACAGGCCGACCCCGTGCACCGAGATCGGAAAGCGCTCGGCCAGCGCGCGCAATTGCGCCAGCGGGCGGCCGCCATCGCCCATGTAGTTCTCGGCGTGGATCTCGAGCCAGCCGATCGGGCCGGCACCGGCGAGGATCTCGGCATAGTGCTGGGGCTTGTAGCCGACGCCGGGCGCGGCGGGCAGGGTGGTGAAGCTGTGCATGGGTCCCGTCCTTGTCCTGGGCCAGAGGTGCGGGGCGGGCAGGTGGCCCGCCCCGGCGCGGCCTCACATCTCGGGCAGGTCGCGGTCGAGCGCCTCGAGCGAGCCCATGCGCTCGGAGCCGTCGGCCATCGCCGGCAGCATGACTTCCATGCAGGTGCCCTCGTCGACGAGGCTCCACGCGTTGCCCTGGTAGTCGACCTTGGATGTGCCGGCGCAGGTGGTGCCGGGGCCGGCGGCGCAATCGTTCTGACCGGCCAGCGCCACACCGAAGCACTTCTCCTTCTCCTGCGCCGCGGCCTGGTGCGCGGTGAGGGTGACGGCGGTGGCGACGGCGCTGAGCAGGGCGGCGGTCTTGATGGTTTTCGACATGATCATTTTCCCTTGTTGGGTGTCCCGTTGGTGCCGGTCCGGGTGTCTCCCGGTGGCCTCTCAACAGTGCCGCGACATGCCGCCACGGCCCACTCACGGGCGCGTGGCTCACGTGTGTGTCAGGCGGCGTCAGCGCGCGGAGGATGTGTCACAAGACGTATCACTCTGGAATTTCGTGGTATTCCATTTGAGTGTTTCAGATGCCGTAACGGAAAGAGGGCCCGTGCTAGACCTTTGTTACAACGAAAGCGGCCCCCGCGATGATCGCGGGGGCCGTGCGTGAGATTTGTTACAGTTTTAACCAGGCCGCCCGGGGCCGGTCTGTCTGCTCAGCCGCGCAAATCCGGCGGCGTCGCCTCGACGCCCAGCTCCTGCGTGATTTCGGCCAGTGCCGCGACCTTGGTCTGCTTCTCGCCGAGGCGGCGCACGGTGACGGTGCGCTCCTCGACCTCGCGGTGGCCGACAGCGAGGATCACCGGCACCTTGCCGACCAAATGCTCGCGAACCTTGTAGTTGATCTTCTCGTTGCGGATGTCGGCCTCGGCGCGCACGCCTGCCGCTTTCAGTTCGGCCACGACCTCGTGCACGTAGTCATCGGCCTCCGAGGTGATCGAGGCCACCACCACCTGACGCGGGGCCAGCCAGAACGGCAGCTTGCCGGCGTGTTCCTCGATCAGGATACCGATGAAGCGCTCGAAGGAGCCAAGCACGGCGCGGTGCAGCATGACCGGACGATGTTTCTCGCCGTCCTGGCCGATATAGCTCGCATCGAGACGGTCGGGCAGGTTGGGGTCGACCTGCAGCGTGCCGCATTGCCATTCCCGCCCGATGGCGTCGGTCAGCGTGAACTCGAGCTTCGGGCCGTAGAAGGCGCCTTCGCCCTCCTGCAGCTCGAACCCGTAGCCAGCTGCCTTGCAGGCATCCCCGAGCGCCGCTTCGACGCGGTCCCAGCTCTCTTCCGAGCCGATGCGCTTCTCGGGGCGGGTCGAGAGCTTGATGGTCCAGTTGTGGAAGCCAAGATCGGCATAGATGCCGGCGAGGAACTCGATGAACTTCTTGGTCTCGGCCTCGATCTGGTCATCGGTGCAGAAGATATGCGCGTCGTCCTGGGTGAAACCGCGCACCCGCATGATGCCGTGCAGCGCGCCCGAGGGCTCGTAGCGGTTGCACGAGCCGAACTCGGCCATGCGCAGCGGCAGGTCGCGGTAGGACTTGAGGCCCGAGTTGAAGATCTGCACGTGGCACGGGCAGTTCATCGGCTTCAGCGCGTTGATGCTCTTCTCGCGGGCATGCTCTTCATCGACCTCGACGATGAACATGTTCTCTTGGTAGTTGTCCCAGTGGCCCGAGGCTTCCCAGAGCTTGCGGTCGACCACCTGCGGCGTGTTCACCTCGACATAGCCGTCGCGGTGCTGCTGGCGGCGCATGTAATCCTGCAGCGAGGTGTAGATGGTCCAGCCGTTCGGGTGCCAGAAGATCTGGCCCGGCGCCTCGGGCTGCAGGTGGAACAGGTCCATTTCGCGGCCGAGCTTGCGGTGGTCGCGCTTGGCGGCCTCCTCGAGGAAGTTGAGGTAGCCCTGCAGATCCTTACGGTTGCGGAAGGCCACGCCCTGGACGCGCTGGAGCATCGGGCGATTCACATCGCCGAACCAGTAGGCGCCCGAGACGCCCATCAGCTTGAACGAATCCGCCGGCAGCTGGCCGGTATGCTGCAGGTGCGGGCCTCGGCAGAGATCCTGCCACCCGCCATGCCAGTACATGCGGATCGGCGCGCCCTCGGGAATGCGGTCGACCAGCTCGACCTTGTAGGGCTCGCCATTCTCTTCATAGAAGGCGCGGGCGCGGTCGCGCTCCCAGATCTCCGTGGTGACCGGCTCGCGGGCGTTGATGATGTCCTTCATCTTGGCCTCGATCTGGCCGAGATCCTCCGGCGTGAAGGGCTCTGCGCGGTCGAAATCGTAGAACCAGCCATGCTCGGTGACCGGGCCGATGGTGACCTTGGTGTCGGGCCAGATCTCCTGCACGGCGCGCGCCATCACGTGGGCGAGGTCGTGGCGGATCAGCTCGAGCGCCGGGGCCTCGTCCTGCAGCGTGTTGATGGCGATCTGCGCGTCCTGCTCGATCGGCCACTGAAGATCCCAGTGCTGGCCGTTGACCATGGCGGAGATGGCCTTCTTCGAGAGCGATTTCGAGATCGACTCGGCGACCGCAGCGGGGGTTACGCCCTGCTCGTACTCGCGCTTGTTGCCATCGGGAAAGGTGAGAGAGATCTGGGCCATAGCGGCTCTCCTCGTCGGTTTGGCGCCCACGGAACGCCCGGTTGCGGGTTATGTTGCGCGGGTCTTTTGGCCGGGCGAGGAGGGGGTGTCAAGGACAGTCGGCCGCGCCTGCGCAGCTACGCCGGACTGTCGGTCCCGGATCTCTCGCCGTGACGGGGTGGGCACGGCCGAGCAGGGGGAACGTCTTTGTGATCGTGCGGATGCGTTCCTTCTCGGATAGGTGGTGCTAACCTGATCGCGTGGGATGACCATGGAGGACGCTATGACCGCAAAGAACTTCACCCCCATCCTCGCGCTCGCCTGCAGTCTTGGGGCTGCCGCTGCGGCCGCGCTTCCGACCGATGCAGCCACCACGGAGAGCCGCGCTGAAGCTGCGGCCCCCCTGACGACCGAGGCCCCGGTGCAGCTTGCCCTGACCTTCGGAGACCCGGTTCCGCTGACCCAAGGTGAAAAAGCCTCGATCCGCTTCCTGATGCCCGATGTCGATCCCGAGGCCTTCCCGCCCGAGACTTGGGGTGCGGTGCGGGGCGTCCTGCTGAGCAATGATTACGACTCCGAGAAGCGGCTCCAGTTGAAAGCCCTGCTTCCCTGACGGGTGATCAGCTCCGACCGACCGCCTCCCAGCGCGCCTCGAGCTTTTCCAGCGCGGCGATGCGCTCCTCGGTCTTCGGGTGCGACATCAGCCAGGCGGGCACGCCGCCGCGCGCGTTTGTCAGCGCCTCGAGCTTGGTGAAAAGCGTCTTCTGAGGCGCCACGCCGATGCCGGACTTGTGCAGCAGGGCCGCGGCATAGGCGTCGGCCTCGTACTCGTCGCCGCGCGACAGCCGCGCCGCCAGCAGCTTCATGGCCGCCGTGGCGAGATAGGGGCCGACGCCGGGCAGGAAGCGGCCCAGCACCATCGCCATGGCGGTGCGCAGCGCGTTCTGGCCCGAGAAATCGATCATCCGCCGCCGCGAATGCCCCAGCGCCACGTGGCCCAGCTCATGTGCGATCACCGAGGCCATCTCCTCGGCCGAGACCTCGCCGGCGCGATAGCGGTTGTAGAAGCCGCGGGTGATGAAGATGCGCCCGTCCGGCGCCGCGAGGCCGTTGACCGGTTCGATCTCGTAGATGTTGACCCGGATGCGCGGAAGCTCAAGCGCCGCCGCCATGCGATCGGTCAGCGCCTTCAGCCGCGGGTCGGCCAGCTCGGTCGACTTCGCGTCGAGCTCCTTCGTGGTGCGCCAGACTGACACCCGGTACATGGCGAGCGCGTAGAGAATGGCGAGCAGGATCGGGGTGAACTTCAGCATACCCCGAATATGGGGCCGCCCGGCGCCCCCTCCAAGAGCAAAATGGCCGCCTCCCGCGAGCGCGAGCCGGATCGCAAACCGCCCCGTCTTTTCTAAGTCCCTGATCCTCAGGAAAGGGCGCACGGCACCAATCCCCCGCCGGGGTTACAAACCGCTCACGACGAACAGACCCGCAAGCCGCCCCCGTACCACGCCCTGATCTTCTCTACGTTCCAAATACTCAAAAAAGAAACCTCCCGGCCAGAACCCCGGCCGGGAGGTCAGAAACCACGGCGATTGCCGGAAAGCTCAGCCTTCCCCGGCCTCGCCTTCGCCCTCGTCCTCATCGCCCTGATCGGCGATCCAGGCCACCGAGACCACGGTCTCGCCCTCGCGGGTGTTGAACACCTTCACGCCGCCGGCGCTGCGCGAGCGGAACGAGATGCCCTCGACCGGGACGCGGATCGACTGGCCGGTGGAGGTGGCGAGCATGATCTGGTCTTCCATCTCGACCGGGAAGGAGGCGACGATCTCGCCGCCGCGCATGGATTTCTCCCACGCGGTGACGCCCATGCCGCCGCGGCCGCGGATCGGGTAGTCATGGCTAGACGACAGTTTGCCAAGACCCTTCGCGGTGATCGTCAGCAGCAGGTTCTCCGCCGCCGACATCTCGGCATAGCGCTCGGCCGAGAGCAGGCTGTCGGCGTTGCCCTCGTCGTCATCCGAGGCCGCCTCGGCATCATCCGCAAGGCCGGCCATGGCGCGGCGCATCTTGAGATAGGAGGCGCGCTCATCCGACTCGGCCTCGAAGTGCCGGATCACCGACATCGACACGACCTCGTCGCCGTTTGCGAGCTTCACGCCGCGCACGCCGGTGGAGTTGCGCGAGTTGAACACCCGCACGTCCGGCACGGGGAAGCGGATGGCGCGGCCGGAATTGGTGACCAGCATCACGTCGTCGTCTTCCGAGCAGATCCGGGCGTTGATCAGGCGGGTCGCCTCGTCGTCGCCCTCGAACTTCATCGCGATCTTGCCGTTTCGCATGACGTTGGTGAAATCCGACAGCCGGTTGCGGCGCACCGAGCCCTTGGAGGTGGCGAAGACGATCTGCAGATCATCCCAGTCCTCTTCGGGGCGGTCGACCGGCATGATCGCTGCCACCGACACGCCCTGCGGGATCGGCAGGATGTTGACGATGGCCTTGCCCTTCGAGGTGCGTCCGCCCTGCGGCAGGCGCCAGCACTTGAGCTTGTAGACCATCCCCGCGGTGGTGAAGAACAGCAGCTGCGTGTGGGTGTTGGCCACGAAGAGCTGGGTGACGACGTCGTCTTCCTTGAGCCCGCCGCCCGACAGACCCTTGCCGCCGCGCTTCTGCGAGCGGTAGTCGGCCAGCGGCGTGCGCTTGATGTAGCCCGACTGCGTCACGGTGACGACCATGTCCGAGCGTTCGATCAGGTCCTCGTCGTCCATGTCGCCGGCCCAGTCGACGATCTCGGTGCGGCGCGGCACCGCGAACTGGTCGCGCACGGCGGTCATCTCGTTCGAGATGATCTCCATGATGCGTTCGCGCGAGCCGAGGATCTCGAGGTATTCCTTGATCTTGCCGGCCAGCTCCTCGAGCTCGTCGGTGACCTCCTTGACGCCAAGCTGGGTGAGGCGCTGCAGGCGCAGCTCGAGGATGGCGCGGGCCTGCGTTTCCGACAGGTTGTAGGTGCCGTCCTCGTTCATCTTGTGGGTCGGGTCGTCGATCAGCTGGATGTAGGGCGCGATCTCATGCGCCGGCCAGCGCCGGGTCATCAGCTTCTCGCGCGCCTCGGAGGCATCGACAGAGGCGCGGATGGTGGCCACCACCTCGTCGACATTGGCCACCGCCACGGCGAGACCACAGAGGATGTGGCTGCGCTCGCGGGCCTTGCGCAGCAGGTAGGCGGTGCGCCGCGCCACCACGTCCTCGCGGAAGTCGAGGAAGGCGGTGAGGAAAGTGCGCAGGGTGAGCTGCTCGGGCTTGCCGCCGTTCAGCGCCAGCATGTTGCAGCCGAAGCTGACCTGCATCGGTGTGAAGCGGTAGAGCTGGTTGAGCACCACCTCGGCGGTGGCGTCGCGCTTGAGCTCGATCACCACGCGCACGCCCGAGCGGTCGGATTCATCCTGCACGTGGGCGATGCCCTCGATCTTCTTGTCGCGCACCGATTCCGCGATGCGCTCGATCATCGTCGCCTTGTTCACCTGGTAGGGAATCTCGTCGATGACGATGGCATAGCGATCGCGCTTGATCTCCTCGATACGAGTCTTGGCACGGATGATCACCGAACCGCGGCCCTCGAGATAGGCCTTGCGAGCCCCGGACCGGCCGAGGATGACGCCGCCTGTGGGGAAATCCGGGGCGGGGATGTACTCGATCAGCTGCTCCGAGCTGAGATCGGGGTTCTCGATCAGCGCCAGCGTCGCGTCGATCACCTCGCCGAGGTTGTGCGGGGGGATGCGCGTGGCCATGCCGACCGCGATGCCCTCGGCGCCGTTGACCAGCACGTTGGGATAGCGGGCGGGCAGCACCACCGGCTCGTTGCGCTCGTTGGCGTAGTTCGGGACGAAATCGACCGTGTCCTTGTCGATATCCTCGAGCAGCGCCTCTGCAGTGCGCTCGAGCCGCGATTCCGTGTAACGGTATGCCGCGGGCGGGTCGCCATCCATGGAGCCGAAATTGCCCTGACCGTCGATCAGCGGCAGCGACATGGAGAAATCCTGCGCCATCCGGACCAGCGCGTCATAGACCGCCGAGTCGCCATGCGGGTGGTAGCGGCCCATGACGTCGCCCACGGCGGTGGCGCACTTGCGGTAGGGCTTGGACTTGGTCTGCCCGTTCTCCCAGAGCGTGTAGAGGATGCGTCGATGCACGGGCTTCAACCCGTCGCGCAGATCCGGGATCGCGCGGCTCACGATCACGCTCATGGCGTAATCGAGATAGCTCGACTTCATCTCGTCGATGATGGAGATCGCGGGGCCACCGTAGGAGGGGCGCTCGGGTCCGCTCATTTCCTCATCGTTTTCAGGGGGTTCCGGCGTGTCGGTCACGATGCTCGCCTGTCCGTTATTATGCTATATCTTGTGAGAGAGGCTTATATCAGATGCAGGATATGGGGCGCAATGGCGCCGGCGCGACAAATCTGGCAGCCACTGCAATGACCTGCTAACAAACTGTTTTAATTGAAAAAAGATGAGTGTCGCGGCACGCTTTAAACACGGAAAAAAGCCGAGGTAAAGCGATGCAGGAAACACCGACCGAACTGATGCTCAAGGGCTATGGCCTGACCACCGCGGAAATCTTCTACCGCATGCCCGATTACCGGAACGTTCTCAACACGTTCCTCTGGCAGGAGTACGATCTCGCCCCGGACCATCCGCGGCTCTTCAAGTTCGTCGAGTTCTGGCAGGACGAGATCGAGGGCCCGCTGCACTCGATCCGCTTCACCCACCGCAAGATGCTGTCCTCGGGCGAGTGGCGACAGGTGGTGGGTGAGTTCCATTACCACTGATGCAGCACGGCCTGGCTGAAGAGGGGAGGGGCGCTGCCCCTCTTCCACCGGCACGCCGGCGGAATTCACCCCGAGGTATTTGAAAACCGGACAAGAGGCGGGGGCTGCGTTTTCCGGTCACCCCTCGCCACGAGGGACGAGGGGCTTCTCCGGTTGCGGTCATCGGCGCCTCCGCCTGTACCGCCCGTCGGGAATAGCGCGTTAAGGTTAATCAACCCTTTCCAACGCCGGCGCTTCTTTGGTTCGAAAATACCTTCGGGGGGTGAATTCGCGCATGCGAAGAGGGGGGCAGACAGCCCCCCTTGCGCCCAGTGGTCCAGGAGCGATGCCGGGATCAGGGAATGATGCGGGTGTATTTCGTACCTTCGAGCGTCGCACCGAGGCGCAGCCCGGACTGGCCGAAGATCACCGCGATCACCGGCGAGAGCGAGGTCGTCGTCTCGGCCGCCAGCGTGTCGCCGCGTTCCGGGGTCGCGTACTCGACATTCGCCCCGGCGGCCCAGCCTGGCGAGCGGCGGAAGTTGTTGAGCGCGTCGTCGGTCATGAAGAACAGCACGTGGGCGTATTGCTGGGCGCCGATCTGCAGTCCGCCGGAGCCGCGCACCATCGAGTAGTAATCCACCGTGGCGCCGCCGACGCGCAATGCGCCGCGCCCGTAGGCGCCGCCGACGCCGAGCCCGGCCTCCGTCACCAGCGGCATCACCAGCATGCCGGCGGCCTTCTGGCCGAGGTCGATGGTGCCGGGGAACTGCGAGTACATCTGGCTCAGCGTGCTGTCCACGCGGGCGTCGATCGTGGCCGCGCCCGAGCCGCCAATGCCGTTGCCGCAGGCGGCGAGAAGCGGCAGCGCCGCCAGTCCGAGGGTGAAGCTGCGTCGGGTCATCATCATGTGTCTGCTGGTATCCTGTCTTGCCGATGCCTCTGGTCCGGCTGTCCCGCCGGTCTACTTGTCGAGGTTATACGCGTCAAATGCAGGGCTGTCACGACGCAAGCGCCCTGTGCCGGGGGCGCTTGCGGCATTCCGCCTCTCAGCCGTTCAGAAGCCGGGCCGCTGCCGGGGCGAAATAGGTCAGCACCCCGTCACAGCCGGCGCGCTTGAACGCGATCAGGCTTTCGAGCATCACCCGGTCATGGTCGAGCCAGCCGCGCTCGGCGGCGCCGGCCAGCATCGCGTATTCGCCCGACACCTGGTAGGCGAAGGTCGGCGCGCCGAACATCTCCTTGGCGCGGCGACAGATGTCGAGATAGGGCATGCCGGGCTTGACCATCACCATGTCCGCCCCTTCCGAGAGGTCGCGCTCGATCAGCCGCATCGCCTCGTCGGAGTTGCCCGCCATCATCTGGTAGCTGCTCTTGTCGCCCTTGAGCGCTCCGGACGCCCCTACCGCGTCTCGGAACGGGCCATAGAAGGCCGAGGCGTACTTGGCGGAGTAGGACAGCAGCAGCGTATTGCGGAAGCCCTCCGCTTCCAGCGCCGCGCGCATCGCGCCGATGCGGCCGTCCATCATGTCCGAGGGGCCGATCATGTCGGCGCCAGCGCGGGCCTGGCTCAGCGCCTGCTTCACCAGCGCCTCGACGGTTTCGTCATTGACGATCTCGCCATCGCGTTCGAACCCGTCATGACCGCTGGCATTGTAGGGGTCGAGCGCCACGTCGGTCATCACCGCCATCTCCGGCAGCGCGTCCTTGATCGCCCGGGTGGCGCGGTTGGACAGGTTTTCGGGGTTCCAGGCCTCGGCGCAATCCTCGGTCTTCAGCGCCTCGGGGGTGTAGGGAAACAGGCAGATCGCCGGGATGCCAAGCGCATGGGCCTCGCGCGCCGCCTCGACCACCTTGTCGACCGAGAGGCGGTTGACCCCGGGCATCGAGCCCACCGGCTCGACCACGCCCTCGCCCTCGCGCACGAAGACCGGCCAGATGAAATCGGCCGGGCTCAGGGAGGTCTCCGCCGTCAGGGCGCGGATCGCCGCGGACTTGCGCAGCCGGCGCAGGCGGGTGGCGGGAAAGGGGGCCTGGGTGGGGAGCATGTCCGGTTCCTCGGTGTCGTTGGCGGCGTCTTCGGCGCGGTATCCCAGTCGAATGCACTCCCGGCGGGGGTCTTGTCCAGACCTGCCGGGGAGGACCCCGCGTCGCAGCCCGGCCCCCGGCGCGGCGCTGCGGGCACAGGCCGGGGCTTCGTTCCCCGGCGCGCCGGGCAGGCTCTGGGCAAGCGGGAGCAGGCGGGCTAGAAGGCGGAAAACGGGTTTTGCGAGGCACTCAGTGGATTGGTACCGGATCGTTCTTGAAACCATCGACATGCGCTCGTTCTCGAACATGTGGTTCTGGATCGCGCTGGCGGTGGTCTGGTCCACCGCGAGCCACTGGGTCCTCGGCGTGCCCTTCGACATGGTGATGCGCGCCCGCCGTCACGGCGGCCAGGCCGAGCGCGATCTCGAGGACATGGTCCGGATCAACGTCAACCGCATCCTCTTCATCACCGAGGAGGCCGGGGTCTGGGGCGTGGCGCTGGCCTCGGCGCTGCTGTCGATGCTGGCGGTCTCGGGCTTCGGCTACGCGATCGAGTTGTCGCAGGCGCTGTTCCTGCTGGCCTTCCCGATGTCTCTGGTCGGGCTGATGAGCATCGGCACCGCGGCAAGGATCCGCGACGAAGGGCTCTCCGGAGAGGTGCTGCGGCGCAAGCTTGCCTCGCACCGGTTCTGGGTCCAGGTGATCGGCCTGATCTCGATCCTGGTCACCGCGCTCTGGGGCATGGCGCAGAACATGTCCTTCACCGCGCTCTGAGCGCAACGGATCGCTTACCGCGCCGAAATGGCGACATGTCCCTCACCGCTCCGAAACGGCGACATGTCCCTTACCGCGCCGAAACGGCGCGAGGCCGCGCTATGAGCGGTTGACGGCGGCGCGTGCGCGCGCCACATCCCATCCCCATGTCACAGTCCCGCATCATCATGGGCGGCGCGCCCGAAGGCTTCGACGCGAAGCTGATCCTGGCCGAGGTCGAGAAGGCCGACGGTCCCGTCATCCATGTCGCCCGCGACGACAAGCGCATGGCGGCGCTGCAGGAGGCGCTGGCCTTCTTCGCGCCCGACATGCCGGTGGTGAGTTTCCCGGCGTGGGACTGTCTGCCCTATGACCGGGTCTCGCCCAATCCCGACATCTCGGCGGCGCGCATGTCGACGCTGGCGGCGCTGGTTCACGCCATGCCGCAGCGCTTCGTGTTGCTGACGACGCTGTCGGCGGCGACGCAGTACATCCCCGCGCGCGAGCTGCTGCGCGATGCCGCCTTCTCGGCCCGGGTCGGCGACCGCATCGACGAGAAGGCGCTGCGCGACTTCCTCGTGCGCATGGGCTTCTCGCAGGCGCCCACGGTGACCGAGCCCGGCGATTACGCCATCAGAGGCGGCATCATCGACATCTTTCCGCCGGGCGAGGGCGGGCCGGTACGGCTCGATCTGTTCGGCGACGTGCTCGACGGCGCGCGGCGTTTCGATGCGGTCTCGCAGCGCACCACGGAAAAGCTTGACCTGGTCGAGCTGGCACCGGTCTCGGAGGTGATCCTCGACGAGGCGGCGATCACCCGGTTCCGGCAGAACTACCGCATCGAGTTCGGCGCCGGCGGCACCGATGATCCGCTCTACGAAGCGGTCAGCGCCGGGCGCAAGCAGCAGGGCATGGAGCACTGGCTGCCGTTCTTCCACGACCGGCTCGAGACGCTGTTCGACTACCTGCCGGGCGTCCCGTTGCTGATGGACGACCAGCTCACCCCGGCGCGTCTGGCGCGCTGGGAAAGCATCGAGGACCAGTACCAGACCCGCCGCCATGCCATGGCGCAGAAGGGCCGGATCGACTCGGTCTACAAGCCGGTGCCGCCGGGCCAGCTCTACCTTGACGACACAGCCTGGGAGATGGCCACCGAGGGCCGCCGCGTGGTGCAGTTCCATCCGCTGCCGCAGTCGAGCGGGCCGGGCGTGGTCGATGCCGGCGGGCGCATCGGGCGCAGTTTCGCGCCCGAGCGTCAGCAGGAAAACGTCAGCCTCTTCGGGGCTTTGGCCGATCACGTGAAAACCAAGATGCAGGATGGACCGGTGCTCATCGCGTCGTGGTCCGAGGGCGCGCGCGAGCGCCTGACGGGCCTGATCGAGGATGAGGGGCTGGCCGAGGCGATCCCGATCGGCAACGGCACGCGGATCGGCAAGCGCGGCCTGCATCTGGCGGTCTGGGCTCTTGAGAACGGCTTCGAGGCGCCGTGGGAACAGGCCGGCAAGGGCCAGCGCCTGACGGTGATCTCGGAGCAGGACGTGCTGGGCGACCGTCTGATCCGCGCGCCGAAGAAACGCAGGAAGGCCGAGAACTTCCTGACCGAGGCGCAATCCCTGACCCCGGGCAACCTCGTGGTGCACGTGGATCACGGCATCGGGCGCTATCAGGGCATGGAGGTGATCTCGGCCGCCGGGGCCGCGCATGAGTGCCTGCTGCTGGAATATGCCGAGGGCGCACGGCTCTACCTCCCGGTCGAGAACATCGAGTTGCTGTCGCGCTATGGCCATGACGAGGGTCTGCTCGACAGGCTCGGCGGCGGCGCGTGGCAGGCCAAGAAGGCCCGCCTCAAGGAGCGCATCCGCGAGATGGCGGACAAGCTCATCCGCGTCGCGGCCGAGCGCGCGCTGCGCAAGGCGCCGATCATCGACCCGCCGCCCGGCGCGTGGGAGAGCTTCTGCGCACGCTTCCCCTATACCGAGACCGACGACCAGATCGGCGCCATCGAGGACGTGCTGGAGGACATGACCAGCGGCAACCCGATGGACCGGCTGATCTGCGGCGACGTGGGCTTCGGCAAGACCGAGGTCGCCATGCGCGCGGCCTTTGTCGCCGCCATGTCCGGGGTACAGGTGGCAGTGATCGCGCCCACCACGCTGCTGGCGCGGCAGCACTACAAGAGTTTTGCCGAGCGCTTCCGCGGCTTCCCGATCAACGTGGCGCCGCTGTCGCGTTTCGTCAGCTCGGGGCAGGCGGCCAAGACCCGCGACGGCATCACCAAGGGCACCGTGGATATCGCCGTGGGCACCCATGCACTGCTGGCCAAGAACATCCGCTTCCAGAACCTCGGCCTGCTGATCATCGACGAGGAGCAGCATTTCGGCGTCGGCCACAAGGAGCGGCTCAAGCAGCTGCGCTCCGACATCCACGTGCTGACCCTGACCGCGACACCGATCCCGCGCACGCTGCAGCTGTCGCTCTCGGGCGTGCGGGACCTGTCGATCATCGGAACGCCGCCGGTGGACCGCCTGTCGATCCGCACCTACGTCTCCGAGTTCGACGCGGTGACCATCCGCGAGGCGCTCTTGCGCGAGCATTACCGCGGCGGACAGAGCTTTTACGTGGTGCCGCGGATCTCGGACCTCGCCGAGATCGAGGAATTCCTGCGCGATCAAGTGCCCGAGGTGTCCTATGTCGTGGCGCATGGCCAGATGGCGGCGGGCGAGCTCGACGAGCGCATGAACGCCTTCTATGACGGCAAGTTCGACGTGCTGCTGGCGACCACCATCGTGGAATCGGGCCTCGATATCCCGACCGCCAACACCATGGTGGTGCACCGCTCGGACATGTTCGGCCTGTCGCAGCTCTACCAGATCCGCGGCCGGGTCGGGCGCTCCAAGACCCGCGCCTATGCCTACCTTACCACCCAGCCGCGCGCCAAGCTCACGGACACCGCGCAGAAGCGCCTGCGCGTGCTGGGCTCGCTCGACACGCTGGGAGCGGGCTTCACGCTGGCCTCTCAGGATCTCGACATTCGCGGCGCCGGCAACCTGCTTGGGGAAGAGCAGTCGGGCCAGATGCGCGATGTGGGCTACGAGCTTTATCAGTCGATGCTCGAGGAGGCGATCGCCAAGATCAAATCCGGCGAGATGGAGGGGCTGCTTGACGATGACGGCCAGTGGGCGCCGCAGATCAACCTCGGTGTGCCGGTGCTGATCCCCGAAGAGTATGTGCCCGATCTCGACGTGCGCCTCGGCCTCTACCGGCGCCTCTCGGAGCTGTCGACCAAGGTGGAGCTTGAGGGCTTTGCCGCCGAGCTTATCGACCGCTTCGGCAAGCTGCCGAAGGAGGTCAACACGCTGCTCCTGATCGTGCGCATCAAGAACATGTGCAAGCGCGCCGGCATCGCCAAGCTCGATGGCGGGCCCAAGGGCGCGACGATCCAGTTCCACAACGACAAGTTCGCCAAGCCCGAGGGGCTGGTCTCGTTCATCCAGGACCCGAACAACCACGCCAAGATCAAGGACAACAAGATCGTGGTGCGGCGCGACTGGGCCAAGGACAGCGACAAGATCAAGGGCGCCTATGCCATCGCCCGCGATCTGGCCGAGAAAGCCGGCGCCATCCGGCTGCGCAAGGACGCCTGAGCCGGGGCGCGCGGGCGCCGGGAGAGAGGAGGGGCGGATGCGGATCGCCTCGCTCAACATGCAAAACCTGCGGCTGCTGCCCGACGGCAGCGGCGGCCACCTGCATGGCGCGCGCGACCGTGACGATGCCGAGAGCCCCGCGCATGACGCGGCCGACCGGAGGCTGACCGCCGAACTTCTCGCCGCCACCGGGGCCGATGTTCTGGCGCTTCAGGAGGTGTTCGACGCCGAGAGCCTCGACGCGTTCCATGACCGGTATCTGGCGCAGGTCGCCGATCCGTACCCGCATCGGCTCTGCCTGCCGGGCAATGACGGGCGCGGGCTCGACGTGGCCCTGATGGCCCGGCGACGCTGGGACGGGGCGTCGACCCACGCCGAGCTGTTGCCGTCGGATCTGGGTCTGAGCCCGCTGAAAGGGATGCCGGAGGATCAGCCGGTGTTCCGGCGCGATTGCCTCGAGGCGCGGTTCGGGGCGCTGACGCTCTTCGTGCTGCACCTCAAGGCGCCATGGCCGGACCCGAAGCGCGCATGGGAGCTGCGGCGTCTTGAATCGCAGGCGGTGCTGCGGTTGTTGCCGCGGGATCCGGAGGCGCTGTGGCTGGTGATCGGCGACCTCAACGAGCCGCGCGGCGAGGGCGAACGCGCCATCGCGCCGCTCGAGGCGGCGGGGGTGGATCTTGGCCTGCGGCTGCCCGAGGATCGTCGCTGGACCTATTACGAGCCGCATCTGCACAAGCACAATCGCCCCGACGTGATGATCGCCTCGCAGGCGCTGGCCGCGCGCTTTCCCGACGCGGTGCCGTGCGTGCTTTACCGTGGGCTCGGGCGTGAGGCCGGGCAGGGCGCGCGCCTGCCGGGCGTCGGTGAGCATCGCCCCCATGCCAGCGACCACGCCGCCCTGCTGATTGATCTGCCCGGGCTGTGACGGCCCTGCGGGGCGCCGGCAAGATGCCTTTCCGGGCACTCGTCCCGCATTGATCGCCCAGCAAAGCGCCGGACAGCTTTTCCCTTGTGAAAGCGGTTTGAACGGCTTAACCGAAAAGGGAAGCGTCCTGTTGCACCTCGCGCGTAGGGGAGCCCGTCCCGTTCCGCATGTGTGCCAGCGGCCCCTGCCAGATCAGGAGACCAAGGGATTTCATGACCGAGAGCAATTTCAGCGCCAGACTTTCCTCGCTGCTTCATTTCATCTACCCAGACGTGGATTCCCACATTCTCGGCAGTCAGGTCGTCGAGGCCTTCTGGCCCGAGGACAGCCATCGCCGCCGTCAGCCGCGCAAGCCGGGCAACAATCTCTGGACCCAGAACGACGCGGTGCTGATCACCTATGGCGACAGCCTGATCGACGGCTATCACAAGCCGCTCGACCTGATGCACGACTTCCTCTTGAACCACATGAAGGGGGTGGTGAACGGGGTGCATATCCTGCCGTTCTTCCCCTTCACCTCGGATGACGGTTTTGCGGTGACCGATTACCGCAAGGTGAACCCGCAGCTTGGCGAATGGGCCGACATCACCCGCATCGGCAGCGAGTTCCACCTGATGTCGGATCTGGTGCTGAACCACGTCTCGAGCCAGGGGGTCTGGTTCAACGCCTACCGTCAGGGCCAGAAGCCTTATGACAAGTTCTTCTTCGAGGCCGACCCTGCGGACGATGTCTCGATGGTGACGCGCCCGCGCACCACGCCGCTCCTGCAGGAGGTCGAGACCGCCATGGGCACCCGCCATGTCTGGTGCACCTTCAGCCACGACCAGATCGACCTCGATTTCCGCAACCCGGAAGTCCTGCTCGAGATCGTGCGCATCATCCGGCTGCATATCGACATGGGGGTGCGGATCATCCGCCTCGATGCGGTGGCCTTCCTGTGGAAGGAGCTTGGCACCAACTGCATCCACCTGCCGCAGACCCACGCGGTGATCCAGCTGATGCGGCTGCTTATGGATTACGCCACCGAGACGGTGATCCTGCTGACCGAGACCAACGTGCCGAAGGCCGAGAACCTGAGCTACTTCGGCCGCCGCAACGAGGCGCACGTGGTCTACAACTTCCCGCTGCCGCCGCTGACGCTGCACGCGATGATGTCGGGCTCGGCGCGCTATCTCAACGACTGGCAGCGCACCATGCCGCCGGCGCCGCTGGGCTGTGCCTACCTGAATTTCACCGCCAGCCATGACGGCATCGGCATGCGCCCCGCCGAAGGTCTGCTGCCGCCGCCAGAGATCGGCCAGATCATCGACACCATCCACGAGATCGGCGGCAAGGTCTCGATGCGCTCGCTGCCCGGCGGGGGCGAGGCGCCCTACGAGCTCAACTGTACCTTCTTCGAAGCCATGGGGCGCACCTTCAAGGGCACCGATGATCTGCATTTCGACCGCTTTCTGTGTTCACAGACCATCCCGATGTCGCTCGAGGGCATTCCGGCCTTCTACATCCACTCGATGCTGGCCACGCCCAACGATCTTGAGGCGGTGGAGCGGCGCGGCATGAACCGGGCGATCAACCGGCACCGCTGGGATTATCCCGAGCTTCAGGAAAAGCTCGCCGACCCCGAGACCATCCACGCCCGCGTTCTGGCGGCGTTGTCCGAGCGGCTGAAGATCCGGGCGCAACAGCCCGGCTTCCACCCGAACGCCACCCAGTTCACGCTGAACGTCGATGACCGCATCTTCGGTCTCTGGCGGCAGTCCCTGGACCGGGCGCAGTCGATCTTTGCGCTGCACAATGTCAGTGACGAGACCATCGAGATCCCGCAGGCGGATCTGAACCTGATCGCCGACGAGAGCTGGGTCGACCTGCTGAGCGGCGAAACCATCAAGGCCGGCCCGGTCGAGATGGCCCCCTATCAGTGCCGCTGGATCACCAACCTCGTCTGATCGTGCCGAGAATGAGGCGCGGGCGCGGCAGAGGCCGGCTCGCGCCCGTTTTACAGGAGGCCCGGCGCGGGTCGCGGCCCGATCATGGCCGCAATTTACCCGAGTGTGACCGATTGATTCGGGGATGAGCTTGGATAAATTGCCGAAAATTGCGCGCAATCCGGCTTTTTCAGTCAAATTGACCACGCACCGCGAACAGGGCGCGCCACATTTGTGACCAGATTTGTCGTCGCGGGGCAACCGCGCCCCGTTCGATGAATTGTTGCCTCAGGTTGCACAGTCCGCCGACTGCGATCAGGCAATGATTGCTAAACTGCTTGTGTTTCTTGTGATCTGGCCGGCCAGACCTGATCGACGCGGAAACGATAGTCAACTCAAAGATGTGTGAAGTTGCCCCTAAGTCGCCTTTATGTGTCAACTCTGTGTCGGAAGTTGCCCAGATCACGCCATTTTTTCGTTTGAGGCGATTACCGGGCACGGTTAAAAGATCGTAAGCCCGACTGGGGGGTGAAGACTAAAAGGCCACGGGGGCGGCCGCTGAACTGTGAAGCATCCGCAAGGGTGCGAGGGATGCGAATGGAGGTCACGCCTCCGCCGCCGATTGCCGCTCTTCGTCCACACCGAGAATGTGGGCGCTTATGGCAGAGTTTCCCTTCGCGAACTTGCAGGCATGACGAGCAAAATGATGTTGTCGACGGTCTTCGTCGGCACCGTGTTTGCGGTTCCGGGTGCGCCCCGGTCTGTAAGGTTATGAGGGTCGAAAACAATGGCTGATCTGGTTCTGGATTGGAGCGCGCTGGGTGCCTATGGCACCTATCTCGAGAACACCGCGTCTGACGGCGTGACCGCGACCGTGGAGACCGGCGGTGTCGCCGTCGACATCACGTACACTGCGCAGGATCAGGGGGCGCAGGCCTTCACGGTGAACTTCACCGGCTACGTGCCGGAGGGGTCCGACACCGACCCGAACTCGCACCTCAAGCTGCTGGGGCTCGGTGGCGACGGCGACGGTACCGTGAGCGCGACCGCGACCACCGTGCTGAACTTCAGCTCGAGCAACGAGATCTACGGCGACGAGGTCCAGAACGTCTCGTTCCTGCTCAATGACGTCGATGCGGGGCCGGGCGGCGACTTCAGTGACCTGCTGGAAAACGCATCGGGATCTGAGGGCAGCTTCGAGGACAACGTGACCGTTCTTGCCTACGACGCCGAGGGCAACCCGGTCGACGTGACCCTGACTGTCGTGTCGGGCGGTGCGAGCGTTGACGGCGCCACCGCCACGGGCACCGAAACCACCGAGTTCGCCGATCCGGACGGCACGCTGCAGGTCTCCATCGAGGGCCCGGTCTCGCGGATCGAGATCGCCTATGCCAATGGCGGCGATCAGGACCAGGGCGTCCTGATCTCGGATATCGACTTCTCGACCACCGATGCCATCGACGGCCTGCCGGTCGCCGAGGATGACACGGCGACGACGGACGAAGACGTGGCGGTCGTGGTCGACGTGCTCTCGAATGACAGCGATCCCGACGGCGACACGCTGACCGTGACCGAGGCCACCGCCAGCAACGGCACCGTGACGATCAACGAAGACGGCACTCTGACCTACACCCCCGATGCCGATTACAACGGCTCGGACGAGATCAGCTACACCATCTCCGATCCGGACGGGAACACCGACAGCGCGCTGGTCGATGTCACCGTGAACCCGGTGAACGACGATCCGGTTGCCAATGACGACACCGTCGGGACCGAGCAGAACGATCCGATCACCTTCGATCCGACCGACAACGACACCGATGTCGATGGCGACGATCTGGTGGTCTCCGAGATCGGCGAGCCGGAAAATGGCACCGTCACGATCAACGAGGACGGCACTGTGACCTACACGCCGAATGAAGATTTCTTCGGCGAGGACACGATCTCCTACACCGTCGACGACGGCAATGGCGGCGAGGATGATGGCGTCATCACCGTCAACGTGACCGTGCCCACCGATCCGACCGACGGCGAATCCAACCGCGCGCCCGTTGCGGTCGATGACATGATCACCGCGACCGCGACTGATCCCGAGACCTTCGACCCGTCGGCAAACGACACCGACGCCGATGGCGATGAACTGACCATCACCTCGGTTGGCGAGGCGCAGAACGGCAGCGTGACGCTGAACGCCGATGGCACCGTCACCTATGTCGCGGACGAGACCTTCAACGGCACCGACAGCTACGACTACACCATCGACGATGGCAATGGCGGCACCGACACCGGCACCGTCACCGTCGAGGTGCTGCCCTGCTTCACCCCGGGCACGCTGATCGCCACGCCGAAGGGCGAGCGCCTGGTCGAGGATCTCGAGGTCGGCGACCGCGTCATCACCCGCGACAACGGCATCCAGGAGATCCGCTGGATTGGTCGCAAGGAACTGACCGGCTTCCAGCTGGCCCGCAAGCCGCATCTCAAGCCCGTCCTGATCCAGCAGGGCGCTCTGGGCAAGAACCTGCCCGAGCACGACCTGCTCGTGTCGCCGAACCACCGCGTGCTGGTCGCCAACGACAAGACCGCACTATATTTCGAAGAGCGCGAGGTCCTCGCGGCGGCGAAGCACCTGACCGGTCTCGACGGGGTCGATGAGGTCGATACGCTCGGCGTCACCTACATCCACATGATGTTCGACAACCACGAGGTGGTGCTGTCGAACGGTGCCTGGACCGAGAGCTTCCAGCCCGGCGACCTGTCGTTGCGCGGCATTGGCGACGAGCAGCGACAGGAGCTCTTCGAGCTGTTCCCCGAACTCGAGCACGCCGAGGGCCTCAAGGCTTACGGTGCAGCCCGCCGCTCGCTGAAGAAGCACGAGGCGCAGCTGCTGACCAAGTAAGGCAGGGCGAGGCCGGAGACGTCGTTCGTTCCGGTGCACTTCGACCCTGTGCCGGAATGATCTACGGGGAACGGAGCGGTGAGAGCCGCTCCGTTTCTTTTTGCGCGGTGCCCGTGCGGGCGGGTCTTGCCGTTGGTTTGAAGCGCGGCTTGGCGCAGTCGCGGGCGGTCCTGCGTGGCGAGAGCTGGGGCAAGGTCGAGCGGGTGACCCGGCAGGCGGTGCATGCCTCTGGGCAAGAAGAAAGGCCGCGCCCGGAAGGGGCGCGGCCGTCTCTGTCTTTGGCGTCCAGCGACCCGGCTTGGGTCAGTTGCCGTAGGCCACCGATGGCAGCCACGTGGTCAGTTGCGGGAACTCGAACACGATGAACAGGCCGATCAGCTGCAGCACCACGAAGGGGATGATGCCCCGGTAGATATGCGACAGCGACACCCCCGGCGGGCAGACCCCCTTGAGGTAGAACAGCGCAAAGCCCACCGGTGGTGTCAGGAACGAGGTCTGCAAGGTCACCGCCACGAGGATGGCGAACCAAACGACCTGCGGGTCGCGCACCTGGTCATAGCCCGGCACCGCCAGCTCGAGCCCCTGGATGATCGGCAGCATCAGCGGCATGATGATGATGGTGATCTCGATCCAGTCGAGCAGGAAGCCCAGGCAGAACACGATGAACAGGATGAAGGCCACGGTCCAGTAGGGGCTGTCGAAGGCCGAGAGCACCAGCTCCTGCACGATCTCGTCGCCGCCGTAGCGCCGCAGCACGTAGGCGAAGAAGTTGGCCGCAAGGAAGATGCCGACGATGTAGCCCGACGTGTTGAGGGTCGAGCGCGCCACTTCGCGGAACACCTTCCAGTTCAGCTTGCGGGCAAACAGCGCCAGAAGCGTTGCGCCGAAGGCGCCGAGGCCAGAGGCTTCGGTGGGCGTCGCAAGGCCGACAAAGATCGATCCCAGCACCAGCAGGATCAGGAACATCGGCGGCACAACGGCGACCAGCACTTCCTTGACCTCGCTCCAGCCGATGCGCGCGGTGCGCTCGGGCGCCGGCATCGCATCGGGCGAGATGAAGCCGTAGATCACGATGAACAGGATGTAGAGCGCGCCGAGGATCAGGCCCGGGAACAACGCCCCCATGAACAGGTCTCCGAGCGAGATCGCAAGCTGGTCCGACATGATCACCAGCATGATCGAGGGCGGGATCAGGATGCCCAGCGTGCCGGCCGAGGCGATGGTGCCGGTGGCGATGGGCTTGGAGTAGTTCTGCGCCATCATCGCCGGCAGGGCCATCACGCCCAGCAGCGTCACCGAGGCACCGATCACGCCGGTCGAGGCGGCGAGGATGATGCCGATCAGCAGCACCGTCAGCGACAGGCCGCCGCGCAGCCCGCCGAACAGCTTCTGCATCGCGTGCATCATGCGCTGCGCCACGCCGGACTGGTCGAGCATCAGGCCCATGTAGATGAACATCGGCAGCGCCACGAGCACCGGGTTCTTGATCGTGTTGCCGAAGATCCGCCCCGACAGCGCCTGCAGCTTGCGATAGTCGATGCCGGTGCGGTCAAAGGCCATGATCTCGCCCCAGAACCGGCGATACGGGTCGAGCCCGATCTCGGCGATGAGCACGAAGACGAGGCTCACGCCGACGAGGGCAAAGGCCACCGGGATGCCGCGGAACAGCATCCAGATGAAGGTGGCGAACATCGCCGCGACGGCGATTTCGTTGATGGTCAGCCACTCCATGTCAGGCGTCCTTGCGGTCGAAGAGGCGCGCCACGACGATGGCGACCACGGTCAGAATGAGGGCGATGAGGATGGTCCAGCGCATCTCGTGCTGGCCGAACTCCCATTCGCCGAAGATCGGCAGGCGTCCCACGTCGCGGGCGCTCATCTCGGGATCGCGCGTGGCGTAGGAAACGCCGAAGATCGCGTAGTAGCAGACGAGGTTGATGGCATAGGCCACCGACGGGAACGCGAAGAGCAGCTGCTTCCACAGCGCCGGACGGGTGAGCTTGGAGAGCAGGCGCACATAGGTGGACCACACCGCGATGGCGATGAAGACGAAGGCCAGGTTCATGAAACCCTTCATGATCCAGAGGTTGTGCAGCCCGTTGGGGCTGTCCGAGCCCTCATCGGCGCGGATCGAGGTCAGCGCGTAGTCGAGCGTCACGTCCCAGCACAGGATGATGAAGGGCAGGAACAGCCACGCCAGCCCTAGGATGTCGGTGCGGATGCGTTTCCGCTTCTCGAAATTGTCGTAGAAGATATCGACGCGCACGTGGCTGTTTGTGGTCACCGCGTAGCCGATCCCCATCAGCACCGCGGCGCCGTAGAGCCACCATTGCAGATCGTCGAGCCAGGCCTGGTTGTGGCCCATCTGGCGCAGCACCACCTGGGCACAGATCGCGATCATCAGGATCGGGAACAGCCACGCGGCCAGGTTCGAGACCTGGATGACGAAACGATCGCCACGATTATGGTCTGCGCGCCCGATCTCTCCCGGATCGGAGATCGCGGCCACGACCTCGGTTTGCTCGGTCATCGAGCCTGCCTCCCTCAAGCATGCGTGGCCGGGGCAGAGATGCCGCCCCGGCCTTGGTCTTTATGGATGAAATCCGGCTTACTGGTCGGCGACCGACGTGTAGGGGCGCGGCAGGTAGATGTTGTTCGACCAGAGCTTGTAGTCCTGGCGGAACTGCTGCAGGTCGTCCCAGACTTCCTGGAAGAACGGGTCTTCGGCGCCAAGCTCGCCGGCAACCTCGAGCCACGCGCTCTCGAACTGCTGGAGTTGCTCCTCGTTCCAGTTCTTGATCTCGACGCCGTGCTCTTCGACGTTTTCCTTCATCGCCGGGAAGTTCTTGGCTTCACCCTCGGCGAAGTTGTCGGCGAGGTTGGCCATGCAGGCGATCTCGATCTGGTTCTGGGCGATCTCGTCCAGTTCTTCCCAGCGGTCCTTGTTGATCAGCAGCTCGAACATGGTCGAAGGCTGGTGCCAGCCGGGGAAGTAGTTGTATTTCGCGATGTTGTAGAAGCCGAGGTTGGCGTCGACGAGCGGCATCGAGAACTCGGTCGCGTCGATCGCGCCGCGCTCGAGGGCCGGGAAGATGTCGCCGCCCGCAAGCAGCGAAGTCGACACGCCGAGCTTCTGCATGACTTCCGCGCCGAGGCCGAAGAAGCGCATGTTGAGGCCCTGCAGGTCCTCCATCGAGTTGATTTCCTTCTTGAACCAACCCGAGGTTTCCGGCGCGTACATGCCGCAGAGGATGACCTTCACGTTGTAGCCGTTGTCGTCATACATCTGCTGGAAATACTTCATGCCGTCGTCATAGAGCATCCATGCCAGCATCTCGCCCGGTTCGGGGCCAAAGGGCACGGCGGCGAAGAGGCCGGCGGCGTTCATTTTGCCCTGCCAGTAGCCGGAGGTCGAATAGGCCGCGTCCACCGAGCCGTTCGAGGTCGCGTCGAGCATCTCGAGCGCCGGCACCAGCTCGCCGGGGTTGAAGTGCTCGAATTCCACCTCGGTCGAGATCGAGTTGATCTTGTCGACGAAGTTGACCGAGGCCGTGCCGAGGATCGGCAGGTTGTTGGCGTAGCCGCTGGTCATCTCGAACAGTTCCTGCGCCGAACCGGCGCCGGTCATGACGAAAGAGGCCGCTACCGCGGCCGCGAAGGTCTTTTTCATTGGGTGTCCTCCCTGTAATTCCGTCGCCCTCTCCCGTGGGCGTTCGGCAGTCTCCATCTGCCGGGTTCAAACGCTAACGGACCCGTGATGCGCTGTGAATACCCAATACTGCGGAGATGCGTGGATTTGCATGTGTGTCATGGCAAGCACCGCTTGGCCGCGCTTGCTCTGGCCCTCGGGGCGACCGTCGAGAGACCCGACATGACGTTGCGTCTCATGTGCCGGTCCGCCCGCAAGGCCGGACTCGGGCGCTTGCGGGGCTTGCGGGCCGCGTCCGAAATCCCGTTATCTGCGCGCAGGACAGATTGCGAAGGACAGGATGATGCACGCGGTCGCGGATACGGAGCGTCTGGTGACAGACGGGATCATCACCCCGGCACAGGCTGGCGAGATCGAGGCCCGGGCGCGCGAGGCGATGATCGGGCTGGCGGTGAACGCGGTGCTGGTCTTCGGCATCCTGGCCGCCACCGGCGGGCTGATCCTCTGGCTCGCGAGCCCGCTCGCGGTGGCGATCGGCGGCTCGCTCACGCTGCTCTGCGGCCTGCTGGTGCTGTTCCGGGGCGGCGCGATGCTGCGCATGTTCGGCAATGCCGCGACGCTGATCGGGGCGGGCATGCTGCTTGGCGGCGGCGCAGTGGAACTGCTCGACAAATATCCCGAGATGGCCGGCGGGCCGATGGCGCTGGCGGGGGCGGCGATTGCCGTGCCGGCGACGCTGGCGCTGCGCCGGGCGGGCGAGGCGGCGCGCTTCTCCACTGCCGCGATCCTGCTGATGGGGTTGGCGCTGCATCTTGGCGGGTTGGCCTATCTGATGGGCCGCAACGAGGTCTCGGGCCTGCCGATTTCGCTCTACTACCTCTACACCGCGGGGATCCTGGCCTGGGGCGGCTGGCGCATCGATCTGCGACTGGTGACGGCGCTGGCCATCGTGCCTTTTGCGCAGATGCTCGATACCTCGACCTTTTATTTTCATGCGGCCTACGTGTTCTATTCGCCCGAGCCGACGCTCTCGATCCTGCAGATGGGTCTGCTGATCTCGTGCTGCCTCGCGCTGGCGGCCCGCAGCAACGATCGGGGCGCGCGGCACGCGCGGGTGCTGATGGTGCTGGCCTTCGTGGTCGCCAATCTCTGCGCTCTGGTGGGCTCGCTCTGGGGGGACGTGGTGGGCGAGCACATCTGGGGACCGGGGCGCTATCGCTTTGGCGAGATGTCCTACGAAGAGTTCATCGCGCTGCGCGAGGGCTTCCGGGCGTCGACGCTGGTGATCTCGCACCATGTGTTCACGGTGCTCTGGGCGCTGGCGCTGATCGCGATTATGGTCTGGGCGGGTATCCGAAACCAGCGCGGCCTGTTCAACGCGGCGCTGACCTTCGCCGCGATCCACGCCTACACGCAGCTTTTCGAGAGTTTCTGGGACGAGCCGCTGGCCTACGTCATCGCGGGCCTCACCGCGATCCCTCTGGCGTGGGGGACATGGCGTCTGAACCTCTGGCTCAGGAGCCGGGCCGCGCCGCCGCCTTCGCCGCGCGCCGCGCCATGACCGCGCCGGCCAGATCGATGGTGTAACGCTCGAGCGCCGTGAGTGCTGCGTCGCAGGCGGCCGCGTCCTGCGCCTCGAGCGCATCCGCCACCGCCGCGTGCAGCGCCACGATGCGGGCGCGGTCGCGGGCGGTGAAGGTGATCATGTTCATCAGCGGCTGCATCGCCTCGACCGCCCCGGCGAGCTGATAGGACAGCACCGGGTTGGCGGCAGCATCGACCAGAGCCCGGTGGAAGGCCACGTCGGAGGCGCAGAACGCTTCATCGCTGAGCCGGGCGTCTGACTGGCTGGCAAGCTCGGCGCGCATGGTCGCGAGATGCGCCGCCTCGCGCCGCGCACAGGCCAGCGGCGCGCAGGCGCGCTCCATGGCGAAGCGGGCCTCGCAGGCGGTCTCGAAGGCGATGGCGTTCATCGACAGCAGCAGTGTCGAGGTGGTGATCTGCTGGCCATGCGCCGCCTCGTAGGAGAGGTGGTTGACGAAGGCGCCGCCGGTGGCACCGCGCTGGGTGCGGATCAGCGACTGCGCGGCAAGCCGCTTCAGCGCCTCGCGCACCGTCGGGCGCGACACGCCGTATTGCTCGGCGAGCTCGGCCTCGGAGGGCAGCCGGTCTCCGACCAGCAATCTGCCTGCGACGATGGCATCGCGCAGGGCGCTGGCGATCTCGGTGGAGCGATCGGTCTTCGGGGTGCTTGCAGGCGACATGAGGGGCTGTTTAATTGTCAGACAATTGGCTGTCCAGCGCCGAGTCGCCCTTGTGGCGCTTGGTGCGCCGAAAGAAGGAGCCGGCTGCGATGCTGTCCCCGGATTACGTGCTGAGCATGGCGCGCTACAATGCATGGCAGAACCGCCAGATGAAGGCGGCGCTCGAGGCGTTGCCCGAGGCCGAGCTGCGCCGCGACCGGGGCGCGTTCTTCGGTTCTATCTTTGCCACGGTGAACCACCTGCTTTGGGCCGATGCCATGTGGATGAGCCGCTTCGCGGACTGGCCGAAGCCTGATGCGGGCATCGACGACAGCACCACGCTGGTGCCGACGCTTGCGGTCTGGGGGGCCGAGCGGTTCCGCGCCGATGCGCGGATCCTGCTCTGGGCCGAGCGACTGAGCGCACTGGATCTCACCGGCGATCTGCGCTGGTCTTCCGGTGCCACGGGGCGCGTGCAGGTCAGGCCGCTGGGCCAGTGCCTGGCGCATATGTTCAACCACCAGACCCATCATCGCGGGCAGGTGCACGCGATGGCGACGGCCGCCGGAGGAGAGGGCTGGGTCAGCGATCTCGCCTTCATGCCGGGCGAGGGGCCTTGGTTGTGAGCGTCGGGGCAGGGAGGGGCGCTGCCCCTCTGCCGCCCGATGGGCGGCATTCACCCCGAGGTATTTGAGAACCAGAGAAGGAGCCTGCCGGGGTGCAGGCGGAGAGGAGAGACGAGATGTTCAAGGCGCTTGTGGTCGAGAAGGACGCGGAGAGCGGCAAGACCTCCGCGGCGGTGCGCGAGATCGGGCTGGAGGATCTGCCCGAGGGAGAGGTCACCGTGGCGGTGAAGTATTCCACGCTGAACTACAAGGACGGGCTCTGCATCGGGCCGGGCGGCGGGCTGGTGCGGACTTACCCGCACGTACCGGGGATCGACTTCGCCGGTACGGTCGAGCGCTCGGAGGACGCGCGCTACAAGCCCGGCGACAAGGTCGTGCTGACCGGCTGGCGCGTCGGCGAAGCGCATTGGGGCGGCTACGCGCAGAAGGCGCGGGTCAAGGCCGATTGGCTGGTGCCGCTGCCCGAGGGGCTCGACACTCGCGCGGCAATGGCGGTGGGAACCGCCGGATTCACCGCGATGTTGGCGGTCATGGCGCTCGAGGATCACGGTGTGAGCCCGGCCAAGGGGCCGGTGCTGGTAACCGGCGCCGCGGGCGGCGTGGGCTCGGTGGCGACGGCGGTGTTGGCGCATCTGGGCTACGAGGTGGCGGCGGTCACCGGGCGGCCCGAGCAGGAGGATTACCTGCGCGGGCTCGGGGCGGCGCGGATCGTGCCACGCGCGGAACTGGCGGAGACCGTGAAGCGCCCGCTGGAGAGCGAAAGCTGGGCCGGCTGCGTCGATGCGGTGGGCGGGGCGATGCTGGCGCGCGTGCTGGGCCAGATCAGCTATGGCGGCTCGGTCGCGGCGGTGGGGCTGGCGGGCGGCGCGCAGCTGCCGGCCACGGTGATCCCGTTCCTGCTGCGGGGGGTAAACCTTCTGGGCATCGACAGCGTGATGCAGCCCTTCGACAACCGCCTGCGGGCCTGGCGCCGGGTGGCGCGGGATCTGCCGATGGACAAGCTCGACGCGATGGTGGTGCCGGCGACGCTCGAGGATCTGCCGCAGCTTGGTGCCGACATCCTCGAAGGCCAGGTCAAGGGCCGAGTCGTTGTCGACATGGCGGGATGATCAACCGAAACGGGAGCACTACAGGTCGCATTTGCGAATAAATGTCGCTTTTGGACATTTATGCGCCTTGTCCCTTTTTGCCTTAGCCGTTAGGTGCGCTACCCTGCGTCATCGGCGATGTCTTGCCACATCGCCGTAATCACGGGCCGGCGCCGCGCTTTCGCGCCCCTTGCGAGGGCGGGCGGCGGCCGAAAAGCCGGGATCAACCCGGGTAACCTGGACACAGGAGGGACACGTGTTCGAACGCATCATGGTGCCGGTCGACCTGACCCATGCCGAACGGCTCGAGAAGGCGCTGCTTTGCGCCGCCGACCTTGCCGCGCATTACGGCGCGACGGTGATTTACGTCGGCGTGACGACGGAACAGCCGTCGGCGATCGCCCACACGCCGAAGGAATATGCCGAGAAGCTCTCCGCCTTCGCCGCCGACCAGGCCGCGCTGCGCGGCATCTCCACCGAGGCCAAGGCCTATGCCAGCCACGATCCGAGCATCGATCTCGACCCCACGCTGCTCAAGGCCGTGGGCGAGGTGAATGCCGATCTCGTGGTGATGGCGAGCCATATCCCGAATATCGCCGACCACTGGTGGCCCGCGAATGGCGGCAGCATTGCCACAGAAGCCAAGATCTCGGTGATGCTGGTGCGCTGACGGCGCAGGCAGGAGACCGGACAACAACAACAAGAGGGAGTTTCGTGCCATGAGTGACACGAGCGACGACCAGGGTATCCCCGCGCCAGAAGGCAGCGCGGATATCATCGAGACCGATTACGTCATCGGTCAGGACAATATCGAGAAACAGATCGGGCCGTTCGGCCTCGACATCCACAACCCCGTCTTCGCCATCTCCGGCCTCGCCGTCATCGTCTTCGTGTTCTACACGCTGGCGCTGCCCGAGCAGGCGGGATCGGTGTTCAGCTGGCTCTTCGACAGCGTGACCAAGGGCTTTGACTGGTTCTTCCTCGGCGCGGCGAACATCTTCGTGATCTTCTGCCTGCTGCTCATCGTGACCCCTGTGGGCTCGGTGCGGCTTGGCGGTGCGGATGCGACGCCGGATTACACCTATGCCGGCTGGTTCGCGATGCTGTTCGCCGCGGGCATGGGCATCGGCCTGATGTTCTACGGCGTGTCCGAGCCGATGAGCCACTTCTCCTCCTCCATCGGCGGCGTCGCCATGGGCGAGAACGGCGTTCGGACCGACTGGGCACCGCTTGGCGGTGCAGAGGGCAACGAGGAGGCCGCGACCCGGCTCGCCTTTGCCGCCACGATCTTCCACTGGGGCCTGCACCCGTGGGCGATCTACGCGGTGGTGGCGCTGGCGCTGGCGCTGTTCTCCTACAACAAGGGCCTTCCGCTCACCATCCGTTCGGCCTTCTACCCGATCCTCGGCGAGCGCGTCTGGGGCTGGCCGGGGCACATCATCGACGTGCTGGCGGTGTTCGCCACGCTGTTCGGTCTTGCCACCTCGCTGGGCTTCGGCGCGACGCAGGCCAATGCCGGTCTGAACGAACTCTTCGGCATCCCGGTGAGCTCCACCACCGAGGTCATCCTGATCTCGGCGATCACCGCCGTGGCGCTGGTCTCGGTGCTGCGCGGCCTCGACGGCGGCGTGAAGGTACTCTCCGAGATCAACATGGGCCTGGCCTTCCTGCTGCTGGTCTTCGTTCTGCTGACGGGCCACACCATCGCGCTGCTGACCGGCTTCGTGGACTATCTCGGCGCCTACCTGCAGTATCTGCCGGCGCTGTCGAACCCGGTCGGTCGTGAAGACGTCAACTTCATGCAGGGCTGGACCTCGTTCTACTGGGCGTGGTGGATCTCCTGGTCGCCGTTCGTGGGCATGTTCATCGCCCGCGTCAGCCGTGGCCGCACCGTGCGTGAGTTCATCGTCTGCGTGCTGCTGATCCCGAGCCTCGTCTGCGTGCTGTGGATGAGCGTCTTCGGTGGCAATGCCATCCAGCAGGTGCTCAACGACGGCTACACCGCTGCGCAGGACGCGGACCTTCCCGTCAAGCTCTTCAAGATGCTCGACGTGATGCCGCTGGCGTCGATCACGTCGCTGATCGGCATCGTGCTGGTGATCGTGTTCTTCGTGACTTCGTCGGACTCCGGTTCGCTGGTGATCGACACGATCACTGCGGGCGGCAAGGTCGATGCGCCGGTGCCTCAGCGTGTGTTCTGGTGCGTCTTCGAGGGCGCCGTGGCCATCGTGCTGCTGCTCTCGGCGGGCGGTCTGTCCTCGCTGCAATCCATGGTGATCTCGACGGGTCTCCCGTTCACCATCGTGCTACTGATCATGTGCTGGGCGATCTGGCGCGGCCTGACGGCAGAGCGCCGCAACACCTGATTGTCCGGGGCGATCCCGAGACGATGAGAACGCGGGCCTTCGGGCCCGCGTTTTTCATTTCGGGGGGGAGAAACTTGGCGACCGTCGGCCCCAATTCCGCGCGGGCCAGGAGCCCAGAACGAGACTGTCTGAAGCGTGCCTGACCAAGGTCGAACCTGCCAAGATCGTTCGCTTCCCAGGCACCAGTCGCCTTAGCGGGTCTCTGCCAAACCTCCCCTACATCCAGACGTTGCATTGCCTCGGAGCGATCGCAGTTTCCCGCCAACCACACCCTCCGCATCGCCTTGACGCTCCGTCTCGCAGCCGGTTTGTTGCAGCACAAATTACGGGAGTCGCGATCATGCTGGATCTGGAGTTCGTGCGCGGGCAGTTTCCCGCCTTTGCCGAGCCGTCGCTCGAGGGCTGGGCCTTCTTCGAGAATGCCGGGGGCTCCTACACGTGCCAGCCGGTGATCGACAGGCTCACGCGGTTCTACCACCAGCGCAAGGTGCAGCCCTACGCGCCATTCCCGGCCTCCGAGGCCGCCGGTGCCGAGATGGACGAGGCGCGCATGCGTCTTGCCGCGCTTCTGGGTGTGGAAACGGAAGAGCTGAGCTTCGGCCCCTCGACCACCCAGAACACCTATGTGCTGGCGCAGGCGTTCCGCAAATTCATGCAGCCGGGCGAAGCCATCGTGGTGACCAACCAGGACCACGAGGCCAATTCCGGTCCGTGGCGGCGACTGGCCGAGGAGGGCATCGAGATCCGCGAATGGAAGATCGATCCCGAGACCGGGCATCTCGATCCGGCGGCGCTGGAAAAGCTCCTCGACGAGAAGGTCCGGCTGGTTTGCTTCCCGCACTGTTCCAACGTGGTGGGCGAGATCAACCCGGTGGCCGAGATCACCGCGCTGGCCCATGCCGCCGGGGCCTTTGCCTGCGTCGACGGCGTGAGTTTTGCGCCGCACGGGTTTCCGGATGTGGGCGAGCTGGGCTGCGACATCTATCTGTTCTCGGCTTACAAGACCTTCGGTCCGCACCAGGGGATCATGGTCATGCGTCGCGCGCTGGCCGAGGCGCTGCCGAACCAGGCCCATTTCTTCAACGGCGACACGCTGTACAAGAAGTTCACCCCTGCGGGGCCCGATCACGCTCAGGTCGCCGCTTGCGCCGGCATGGTCGATTATGTCGAGGCGCTGGCGGCACATCAGGGCGTCGCACCGGGTGCTGTGGCCGGGCTGATGCATGCCCACGAGGTGCAGCTCATGCAGCCCTTGCTGGATTTCCTCGGGTCGCGAAATTCTGTCCGGCTGCTCGGTCCCAAGAGCGCCGAGAACCGCGCGCCGACGGTGGCCGTGGCCCTGCAGGGGCCGGCGGAGCCGGTCGCGCGGCGGTTGGCGAACCACAAGGTGATGGCCGGGGGGAGCAATTTCTACGCCGTGCGGCCGCTTCAGGCGATGGGCATCGACCCCGACGACGGGGTGCTGCGGCTGTCCTTCACGCACTACACCTCGCCCGAGGAGGTTGACCAGCTGATCGCCGCGCTTGATCGGGAGCTGTAAAGCCGCCGCGCCGAGTGGCAATGCGGTTGACCCGTGGCGCGGGGCGCTATCTCCCTCGCGGAACCACACGAGGACAGAATGAGCGACACGAGCCCCATCATCGTCTGGATCCGCCGCGACCTGCGGTTGAGCGATCACGCCACCCTGCACGAGGCGGGCAAGTCCGGCCGCCCGGTGATCCCGGTGTTCATACGCGACCACACGGTCGACCAGCTGGGCGCGGCGCCGAAATGGCGGCTCGGGCTCGGGCTCGGTTGCTTTGGCGAGGCGCTGGCCGAGAAGGGCAGTCGGCTGATCCTGAGGGCAGGGCCCGCGCGCGAGGTGCTCGACGCGCTGATCGACGAGACCGGCGCCGGTGCGGTCTGGTGGCAACGCGCCTATGATCCGGCCTCGGTGGAGCGCGACACCGCGGTCAAGTCGGCGCTCAAGGATCGCGAGATCGACGCCCGGAGTTTTGCCGGCCACCTGCTCTTCGAGCCGTGGACGGTCGAGACCAAGCAGGGCGGCTTCTACAAGGTCTACACGCCCTTCTGGCGCGCGGTCTGCGACCGGGATGTGCCCGAGCCTCTGCCCGCGCCATCGAAGCTGGCCGCGCCGGAGAGCTGGCCAGAGAGCGATGCCCTCGAGGATTGGGGGCTGGGCGATGCGATGCGGCGCGGTGCGGCGGTGGTGGAGCCATACGTGCAGCTTGGCGAGCGGGCGGCGCAGGCACGGCTGGGCGCGTTCACCTCCGGCAAGATCGCAGACTATGACAAGGGCCGGAACCTCGTGGCCGAGGATGGTTGCTCGACCCTGTCGGAGAACCTCGCGCTTGGTGAGATCAGCCCGGCGCAGTGCTGGCACGCGGCGATGCGGGCCAAGGACGCGGGCAAGGAGGGCGCCGAAACCTGGGCCAAGGAGCTGGTCTGGCGCGAATTCGCCTACCACCTCCTATGGCACACGCCGCATCTGGCCGAGAGCAACTGGCGCGAGGAATGGGCGGCCTTTCCGTGGAACGAGGACGAACGCCGCAAGGAGGTGATCGCGTGGAAGCGCGCGCGCACCGGCATTCCCTTCGTCGATGCGGCGCTGCGCGAGATGTACGTAACGGGCCGCATGCACAACCGCGCCCGGATGATCGTCGCGAGCTACCTCACCAAGCACCTGATGTGCCACTGGAAGATCGGCATGGACTGGTTCGAGGACTGCCTGATCGACTGGGATCCGGCCTCGAACGCGCTTGGCTGGCAGTGGAGCGCCGGCAGCGGCCCGGATGCGACGCCATATTTCCGGGTCTTCAATCCGATCACCCAGCGCGAGAAATTCGACCCCGACAAGGTCTATGTGGCCCGCTGGATCGCCGAGGGGCAGAGCAATCCGCCGAAGACCGCGCTGAGCTATTTCGACGCCATCCCCGAGAGCTGGGCGATGACGCCGGACGACGCCTATCCCGAGCCGATCGTGAGCGCCGAGGACGGGCGCAAGGCGGCGCTCGATGCCTATCAGAACCGGGATTTCTGAGCTCGGGCCCGGCTCGCCGGTTGTCTCGATTTCGACACATCGGGTTCCTTGCATCCGGGAAAGCCCGGGCTTCGGCTTGCCAGCCGGGCCGGGGCGTGGCTTATCTTGCGGCCAATCCCTAGGTTGACCGGATGAAAGGCCCGCGCCGATGTTTACAGCTGCCCGCCTGATCGCCGCCCTGTGCATGGCGGGGGCCGCCTATTTCACCTCGGAATACGCCAAGGGCCTCTTCGACGAGGTGCAGAACTTCGGCGTCTTCAGCTATATCAACACCGCCATCGGGTTCCTCTGCGGCTGGATCATCATCGGGCCTCGCGCCGGGCGCGGGATGTCCGCCGCGATCTCGCATTGCATCACCGGCGCGGCCGCGCTCGTGTTCTGGTGCCTGATGCTCTACTCGCTCAAGCAGATGTGGGACCTTGCCCTGCGCCGGCGCTACGACGGCGCCATGGAGGCCGCTGCCGGGGTGTTCGAGATCGCGATCGTCTACGGCGAGCGCCTGCTCAACACCGGATTTTTCATGATGCTCATCATCGGCGCTCTGGTGACCGCCGTACTTTCCGAGACCGCCTCGCGCCACTGGCGCTGAAGGAGCCCCCGTGCCCGATCTGTTCGTCTACGGCACCCTGTGCCACAGGCCCGTGCTGGCCGAAATCCTTGGCCGCGACGCACAAGCCGTGCCGGCCATGCTGCCCGACCTGTCGGTCTACTACGCCAAGACCAAGGGCGTGCCCGAAGCCGCGCTTTGCATCGCGCCGGGCACCGCAGCCGAGGGGCTGTTGCTTCAGGGGCTTTCCGACGAGGACATGGCACGGCTGGCGTTCTTCTCGGGCGGGTTCGGCGAGGGGCTGCAGGAGCGCGAGGCGCTGACCGGAACAGGTGCGCGCCTGCCGGTGCTGGTCGCGTCCAGCGCCTGCCCGCCGCAGGAGTGCGGTCCGCTCTTCCACCTCTCGGAATGGGCGGCGGACTGGGGCGAACTGGCAAGGCGCACGGCGCGCGAGATCATGCGGCAATACGGGCGCGCGAGTTCTGCCGAGATCGCCGGGCGGCGGCCGTTCCTGGCGGCGCGCGCCTGGGCCCAGATCCTTGCGCGGGGTGGCGCCCCGCACGAGCTGCGCTCGGGGCGCGGCCGCGAGATCGTAGAGATCGTGCAGGACCACGCGGGCTTCGAGGGCTTCTTTCGCACCCGCGCCTTCGAATTGCGCCACCAGCGCTTTGACGGCAGCATGACCGAGACCTTCTCGCGCGAGTGCTTCGTGGCCTATGATGCGGCGCTGGTGCTGCCCTACGATCCGGCGACCGACCGGGTGATGCTGATCGAGCAGCTCCGCTACGGCCCTCTGTTCCGCGGGGATCCGCAGTTGACCGTGCTCGAACCGGCCGCCGGGCTGGTCGACGCCGGCGAGAGCCCCGAGGCCTGCGCGCTGCGCGAGGCGCAGGAGGAAGCCGGGCTCGACATCCGCGAGCTGCGCCCGATGATGAAGGTCTATGCCGCGCCGGGCTACAGCACCGAGTTCTACCATTGCTTCCTCGGGCTCTGCGCGCTCTCGGAGGCCGACAACGGCATGGGCGGGCTCGAAGAGGAGCACGAAGACATCCGCAATCATGTGATTCCGTTCGACGAGGCGCTCGCGCTCTGCGACAGCGGCGAGGTCAATGTCGGCCCGTTGGCAATGATGCTCTACTGGCTGGCACGTCATCGTGAGGAGTTGCGTTCGAGCGCTTGAGTTCCCCGGGGGCGCGCCCTACACCTGTCCCCCAGACCGAGACAAAGGGGAGGCGCCCATGCGGGTTGCACAGGATCTTGCGCATCTGATCGGACACACGCCGCTCATCAAGCTGCGCAAAGCCAGCGAGATGACCGGCTGCACCATTCTGGGCAAGGCGGAATTCGCCAACCCCGGCCAGTCGGTCAAGGACCGCGCGGCGCTCTACATCATCCGTGACGCGGTCGAGAAGGGCCTTCTCGAGCCCGGCGGCACCATCGTCGAGGGCACTGCCGGCAACACCGGCATCGGGCTGGCGCTGGTCGGCGCCTCGATGGGCTTCCGCACGGTGATCGTGATTCCCGAGACCCAGTCGCAGGAAAAGAAGGACATGATCCGTCTTGCCGGCGCCGAGCTCGTGCAGGTGCCCGCGGCGCCCTACAAGAATCCCAACAACTACGTGCGCTACTCGGGCCGTCTGGCCGAGGAGATGGCGCGCACAGCCGAGCACGGTGCGATCTGGGCCAACCAGTTCGACAACGTCGCCAACCGGCAGGCCCATATCGAAACCACCGGCCCCGAGATCTGGGAACAGACCGGCGGCAAGGTCGACGGCTTCATTTGCGCCGTGGGCTCGGGCGGGACACTCGCGGGCGTGGCGCAGGCGCTGCAGCCCAAGGGCGTGAAGATCGGCCTCGCCGATCCGGCGGGCGCCGGGCTCTACAAGATCTATACCGGGCAGGAGAACCCCGGCGACTCGATCACCGAGGGCATCGGTCAGGGCCGCATCACCGCCAATCTCGAGGGCTTCACCCCCGATTTCACCTGTCGCGTTCCCGACGAGGAGGCGCTGCCGGTGGTCTATGACATGCTGGCCGAAGAAGGCCTCTGCCTTGGCGGTTCGTCGGGCGTGAACGTCGCCGGTGCGATCAAGATGGCGAAAGAGCTCGGCCCGGGCCACACCATCGTCACCGTGCTGTGCGACTTCGGCAACCGCTACCAGTCGAAGCTGTTCAACCCGGACTTCCTGAAAGGCAAGGGTCTGCCGGTGCCGTCGTGGCTTGATCGCGCGCCGGCCTCGATTCCCGGTGTCTTCGAGGACGGGTGATCCCGATGTTGCGCTGGCTTCGCGTCGCGGCGCTCTGGCTGGTCCTCGCGCTGAGCGCAGGGCTGGCCGGTGCGCAGGAAGAGGGCACCGATTACGAGAGCTGGAGCGAAGTCGCCAGCCGCGCCGAGGAGGCCGTCGCCAGCGAGCGGGCCTCGACCGAGGCCTTCGAGGAGTTGCGCAGCACCCTTGCGGGCTGGCGCGACACCTTCCTGCAGGCCGAAAGCACCAACGCGAGCCGCATCCAGACGCTGCAATCGCAGCTCGACGCGCTGGGGCCGCCACCGGCTGAGGGCGAGAGCGAGCCCGAGTCGATCGCCCTGCGGCGCAGCCAGCTCAATGACGAACTGCAACGCCTGCAGGCTCCGGCGCGACGGGCGCAGGAGGCCCATACCCAGGCCGACGGGCTGATCCGCGAGATCGACGGCATCGTGCGGACCCGGCAGGCCAATGCGCTGCTGTCTCTGGGGCCCTCTCCGCTCAACCCGGCGCTCTGGTCCGAGACGGCCGCGGCGCTGATGCAGTCGGGGCAGAGCCTGGTCGGGGAGCTGCGCGAAGGCATCCTGTCGGACGTCAAGCGCTCGGAGGCCTGGCGCAACCCGCCGGTCATCGCTCTGCTGCTGCTGCTGGCGCTGCTGCTGGTGGCGCGCGGGCCGGTCTGGGTCGACAAGTTCATCGAGTGGCTGCGCTCCACGACCCGGCGCGGCTCGGGGGTGTGGAGCTTCATCGCCTCGATCATCCGCATCATCCTGCCCTTCCTGGGGCTGGTGATGCTGGTCGCCGCCGTGCGAACCACCAGCTTCGCCGGCGTGAACCTGCAGCGCGTGCTCGAGATGATTCCGGTCTGGGGCGCCGCGCTGCTGATCGTGCGCTGGCTCGCCGATCAGAGTTTCAACCGCAACGACGACATCGCCACGCTGCCGCTGCCGCCCAAGCAGCGCGTCGAGGCGCGCTATTATGCCAACCTGCTGGCGATCCTGCTGGTGCTGCGCTCGGCCGGGGAGACCATCGGCGCCATCTTCTCTTATCCCGACGAGGTGCAGGTGGTGCTCGACTATCCTGTGCTGCTGCTCTGCGCGCTGATGCTGTGGCGGCTCGGGCATATCCTGACCACCCTCAACGACGAGACGGATTCCGACGGCACGCTGCTCGAGGGCTCGACCTTCCGCCTGCGCATCGCCCGCGGCATCGGGCGGATTACCATCTTCGTCGCAATCATCGCGCCGATCATGTCCGGGATCGGCTATGACGCGGTCGGTCAGGGGCTGATCTATCCGACCATCCGGACCCTCGCGGTGCTGGCCCTGGTGCTGGTGCTGCAGCGGTTCGTGAACGATCTTTACGAACTGGTCACCGGGCGCGACCCGCAGGCCTCGGACAGCCTCATCCCGGTTCTGGCAGGCTTCCTGCTGATGGTTCTGCAGCTGCCGGTGCTGGCGCTGATCTGGGGCGCTCGCGTGGCCGACCTGACCGAGCTCTGGACACGCTTCAAGGAAGGCGTTCAGATCGGCGAAACGCGGATTTCACCAAGCGATTTCCTCACATTCGCGATCGTCTTCGCGATCGGCTACACGGTCACCCGCATGATGCAGAGCGGGTTGCGCAGCACCATTCTGCCGAAGACCAGGATCGATGTCGGGGGCCAGAACGCGCTGGTCGCGGGGCTGGGGTATCTCGGCGTCTTCGTGGCGGCGCTGATCGCGGTGACGGCTGCCGGTCTCGACCTGTCCTCGCTGGCCATCGTCGCTGGTGCACTGTCGGTCGGGATCGGTTTCGGCCTGCAGACCATCGTGTCGAACTTCGTCTCGGGCATTATCTTGCTGATTGAACGCCCGATCTCCGAGGGCGACTGGATCGAGGTCAACGGCAACCACGGCATCGTCAAGGACATCTCTGTGCGCTCGACCCGTATCGAGACCTTCGACCGCACCGACCTGATCGTCCCGAACTCGGATTTCGTCTCGGGCACGGTGACCAACTACACGCGCGGCAACATCATCGGCCGGGTGGTGATGACCGTGGGCGTGGCCTATGGCAGCGACACCCGCAAGGTTCAGGACATCCTGCTGCGCATCGTGCGCCAGCACGACCTCGTCCTGCTCAACCCGGAGCCGATGGTCACCTTCGAAGAGTTCGGTGCGGACTCGCTGAATTTCGTGATCCGCGCGATCATCCGCGATGTCGGTCAGATGCTGATCGTGACCTCCGACTTCCACCACGAGATCGCGCAGCGCTTTGCCGAAGAAGGCATCGAGATCCCGTTTGCGCAGCGCGATGTCTGGCTGCGCAACCCCGAGGTCCTGTACCCGGACCGGGGCACCTCCGCGCCGCGCGCGCCCGAGGCCGGTTCGACGGCGGAGGACAAGGTGGCGCATGACCGCGCGGCGGCGGAGCAGTCGTCCCACTCGGGCATCGTGCCCGCAGGACGCGACGGCGATGCCGATGGCGACGGTGGCGGCGGCGAGGGCGGCGGAGAAGGCGGAGACGGCGGCCGATGACGAAGGCGCTGTTTCGCGAGGATGCCTATCTTCGCGATGCCACCGGCGTGGTGCGTGCGCACACGCAAGAAGGCGGCATCGTGCTCGATCGGACGGTGTTCTTTCCCAGGGGCGGTGGCCAGCCGGGAGACAGCGGACGGCTCGACTGGCATGGGCGCAGCCTGAGCATCGCCACGGCGGTTCAGGGCGAGCGCGACGCGGTGATCCTCGTGCCCGCCGAGCCGCTGCCGCTGCCTGCACCCGGCACCGTCGTGAGCCAGCGCCTCGACTGGGAGCGGCGGCACCGGCACATGCGCGTGCACAGCGCGCTGCACCTGCTGTCTGTCGTGGTGCCACTGCCTGTCACCGGCGGCAATATCAGCGCCGGACACGGGCGGCTCGATTTCGCGACCCCCGATCTTCCCGACAGTCGCGAGGCGCTCGAGGAGATGCTCAACGGCTTTGTCGAGCAGGATCTGGCGATCAGCGCCGACTGGGTCGAGGAGGCTGTGCTCGACGCCAACCCGGCGCTGGTCAGGACCATGACCGTGCAGCCTCCGCGCGGGCAGGGCGCGGTGCGGCTGGTGCGCATCGGCACGGGCGAGGAGCAGATCGACCTGCAGCCTTGCGGTGGCACCCACGTGGCGCGCACCGGCGAGATCGGGCGCATCCGCATCGGCAAGATCGAGAACAAGGGCCGGCAGAACCGCCGCGTCAACATTCAGCTCGACTGAGACTCGGGCTGCCGCTTCAACGAGGGCGGCGTCCCGCGCTGCGGCTCAGGCAGCTTCGGGCGCGGCCCGGCGCTGCGGCAGCAGGATATAGAGCGCGAGGCTTGCCAGCACGATGGCGCCGCCTGCAAGCATCCGCGCCGTCGGCGCCTCGCCAAGCCCGATCCACACCCAGAGTGGCCCCAGCACGGTCTCGAGCAGCATCAGTAGGCTGACATTGGCGGCCTGGGTGTAGCGCGAGGCCTGCGACAGGGAGAAGAACGAGGCCGGCAGGATCAGCAGCGCGGTGACGAGGATCGCCGCGACATTGCCGTCCGTGATGCGCCCGGGCCCGGCCACGAGCAGGCCCGTGAGCCCGGCGAGCAGCGCCCCGGTGCCAAGCGCAGGCAGCAGTGGCAGCTCAGGCGCGCGGCGCAGGCTGACGAAGGTGGTGGCAAGGCTCAGCGCCACGCCGAGGCCGCAGAGCGCGCCGGTGAGCGCGGCCCGGTTCAGTGCCAGATCGCCATGGCCAGAGACCGCGATGCCGATGCCCGCCAGCACGGCAACGATGGTGGCCCATGTGGCACGGCTTGTGGGCTCCCCGAGCGCCAGCCACGACAACAGCGCCGCCCAGACCGGCACCGTTGCGACCGCGAGCAGCACCACTGCCACCGGGGCGGCGGCGATGGCCATCGGGAACAGCAGTGCGTTGAAATATTGCGCCACGATCAGCACCAGCCCGGCCGGGCGCAGCAGACGATGCAACGGCGCCTCGCGCCGGGCAAGGATGAGCCATGCCAGCCAGAACATCGCGCCGACGCCAAAGCCGCGCCAGGCCAGCATCTGCCAGCCGTCGAGCCCCGAGATCCGCATGAACAGCGCGTCCGGCGTCAGCACGAGCGCGCCGAAGGCGGCGAGCGCGATACCATAGCGGGACGAGCGCGGCATGGGGATCTCCTCGGCATAGGCAAAAACCAACCCCGCCCGGCGGACGCCGGACGGGGCGGAACTCTGCGGGCAGAGTGGCTCAGGAATAGAGCGGCTGCAATCCCATCTGCATGTGCAGCTGGTTGACCACCAGCTCCGAAAGCCCCATCGCCTTGGCCAGCCGGTCGAGATACTCGGCCTCGGCATCGGTATCGACCCGGATGGTCATCAGCGAGGCGGCATAGACCTGCGCCTTCTGTGCCTCCGGGGTCTCGGCAGCGAGCGTTTCGGGATCGACCGGTGCCGAAAGCTGGGTCTTCACGAAGGCGAGGTCCTCGGCAGAGGCATCCTCGCCGACTGTCTCGAGGATCTTGGCCTGTTCCGCCTTGTCGATGCCGCCGTCGGATTTCGCCGCCTGGATCATCGCGCGCAGCATCAGCCCGGCGGCCTGCTCGGCCTCGGGCGGGGTGCCGGCGGTGCTGACCTGATCGAGCATCGCGCCCACCCCCTTGCCGCTCATCGCGGCGGCCCCGCCGGCTGCCGCGAACATTGCCGGCAGCCCGGCACCGCCTTCACCCGAGAGCGCCGAGAGCAGCCCGCCCTTTGGGCTGCCCGCGTCCAAGGGCGCAAGGCCCGCCGCGCCGAACATCGCGCCGAAGCCGCCTTCCTGCATCTTGCTCATCATCTCCTGCAGCGGATTGGCGGCGCCGGTCTCCTGGAACTTGGCCATCATCTCCTGCAACGGCGTGGCGGCATCGCCGGACCACATCTTGCCCATCTGCGCCTGTAGATCGGTGCCGGGCTCGCTGCCCTTGACCTGCGCCCCGCCACCAAGCAGCGCGCCGAGACCGGCCCCTCCGGACAGCTTGTCGACGCCGCGCGCCGCGGCATAGCCGATGGCGAGCTTCGCCAGCGTTCCCATCAGTGACATGGTTTCCTCCTCCCGGAATTGTCTCTGTTGGCCTCACCTTGGCAGAAAGCCCCCGCGGCGGGGAAGGAAAAACGCGCGCTTCCCGGGCGGCCAACCCGGGCGGGCATCTGCTTGACGCCCCGCGCGGTTCGGTGTTCAGCCGTGGCATGACACTTCGCAAGTCCATGGATCTCGCCGGCGCGGCGGGACTGATCGGGTTCTCGACGCTGCTCGCGTTCAACCAGGTCGTCGTGAAACTCACCAATGACGGCATTTCGCCGGTGCTGTCGGCCGGGCTGCGCTCGGCCATCGGGGTGCTTGTGCTGGGGCTCTGGATCGCCTGGCGCCGCCCCGGCGCGCTCTCGGGGATGGTGCAGGCCAAGGCGGGCGGGCTGCTGCTCGGGCTGCTGTTCTCGGCCGAGTTCGTGGCGCTGTTCACCGCGCTCGACTACACCACCGTGTCGCGCGGCTCGATCGTGTTCTACTCGATGCCGGTCTGGCTGGCGCTGGCGGCGCATCTCTGGCTGCCGGGAGAGCGGCTGACCCGCGGCCGACTGCTTGGGCTCGTGCTGGCGATGGCAGGCGTCGGCTGGGCACTGTGGGATCCACAGAGCCGCAGCGCCGGAGATTGGCGCGGCGATGCGCTGGCGCTGATCGCGGCGCTGCTCTGGGCCGGGATCGTGCTCACCGTGCGGCTGGGGCAAGCCGAGCGCCTGAGCGCCGAGGCGCAGCTGATGTGGCAGGTGGCGGTCTCGGCGCTGCTCCTGCCGCTGCTGGCGCCGCTCTTCGGCCCCGTGCTGCGGGCCCCCACGGCGCTGCACTGGGGCGGCGTGCTGTTCCAGGGCGTGGTGGTGGTGGGCGTGGGCTTCACCTTCTGGATGGGCGTGATGAAGCGCTACCGCGCCTCCGACGTGGCCGCCTTCAGCTTCCTGTCGCCGGTGCTGGCGGTTGGCATGGGCTGGCTGCTGCTGGGTGAGCCGGTGGGGCCGAACTTCCTTGGCGCGCTGGTGCTGGTGGCGGCGGGGATCGTACTGATCAACCGCCGCTGAGCCGCGCCCTCAGGTGCCGCAGAAGGTGGCCGGAACGATTTCGTCCTCGGTCGGCGGGTGGCGCAGCTCCTCGGCCTCTGGTTGCTCCTCATAGGGGCGCGCCAGCACCGCATTCAGGTGATGGAAATAGCGGTCGTCGCCCTCGACCGCGGCGGCGATCATCTGCTCGACGCGGTGGTTGCGCGGGATGAAGGCCGGGTTGCTGCGCCGCATCAGCCCCTCCGGATCTCGCTCGTCCTTGATGCGCTCGCGCCAGCGCGCCTCCCAGCCGTCAAACGCGGCGCGGTCGGTGAACTGGTCGCGCGCATCATCTTCCAGCAGCGCCCGGAAGGTGTTGGTGAAATCCGCCTGGCCCTTGTGCATCAGATCGAGCAGCTCGCCGATCAGCGCCGCATCGCCGGGCTGCGGGTCGGCAAGGCCGATCTTGGCGCCGAAGCGCTTGAGCCACTCGGCGCGCAGCAGGTCTGCCATGCCATGCACGATCTCGGTGAAGACCTTCACGCCGTCATCGGCATCGGGCATCAGCGGTACCAGCGCGGTGGCGAGCTGCGCCATGTTCCAGACGATGATGTCGGGCTGGGCCGAGTAGGCGTAGCGCCCGTAGCGGTCGATCGAAGAGAACACCTGGTTGGGATCGTAGCGGTCCATGAAGGCGCAGGGGCCATAGTCGATGGTCTCGCCCGAGAGCGTGCAATTGTCGGTGTTCATCACACCGTGGATGAAGCCGAGGCTCAGCCACTGCGCCACCAGCGCGGCCTGCCGCTCGCAGACCCTGGCGAGCAATTCGTCGGGGCTTTTCACGCCGGGATAGTGGCGGGCGACGGTATAGTCGTAGAGCGTTTGCAGATCGTCATATTGTCCGCGCGACGAGAACAGCTGGAACGTGCCGACGCGGATATGGCTTTGTGCCACGCGGGTCAGCACGGCGCCGGGCAGGGGGCGTTCGCGCAGGATATCCTCTCCGGTCCGCACCGCCGCCAGCGCCCGGGTGGTGGGCACGCCGAGCGCGTGCATCGCCTCGCTGACCACGTATTCGCGCAGCACCGGCCCGAGCCAGGCGCGCCCGTCGCCGCGGCGCGAATAGGGCGTGGGGCCAGAGCCCTTGAGCTGGATATCGCGCCGGATGCCGCCCTGGTCGACCACTTCCCCCAGCAGGTGCGCGCGCCCGTCGCCCAGCTGCGGCGAGAAACCTCCGAACTGGTGCCCGGCATAGATCTGCGCCAGCGGGTCGGCGCCCTCGGGCAGCACGTTGCCGGCAAAGACCGGCGCGAGGCGCGGGTCGTCGGCGCCGGTGATGCCCAACTCGTCGGCCAGCGCCTCGTTGAAGGCGATGAGCGTCGGCTGCGCCACGGTGGCGGGCTTGAGCTTGGTGTAGAAGGCGCCGGGCAGGCGGGCGTAGCTGTTGTCGAAGGGAATGTGCAGGGTCATGGCCCAGAGATAACCGCTCGCGCGCGGAAAGAAAGACCCCATCCTCCCGCGCCACCCGGCGCGCCCTTTGGGCAGGGCACCGTCCACATCTTCTCTACGTCCCAAATACTCACGGCGCCACGCCGACCAGAGGCGCTCAAATGGTCAGACGCGCTGTCCGCCCAACCGCACCATGCTGCGCTTGCACCGGGACCGGACCGCAGCTCCCATCTTCTCTACGTCGCAAATACTCATGGACCGATGTTCACCGCAGGCGCGCCAGCGGTCAGACGCACCGCCGGCCCAACGGCGCCAAGCCGGGCCACCGCCGGAGCCGGCGCGCAACTCCCATCTTCTCTACGTTCCAAATACTCACGGCGCAGCACCGGCCACCGGACAGACCTCGATCAAGCGCGCGCCCGCTCAAACTGACCGCGCGAATTCGCACATAAAGAGCGCTTATATCGACCTATCGTGCGCCGAGGATCGCGCTATCTTATCCTCATCACCCCGAGAGGAGACACGACATGAGCTGGAACCCCGCACTCGACCCGCATTGCCCGACCGGAGACGAGGTCGACGCCATCGACACGCTGATCGTCCCGCGGGCCCGCGATCTCGGCGGCTTCGAGGTGCGCCGCGCGCTGCCCGCCCCCAAGCGGCAGATGGTCGGCCCTTTCATCTTCTTCGACCAGATGGGGCCGGCGGAGTTCCTGCCGACGCGCGGTCTCGACGTGCGGCCGCATCCGCATATCGGGCTGGCGACGATCTCCTACCTGTTCCGCGGTCGGATGCATCACCGCGACAGCCTCGGCACCGATGCCTGGATCGAGCCGGGCGCGGTGAACTGGATGGTGGCGGGCCAGGGCATCACCCACTCCGAGCGTACCGATGACGAGACCCAGGTCGACCCGATGCCGTTCTTCGGCATCCAGACCTGGGTGGCGCTGCCCAAGGATCACGAGGATCGGGCGCCGCTGTTCCAGCACGCTGCCGCCGACGCGCTGCCATACCTCGAGGGCGAGGGAAAGTCGGTCCGGCTGATCCTCGGCGATGCCTGGGGCGAGCACGCGCCGGTCGAGACCGCGTCGGAGATGTTCTATGCCGATGCGGTGCTCGAGGCCGGTGCGGCGATCCCGATGCCCGACGATCACGAGGATCGTGCCGTCTACGTGGTCGACGGGTCTGTGGAGCAGGCCGGCACCACCTTCGAGGCAGGCCAGATGATGGTGTTCCGCCCCGGTGACCGGGTGTCGCTGAAGGCAGGCCCGCGCGGCGCGCGGGTGATGCTGCTGGGCGGCGAGACACTGGAAGGGCCGCGCTATATCTGGTGGAACTTCGTCGCCTCCTCGAAGGAGCGCATCGAGGAAGCCAAGGAGGCGTGGCGCCGGGGCGACTGGGAAAACGGGCGCTTCCATCTGCCGCCGGGGGATGACGCGGAGTTCATCCCTCTGCCGTGACGGGCCGATGGCGCGGGCTCAGAAGACCCGCGTCATCGCCACGCTGCGCTCGCGCGGTTTGAACCGGGCGCGGCGGTAGAAGCCCTGAAGGCGTTCGTCGTCGCGGTCGATCTCGAGATGCAGGGCCGCGACGCCGCTGTCGCGCAGTCCGTTCGACAGTGCGTGCAGGGCCTCGCCCCCCATGCCGCGCCGACGCACGGCGGGGCGGATGTAAAGTTCGTCGACGCGGGCGTCGAGCCCGCCGAACTCGATGCTCCAGCCGAAGCTCACCACGACATAGCCCACCGGCGACTTGCGCGGGCCGATCAGCCAGATGGCGCCGTGCGGCTGGCCCTCGAGGATCGGCACCAGCGCCGCCTGCACGTGCTGCGCGTCGGTGCCGTAGCCCTGCTCGGCGTGGAAGGCCGCGACCAGCGGCATGAGCCGGGCAAGATCGTCCGGGCCAGCCAGATGCAGTGATTTCATAGCCGCCCCAAGCGTTCCGTCAGAAGGGTGAAGAAGCCGTCCGCGTCGATGTCGCGGATGAAGGTGGCGTTGGGGGCGCGGTCGGTCACATCCCACCAGTCGGCCACGGTCATGCCGCGGGTGAGCTCGGACACGGTCTCGATCTCGACATTGATGAAGCGGCCCGAGAACAGGTCCCGGTTCAGCAGGTACGCGGTCACGCAGGGGTCGTGCAGCGGCGCGCCGTCGGAGCCGTATTTCTCGCGGTCGAAGCGCTCGAAGAAATCCGTCATCTCGGCCACGGCCACGCCAACCTTGGTGCCGAGGGCGCGGAAGGCCTCGTTGCGCGGCGGCGTGACAAGAGCCTTGTGGGTGGCGTCGAGCGGCAGCACGGTGATCGGCACGCCCGAGCGGAACACGAGTTCGGCCGCTTCGGGATCGACATAAATGTTGAACTCGGCCGCCGGTGTGATGTTGCCGACCTCGAAATAGGCGCCGCCCATCAGCACGATCTCCTTCACCCGCGCGGCGATCTCGGGGGCGCGCTGGAAGGCGGTGGCGATGTTGGTGAGCGGCCCGAGCGGGCAGAGCGTGACCGTGCCCTCGGGCTCGGCGCGCAGCGTCTCGATGATGAAGTCGACACCGTGCTGTTCCTGCAGCGGCATGATCGGATCCGGCAGATCGGGGCCGTCGAGCCCGGTCTTTCCGTGGACATGCTCGGCGGTGACAAGATCATGCGCCAAGGGCCGGTCGCAGCCGGCGAACACCTTGATGTCGGGCCGGTCCGCCAGTTCGCAGACGATGCGCGCGTTCTTCGCGGTCAGCTCGAGCGGAACGTTTCCGGCGACAGCGGTGATGCCCAGCACCTCGAGCTCCTCCGGCGAGGCCAGCGCCAGCAGGATGGCAACCGCGTCGTCCTGCCCGGGATCGGTGTCGATGATGATTTTCTGGGGCATGCTCGTCCTCGGTTCGATTTCGCAAGACAGGTCGCACGAGGGCCTCCTGCGTTCAAGGACCAAGCGCTTTCGCAGGCAATTCGCTGCCGTGCAGAAAATTTGTCCCATCAACGTTGCTGTTACCCAATGCGGTGTTAGACTCGCAGCGCATATTGGGATAGGGAGTGAGCGCGGTTAGCGCTAACGATCAGCAATGCAAAGAATCGGAGACACACCCGAAATGGTTTCCCGCGTCATTCCCGTCGAGCCTTTTGATCTCATCATTTTCGGGGGCACCGGTGATCTTGCCCGCCGCAAGATTCTGCCGGCGCTGTTCCGGCGCTACTGCTCCGGCCAGATGCCCGAGAGCAGCCGCGTGATCGGCGCGGCGCGCTCCGAGATGGACGATGCCGCATACCGCGATTTCATCCGCGAGGCGCTGGTCGAGTTCGGCAAGTCACAGGCCGACAATGCCGAGGCCATCGAGGGGTTCCTCGCGCATCTGCATTATGTGCCGGTCGATGCCAAGGGCGAGGGCGGCTGGAGCGCGCTCAAGGACCTGCTGCGCGACGATGAGAACGTCGTGCGCGCCTATTACTTCTCGGTCGGGCCGAGCCTGTTCGCCGATCTTGCCGGTCAGGTGCGCAACCGTGGCCTGTCGAACCGCGACACCCGCATCGTCGTCGAGAAACCCTTCGGTCATGATCTGGAAAGCGCCCGTGCTCTGAACGAGGAGCTGGCGCAGTATTTCCACGAGGATCAGATCTACCGCATCGACCACTATCTCGGAAAGGAGACGGTGCAGAACCTGATGGCGGTGCGCTTCGGCAACATGCTGTTCGAGCCGCTGTGGAACGCCCAGTATGTCGACCACATCCAGATCACCGTGGCCGAGACCGTGGGCGTCGGCGGGCGCGGCTCCTACTATGACAAGTCGGGTGCGATGCGCGACATGGTGCAGAACCACCTGATGCAGCTTTTGTGCTTGATCGCGATGGAGCCGCCGGCGCGGTTCGAGGCCGACGCGGTGCGCGACGAGAAGCTCAAGGTGATCCGGGCGCTCGATCCCGTCGATCCCGACCAGATCGTGCGCGGGCAGTATACCTCGGACGGCGAGATGCCGTCCTACCGCGAGGACGCCGAGAATCCCACCTCGAAGACCGAGAGCTTCATCGCGCTGAAGTGCTACGTGTCGAACTGGCGGTGGGCCAACACGCCGTTCTACCTGCGCACCGGCAAGCGCCTGTCGTCGCGGGCCTCCGAGATCGCGGTGGTCTTCAAGGAGACGCCGCACTCGATCTTCGGCATCGATAGCGGCCGCCATCGCAACGTGCTGTCGATCCGCCTGCAACCCAACGAGGGCATGACGCTGGGCGTCACCATCAAGGAGCCGGGGCCGGGCGGCATGCGGCTTGTCGACGTGCCGCTCGACATGTCCTTCGCCGAGGCTTTGGGGCCGGAGGCCGAGGAGGTCACCGACGCATACGAGCGTCTGATCATGGACGTGATCCGCGGCAACCAGACGCTGTTCATGCGCGGCGACGAGGTCGAGGCCGCCTGGTCCTGGACCGATCCGCTGATCGAGGGCTGGGAGCGCCGTGGCGACTCGCCCAAGCCCTATGACGCCGGTAGCGCAGGGCCGGATGATGCCGCCTTCCTCATCAATCGCGACGGGCGCCGCTGGCGCGGGATCAAGTCATGACCTACGAATTCAAGGAATACCCAGACCGCGAGATGCTGGCGATGGACCTCGCCAACCAGATCGCCGGAGAGCTGCGTGCCGCGCTGAGCCATCAGGAGCGCGCCGCGCTGGCGGTTCCCGGCGGCACCTCGCCGGGGCCGGTCTTCGACGCGCTCTGCGCCGCCGATCTCGACTGGGCGCGGGTCGACGTGATGCTGACCGACGAGCGCTGGGTGCCGGAAAGCTCCGAGCGCTCCAACACCCGGCTTCTGCGCGAGCGGCTGCTGACCAACCGCGCGAGCGCCGCGCGCCTGCTGCCACTCTATGCCGAGGCCGACACCCCCGAAGAGCGGCTGGCCGGGCTGGCGGACGACATCGCGCCGGCGCTGCCGCTGGCGGTGGTGCTGCTGGGCATGGGCGCCGACATGCACACCGCCTCGATCTTTCCCGAGGCAGACAAGCTCGAGGAAGCACTGTCGAACGACGCGCCGATCCTGCTGCCGATGCGGGCGCCGGGCGCGCCCGAGCCGCGCATCACGCTGAGCGCGCATGTGCTCGACGGTGCGCTCAAGAAGCATATCGTGATCTATGGTGCCGAGAAGCGCGAAGTGCTTGAAAAGGCGCGTGGTCTGGCATCGCTCGAGGCGCCGATCAATGCCGTGCTCGACGAGGCCGTCGTGCACTGGGCCGAATAGATTTCTGCCGATTAGAACAGAGTGAGATTTGACATGTGGGATGACCTCAAGAGCCTCGCCGCGACGCGCGACGGGACCCGTATCGATGCGCTGTTCGCGCAGGACGCCGCCCGCGCCGAGACTTTTTCGGTGCGCCATGATGGGATGCTGTTCGATTACTCCAAGACCTTGATCGACGCCGAGATCCGCGCTGCGCTGATCGCGGTGGCCGAGGGCGCGGGGCTGGCCGAGCGCCGCGATGCCATGTTCTCGGGCGCCAAGATCAACGAGACCGAGGGCCGCGCCGTGCTGCACACCGCGCTGCGCAATCTCGACGGCGCGCCGGTTGAGGTCGATGGCGCCGACGTGATGCCCGAGGTGCTGGACACGCTGTCGCGCATGGAGGCGCTGGCCGACGAGATCCGCAGCTCCGAGATCACCGACGTGGTCAATATCGGCATCGGCGGATCGGATCTCGGACCCAAGATGGGTTATATCGCGCTGTCGCCCTATGCCGACGGGCCGCGCTGCCATTTCGTCTCGAACGTCGATGGCGCCGACATTGCGGACACGCTCAAGCTTTGCAATCCCGAGACCACGCTGTTCATCATTGCGTCGAAGACCTTCACCACCATCGAGACCATGACCAACGCCAAGAGCGCCTGGGCCTGGCTCGAAGAGAAGGGCGTTTCGACCGAGGGGAAATTCGTGGCGCTGTCCTCGAACAAGGTGGCTGCTGGCGAGTGGGGCATCCCCGTATCCCGGGTCTTCGGCTTCGAGGACTGGGTCGGCGGGCGCTATTCGATGTGGGGGCCGATCGGCCTGTCGCTGATGATCGGCGTTGGCCCTGCGAATTTCCGTGCCTTCCTGAAGGGCGGGATGGAGATGGACACCCATTTCCGCACCGCGCCGCTCGAGCAGAACATGCCGGTGATGCTGGCGCTGGTGGGCATGTGGCACAATCAGGTGCTGGGCCACGCGACGCGCGCGGTGCTGCCCTATGACAACCGGCTGAGCCGGCTGCCGGCCTATCTCCAGCAGCTCGAGATGGAGAGCAACGGCAAGGGCGTGAGCATGGACGGCGCCAATCTGGCCTGCAATTCCGGCCCGGTGGTCTGGGGCGAGCCCGGCACCAACGGCCAGCACGCCTTCTACCAGTTGATCCATCAGGGCACCCGGGTGGTGCCGTGCGAGTTCATGGTGGCGGCGCAGGGTCACGAGCCCGGGCTCGCGCATCACCATTCGCTGTTGATCGCCAACTGCCTCGCTCAGTCCGAGGCGCTGATGCGCGGCCGCGATCTCGACGAGGCGCGTTGCAAGGTGGCCGGCAAGTTCGAGGGTGACGAGCTCGAGCGGCAGGCGCGGCACCGGGTGTTCCCGGGCAACCGTCCTTCGACCACGCTGGTCTATCCCAAGCTCGATCCCGAGACGCTGGGCCGCATCGTGGCGCTCTACGAGCATCGCGTCTTTGTCGAGGGTGTGATCCTGAACATCAATTCGTTCGACCAGTGGGGCGTCGAGCTCGGCAAGGAGCTTGCAACCGCGCTCGGACCGATGGTCACCGGAGAGCAGGCGGCGGACGGCAAGGATGGCTCGACGCGCCAGTTGCTCGCATTCGTTCACAAGAATGCGAGATAAAGTTCCGTAAAAAACATGTTATTGGCGGATGTTTGCCCGGGTGGAACGACCCGGGCAACTGCGTGTTGTGAGGTCAGACGTCGCGACGCAGCGACGACCACACACACGGAGGAAACACCATGAAACGCCTTAGCATGACCGTCGCCGCCATCGCGCTTACCGCAGGTACCGCAGGCTGGGCCGACAACCACGGCGCCGAAATGGACGAAAACGCTCAGATGGAGCAGGCCGAGACCAACATGGAGCAGGCCGGCGAGAACATCGAACAGGCAGCCGAGAACACCGGCGAGGCCATCGAGAACAGCGCCGAGAATGCCGGTCAGGAGATCGAGCAGGCCACGGACGAAGCTGGTCAAGAGATCGAGCAGGCCACCGACGAAGCCGGTCAGGAGATCCAGAACGCTGCCAACGAAGCCAACCAGGAGCTTGACCAGGCAGCCGCCGAGACCGGCCAGACCATGGAAGAGATCTTCGGCATGGACGAAGATGGTCTGATCCGCAGCCGCGACATCACCGGTGGCGCCGTCTACGCGGTCAACGAAGATGCCGCGATGGGTGAAGCCGAGGTTGCCGAAGGTGACGCGACCATGGAAACCGAGGGTGAAACCGAGATGGCCGGCACCGATGCCGACGCCGAGATGAACGCCGAGACCGACATGGCGTCGAATGGCGGCATGGGCTCCTACACCGAGATCGGTGACAACTGGCAGAACGTCGGCGAGATCGAAGACATCGTCTTCACCGCCGATGGCAAGATCGAAGGCATCGTTGCCGAAGTGGGTGGTTTCCTCGACATCGGTGACAAGCACGTGCACATCTCGCTGAGCGACGTGCAGCTGATGCCGATCGACGATGGCTCCTATGCCCTGGTGACCAACTACACCAAGGACCAGCTGATGGAGATGCCCGACGTTGACGAGTCGGCAATGAACTAAGTCGCGTCTCTCGCACAGCATTCCAAGGCCGGGGTTTTCGCCCCGGCCTTTTTCTGTGTCCGCAGTCAGGAAACGCGGTCAGGGAATATCGAAGCCCGGCGCGGCGAGCTCGAAACCCTCGAAGCGGAACCCGGGCGAGACGGTGCAGCTCACCAGCGTCCAGTCCCCGTGGCTTCGCGCCGCCTGCCAGTGCTGCGCTGGCACGATGATCTGCGGCCGCTCCTGCCCGAGCAGATCCGGGCCGAGCCGGTGGTCCAAGCGCGGGCCCGTGTCATTGGCAGAGATCGACAACTCCAGCGGCGCCCCGGCGTGCCAGAGCCAGATCTCATCGGCATCGACGCGGTGCCAGTGGCTGCGCTCTCCGGCCTTCAGCAGGAAATAGATGCAGGTCCCCGAAGGCCGCGCGCCGGGCGCGGTCTCGGCCACCCAGGTCTGGCGGTAGTGGCCGCCCTCTGGATGCGGCTCGAGCCTCAGCAGGGCGATGATGTCCTCGGCGGTGGGGGTGGCGGTCATGCGGGCTCCGTGCGCTGCGGTCATCTCTCGTTCACCCGGATCTGGCCGGATGTGACGGGAGGGAACCAGCCTTCGCGGCGAAAGGGAACCCTCCCGGTTCCGTTGCCCAGAAAAGGAGGCCCGCCATGACCGTGACCCCCCGCATCCGCCAGATGGCCGACGAGATCGTCCAGCGAGAGGGCGGCTACGTCAACGACCCCGATGATCCCGGGGGCGCCACCAAATTCGGTGTGACCATCCACACGCTCAGACGGCTGGGGATGGATCTTGACCATGATGGCGATGTCGATGCGGCCGACGTGCGGTTGCTGAACCGCGAGCAGGCGGTAGAGATCTTTCTGAAGCACTATTTCCATCGCCCGCGAATTGCCGAACTGCCCCAGGCGCTGCAGGCCTCGGTCTTCGACATGTACGTGAATGCCGGCGCCAACGCGGTGAAGATCCTGCAGCGGCTGCTCTGCGAAATGGGGCAGGGCGTAGCGGTGGACGGTGTGCTCGGCCCGCGCAGCCTCGCCGCCTGCGCCCGCGCCGCCAAGGCGGCGCCGGAGCACATCGCCGACGCCTACGGCATCGCGCGGCGGAACTACTACTTCGCGCTGGCCGATGCCCGCCCGGCGAGCCGCAAATACGCCCGTTCCCGCGCGGGAGGCAAAGGCGGCTGGATCCGCCGCGCCGAGGAGTTCATCGCGCCGCGCTACCACATGACGGAGGCCGAGTTCCGCGCCCGGGTGGCCTCATGGGGCTGATCGACCGCGCGATGGGGGTGCTCTTCGGCTCGGGGCGCAACGTGGTGGCCGAGACCGCCGAGGTCTTCCGGGTCAATGCCGAGGCGCGGGACGCGCGCGAGGCGGGGCTGCGCGGGGAGGCTCTGGCGCAGTTCGGCGCGGAGTTCGCCAAGGCGCGCCGCTCTCGCTTCGACCGGCTGATGGACGGGCTCAACCGCCTGCCGCGCCCGGCGCTGGCGCTTGGCACGCTGGGGCTGTTCGTCAGCGCGATGTGGGATCCCGAGTGGTTCGGTGCGCGGATGCAGGGGCTGTCGCTGGTGCCCGAGCCGATGTGGTGGCTGCTGACCGCCATCGTGGGGTTCTATTTCGGCGCGCGGCACCAGACCAAGGGTCAGGAGTTCCGCCGCGAGATCGCAGCGGTGGTCGCGGCGGCGCCGGCGGTGCGGACGGTCGCGCCTGTCGAGCGCAACTCTGGCGAAAACCCGGCGCTGTCGGACTGGCGTGAGAGCACGGAGCGGTGAAATCGTGCTGACCTCGGCGTGAGCGTCGTTTGAGCGTTGCCCGCGCGGAACCGAGGCCGGAGGCCACCGCGCATTGGTCATGCTGAAAGCATGCCTCCGGCATCACCCGCCCCCAGACCGGCGATTTGTCCACGACTGCGCCGAGCTGAGAGATGCTTCGGGCTTGGCCCGGATACCTCAAGGGATCCAACCATCGGATCACCAATCCGCGCAACGATGCGCGGCGCGTCCCGGTCTTTCGGCGCATCTCTTGGACGATGCCACGTATCGATACGTCTTGCGTCCTCAAGAGCACGTCAAGTCAGTCCCGGTGGCAGTCCGGTCCGGGCCCTTGGTCCCTCCCGACATGCGATTGCGACAATGTGAACGCCGGTCAAAAGGGATTTTCGTTGGCCGGTCGGGCGCCCTTTCGTATACACGGGGCATCATGATTACCGAGCTCGGACACTTCGCCCTCATCCTCGCCGCTCTCGTCGCCTGTGTTCAGGCGGTGGTTCCCATGATCGGCGCCCATAAACGCTGGCCCGGCTGGATGGCCGTCGCCGAACCCGCCGCGACAGCCCAGTTCCTGCTGGTGCTGATCAGCTTCGCGGCGCTGACCCACGCCTTCGTCACCTCCGATTTCTCGCTGCGCCTCGTGGTGATGAACAGCCATTCGGCCAAGCCGATGCTCTACAAGATCAGCGGTGTCTGGGGGAACCACGAGGGCTCGATGCTGCTCTGGGTGCTGATCCTCGCGCTGTTCGGCGCGCTGGCGGCCTGGTTCGGGGGCAACCTGCCGCCGACGTTGCGGGCCCGTGTGCTGGGCGTCCAGGCGATGGTCGGCGTCGCCTTCTTCGCCTTCATCCTGCTGACCTCGAACCCGTTCCTGCGCATGGCGGTGCCGCCCTTTGACGGTCAGGACCTCAACCCGCTGCTGCAAGACCCCGGGCTCGCCTTCCACCCGCCGTTTCTCTACCTCGGCTATGTCGGCCTCTCGATCTGCTTCAGCTTCGCCGTGGCAGCGCTGATCGAGGGCCGGATCGACGCCGCCTGGGGCCGCTGGGTGCGGCCTTGGACGCTGCTGAGCTGGATGTTCCTCACCATCGGCATCGCGCTTGGCTCGTGGTGGGCCTATTACGAGCTGGGCTGGGGCGGTTTCTGGTTCTGGGACCCGGTCGAGAACGCCTCCTTCATGCCGTGGCTGCTGGCCGCCGCGCTGCTGCACAGCGCCATCGTGGTCGAGAAACGCGAGGCGCTGAAAAGCTGGACCATCCTGCTCGCCATCCTCGCCTTCGGCTTCTCGCTCATGGGCACCTTCATCGTGCGCTCGGGCCTGCTGACCTCGGTGCACGCCTTCGCCACCGATCCCGAGCGCGGCGTGTTCATCCTCGGCATCCTGGTGACCTTCACCGGCGGCGCGCTGACGCTCTTCGCTGCCCGCGCCGGGGCCATGCAGGCCAAGGGCGTGTTCGGCATCGTCAGCCGTGAATCCGCGCTGGTGGCCAACAACATCCTGCTCGCCGTGGCTTGCTTCGTGGTCTTCGTCGGCACGCTCTGGCCGCTGGTGGCCGAGATGCTGTTCGGCCGCAAGCTCTCGGTCGGCGCGCCGTTCTTCAACATGGCCTTCACACCCTTCATGGTGATGCTGGGCCTGCTGCTGCCCATCGGCGCCATGCTGAGCTGGAAGCGCGCCAAGGTCGGCCGGGTCCTGCGCCAGCTGGCGCCGGCCCTCGGTCTCGCCATTGCCGTCGCCGGCCTGTTCTGGACCATCCAGACCGGGCGCAGCCTGCTCGGGCCCGTGGGCCTGTTCCTCGGCACCTGGCTGGTGGCCGGCGCCATCACCGACCTGCTCAGCCGGATCGGCAAGAGCCGCGACTACTCCCGCCTGCTGCGCCTGCCGCGCGCCGACTGGGGCAAGGCCGTGGCCCATGCCGGGCTCGGCATCACCATGGCCGGCATCGCCGGGCTGATGGCCTGGCAGCAGGAGGACATTCGCGTGGCCGAGCTCAACCAGCCGTTCGAGCTTGGCGGCTACGAGTTCGAACTGCTCGGCGTCGAGCGTGTCCGCGGTCCCAACTACTTCTCCACCATGGGCGAGGTTGCGGTGCGTCAGGACGGGGCCGAGATCGCGCATCTCTACCCGGAAAAGCGCGACTACCCGGTCGCCAAGATGCCCACCACCGAGGCCGCCATCGACTACCGCTTCCTGCGCGACATCTACGTGGTGATCGGCGATCCTCAGTCCGGCGGGGGCTGGACCATGCGGGTCTATATCAAGCCGCTGGCGAACTGGATCTGGGCCGGCTGCATCCTGATGGCGATCGGCGGCATCCTGAGCCTCACCGACCGGCGCTTCCGCGTCGCTGCCGGCGCGCGCAAGGCCGCCCCCGCCAAGGGAGTGCCCGCGGAATGATGCGCTCGCTGTTTGCCTTGGCCTTCGTGCTGATCGCCACCGTCGCGCAGGCGGTGCAGCCCGACGAGATCCTCGACGACCCGGCGCTCGAAGCGCGGGCCCGCGAGATCTCGCAGGGGCTGCGCTGCCTGGTCTGCCAGAACGAGAATATCGACGATTCCAACGCCTCTCTGGCCCGCGACCTGCGCCTGCTGGTCCGCGAACGTTTGCTCGAGGGCGACAGCAACGAGGAGACGGTCGACTATATCGTCGATCGGTACGGCGAATACGTGCTGCTCAAGCCCACCACCGGCGGCTGGAACTGGCTCCTGTGGGCGGCAGGGCCGCTGCTCTTCGTCTTCGCGTTGCTCACTGGCGCGGTCTACATCCGCGGCCGTTCACGTGCCGCGGCGCCGGCCGAGGCGGGGCTCAGCGAGGATGAGAAGGCGCGGCTCGAGCAGATCCTGCGCGACTGATCCAAAAGCGTGCAGCGCGGCGTCGATGTGACGCCGCGTTTGCCTTTGCCAAGCGCGTCGGCTGCCTGTCTTATGGCGCCCGAAGCAGAGAGGCGCGAGGAGGCAGGAGGCACCCCATGCAGTACGAGACCATCACCTACGAGATCGCCGAGGACGTTGCGGTCATCACCCTGTCACGGGCCGACGTGATGAACGCGCTCAACACCCAGATGCGCGCCGAGATCACCCACGCTGTGCAGGAGGCGGGCCGCGCCGCGCGGGTCGTGGTGCTCACCGGCACCGGCCGGGCGTTCTGCTCGGGGCAGGATCTCGGCGACCGCGAGACCGCCGCCAACATGGATCTCGAGCGCGTGCTGCGCGACGAGTACGAGCCGATGCTCAACGCCATCACCGACTGCCCGGTGCCGACCATCGCGGCGGTGAACGGCGCGGCGGCGGGCGCGGGCGCCAATCTGGCGCTGGTGCATGACGTGGTGATCGCCACCGAGAGCGCCTTCTTCATGCAGGCCTTCACGCGCATCGGCCTCATTCCCGATGCCGGCGGCACCTGGGCGCTGCCGCGTCAGATGGGCCTCGCCAAGGCGATGGGCGCGGCGCTCTTTGCCGACCGCATCTCGGCCCGGCAGGCCGACGAGATGGGCATGATCTGGGAAGCGGTTCCCGACGCAGAATTCGAGGCCGTCTGGCAGGCCCGTGCGGCCTATCTCGCCAAGGGCCCGACCGAGGCCTATGCCCGCATCAAGACCGCGCTGCGCGGCGCCTTCGAGTGCGATCTCGCGGCCCAGCTCCGCGTCGAGTCCCGCCTGCAGGGCGAATGCGGCAAGACCCGCGACTTCAAGGAAGGCATCGTCGCCTTCCTCGAAAAGCGCCCGCCTCATTTCGAAGGCCGCTGACCGCAAGTCCGCCCCACAGATGCCCCCAGGGTGCGCCGCCGCCAGCCGGCGCCCCTGTCTTCTTCTGGCCAAAATATCCCCGCCGGAGGCCTGCCACGGCGACCACAACCGCGCGACGCCGGACCAGACGCCACGACGCAGGCAAAGCTCCTTCAACACCGCCTCGGACAGCGCACCAACCTCCAACCCGGCGCCCCTGACTTCTCTTCGTTAAAAATACTCCCGCCGGAGGCATCCCGCCCGCGCCACAGCGCATGCCGCCGGGCAAGCCTCCCACGCCCACACGAAAAAAGCCGCCCCTCGGGGCGGCTTTCTCGTGTCACGCAAGACCGCTTGTTCAGCGGGTCTCGATGTCGGTGTAGTCGCGTGCCGTGCTGCCGAGGTAGAGCTGGCGCGGACGACCGATCTTGTGCTGCGGATCGGCGAGCTGTTCTTTCCACTGCGACACCCAGCCCACGGTCCGCGACAGGGCGAAGATCGGGGTGAACATCGAGGTCGGGAAGCCCATCGCCTCGAGGATGATGCCCGAGTAGAAATCGACGTTCGGGAACAGCTTCTTCTCGGCGAAGTAGGGATCGGCGAGCGCCTGCTTCTCGAGTTCCTTCGCAGTGGCGAGGATCGGGTTGTTCTCGACGCCGAGCAGGTCGAGCACCTCGTCGGCGGACTGCTTCATCACCGTCGCGCGCGGGTCGAAATTCTTGTAGACGCGGTGGCCGAAGCCCATCAGGCGGAACGGGTCGTTCTTGTCCTTGGCGCGGGCGATGTACTCGGGGATCTTGTCGGGCGAGCCGATCTGCTTGAGCATCTCGAGGCAGGCCTGGTTGGCGCCGCCATGGGCCGGACCCCAGAGGCAGGCGATGCCGGCCGCGATGCAGGCGAACGGGTTGGCACCCGAGGACGAGGCTAGGCGCACGGTCGAGGTCGAGGCGTTCTGCTCGTGATCGGCGTGCAGGGTGAAGATCCGGTCCATCGCGCGGCTCAGGATCGGGTTCACCTGGTAGGGTTCGGCCGGCACGCTAAAGCACATGTGCAGGAAGTTCGCCGCATAGCTCAGGTCGTTGCGCGGGTACACGAAGGGCTGGCCGATCGAGTACTTGTAGGCCCAGGCCGCGATGGTCGGCATCTTGGCGATCAGGCGGTGCGAGGCGATCTCGCGCTGCTTGGGGTCCTTGATGTCGGTGCTGTCGTGGTAGAAGGCCGACATGGCGCCGACGACGCCGACCATGGTCGCCATCGGGTGCGCGTCACGACGGAAGCCGCGGAAGAAATACTGCATCTGCTCGTGCAGCATGGTGTGGCGAGTGATGGTGTTCTCGAACTTTTCGAGCTCGGCCGCCGAGGGCAGCTCGCCGTAGAGCAGCAGGTAGCAGACCTCGAGGTAATGCGACTTCTCGGCCAGCTGGTCGATCGGGTAGCCACGGTGCAGCAGCTCGCCCTTGTCGCCGTCGATGAAGGTGATGGTGCTGTCGCAGCTCGCGGTCGAGGTGAAGCCCGGGTCGTAGGTGAAGACACCGGCCTGCGCATAGAGCTTGCGGATATCCAGAACGTCCGGGCCCGCGGTGGGCGAGTACATCGGCAGATCGTAGGACTGGTCGTCGATCGTCAGCGTCGCATTCTTCGTCGGAGTTTCAGCCATGCTTCGTCGTTCCTTTCGAAAGGGCCCCGGCGCCTGGCGCGCCCGGGGCGATATAGTCTCACATGGCCTTGGCGAGCCGTTTGTCGAAACGCTCCCTTCAGGCCGTCACCCCGTCTCAGAGGTGGCTGCGTGCCCGATGCGGCGGAGGCTTTCCTCCTTGCCGAGCACCAGCATCATGTCAAAAACGCTCGGGGTCACGGCGCGTCCTGCCAGCGCGGCACGGAGGGGGGCGGCAAGCTTGCCGAACTTGGTCCCCTGTGCCTCTGCGAAAGCGCCCATCTCCCCTTCGAGTTCTTCCCGCGACCAGCTAGCATTTTGCAGCTGCGGCGTCAACGCAGCCAGTATACCACGGGATACTGCATCCAGCGCCTTGGCCGCTTTCTCGTCCGGCTCGAGCGGCGTGTCTGCCAGGATGAAATGTGCCTTTTCAAGCAGTTCCGGGAAGGTCTTGGCACGGTCCTTGAGGCAGTACATGCCGCGCAGCAATCCGTCGCGCTGCGCTTCCGTCAGGGCAAGCTTTCCCGCCGCGTCGAGATACGCCTCGATTTCTTGCAGCAGTGCAGCATCGTCGGCGATGGCGATGTGCTGGCCGCAGAGATTCTCCAGCTTCTTGAAATCGAACCGGGCCGCGGACTTGCCGATTCCCGACAGGTCGAACCACTCGATGGCCTGAGCATCGGTGAAGAACTCGTCGTCGCCGTGGCTCCAGCCGAGCCTTGCGAGGTAGTTGCGCATGCCCGCCGATGGGTAGCCGATCTTCTGGTATTCGTCGACGCCGAGCGCACCGTGGCGTTTCGACAGCTTCTTGCCGTCGGGGCCGTGGATCAGCGGGATATGGGCGTAGACCGGCAGCGGCCAGCCCATCGCCGTGTAGATGCCCATCTGACGCGCCGCGTTGTTCAGGTGATCGTCCCCCCGGATCACATGGGTCACCCCCATGTCGTGGTCGTCGACGACGACCGCCAGCATGTAGACCGGGGTGCCATCCGAGCGTAACAGGATCATGTCGTCGAGCTGATCGTTGCGGATCGTGACGCGCCCCTGCACCTCGTCCTCGATCACCGTCTCGCCTTCGGTCGGGGTCTTCAGCCGCACGGCATAGGGAGCGTCGGGATGGCTGGCCGGATCGGCGTCGCGCCACGGGCTCTGGAACAGGGTCGAGCGGCCCGCCTCCTTTGCCTCTTCGCGGAAGGCGGTGATCTCCTCCTGGGTCGAGAAGCACTTGTAGGCCGCGCCCTTGGCGAGCAGCTCGCGGGCGACCTCGGTGTGACGGTCGGCACGCTCGAACTGGCTCACCACCTCGCCGTCATGGCCGAGCCCGAGCCAGTCGAGCCCCTTGAGGATCGCGGCGGTGGCTTCCGGGGTCGAGCGCGCACGGTCGGTGTCCTCGATGCGCAGCAGGAACTTGCCGCCCCGGCCGCGGGCATAGAGCCAGTTGAACAGCGCCGTGCGTGCGCCGCCAATGTGCAGGTAGCCGGTGGGCGACGGCGCGAAACGGGTGACGACGGTCATGGGTATTAACCTCTCGGTAACCAAGGGGGGCGTAGGGTTTTCTCGGTTCCTTAACCAGCGGACGGGTCAGGGGCAAGTATGGGGCGGATCGGGGATCGGCTGACGTCGGCGCTGACCGGGCAGCGGGGCCACCTGTTCCCGTGGTGCGCGGTGGCGCTGGCAGGCGGTATCGCAACCTACTTCGCTCTGCCAGATGAGCCGCCGGTCTGGAGTCTCGTGTCGGCGGCCTGTGCGGGAGTCACGCTGCTGACAATCTCGCGGCGGCTTCCCATGTGGCTCGCACCACTGGCCGTCGCACTCGCCCTCGCGGTGCTGGGGATTGCACTGGCGGGGGCGCGCGCGCATCTGGTGTCCGGGCCACAGCTCGGTTTCCGCTACTACGGCCCGATCGAGGGGCGGGTCGTCGGGATCGATCGCTCGGCATCGGATGCGCTGCGCCTGACACTCGACCGGGTCGTGCTGGCCCGCATGGCCCCGCACGACACCCCGCGACGGGTCCGGGTCTCGCTGCACGGATCGCAGGGCGATCCGCCGCCGCGGCCCGGCGATGTGGCGATCCTGACCGGGCATCTCTCGGGCCCTGCCGGCGCGGCCGAACCCGGCGGATTCGACTTCCGCCGTCATGCCTGGTTCCTGCGGCTCGGCGCGGTCGGCTACACCCGGACCCCGGTGCTGCGCCTCGTCCCGGCACAGCGCGACACGCCCGTTCTGCGCCTGCGGCTCAAGATCGCCGAGCGCGTGCGCGCGGTGCTGCCCGGCGAGACCGGCGCCTTCGCAGCGGCCATCATGACCGGAGACCGGTCCGCCATCGGCCTGCAGACCCTCCAGGCGCTTCGGCACAGCAATCTCGCGCATCTGCTGGCGATTTCGGGGCTGCACATGGGGCTGCTCGCGGGGGTCGTCTTCACCGCCACGCGCCTCGTGCTTCTGCTGCCGCGACACACGCGTCACAACTGGCCCAGCAAGAAGATCGCCGCCGGGGTGGCGCTGGTCGCCGCGGCCGGATACCTCGCGCTTTCGGGCGGCAATGTCGCCACCCAGCGCGCCTTCGTCATGGTGGCTGTGATGCTGGTTGCGCTGCTCTGCAACCGCCGGGCGCTCTCGTTGCGGAGCGTGGCGCTGGCGGCGCTCATCGTGCTCGTGCTGCGCCCCGAAGCGCTGCTCGGCCCGGGCTTCCAGATGAGCTTTGCGGCAACGCTGGCGCTGGTCGCGGTGTTCGGCGCGATGCGCGACCTCGCGCTCGAGCGTGGCGTGCCGCGGCTGGCACGACCGGCACTGACCCTGGTGGTCTCCTCGGTCACCGCTTCGCTCGCCACGGCGCCGGTGTCGATGGCCCATTTCAACATCGTCTCGCATTACGGGCTTGTCGCCAACCTCGTGGCGGTGCCGGTCATGGGGCTGATCGTGGTGCCGATGGCCGTCGTCACGGCATTGCTGATGCCGCTGGGGCTCGAGGCTCCGGCGTTGTGGGTCATGGCCCTGGGGCTCGACTGGATCCTGACGGTGGCCGGCACGGTCACGGGCTGGGACGGCGCGCTGGGGCAGGTGCGGGCGCCGTGCGCATGGGTGCTGCCACTGCTGGCCTCCGGCGGGCTGATCCTGTGCCTGTGGCAGGGGCGTGGACGATGGGCCGGCCTGCTGCCGCTTTCGCTCGCCGTGGCGCTCTGGGCCAGCGGCGGGCGTCCGGCGCTGCTGATTTCCGACAGCGGCACGCTGGTCGGGGCGATGACCCCGGAGGGCCGGGCGCTCTCGCGCGAGCGCGGCGCCGGGTTCGTGGCCGCGGTCTGGCTGGAGAATGACGGTCAGGCCGGCGGGCAGGCCGTGGCGGCGGCCCTGTGGCCCGAGCATGAGCAGCCGAGGGTCGCGCGCATTTCTGTCGCCGGCGCGATGGTAACGCATTTCCAAGGCAAGCGCGCCGCCGCCGGGTTTCGCGGCTGTGGCGCGCGGGAACTCGTGGTGTCGAGCACCGATCTTCCGGACTGGCCGGGCTGCGAGATCTTCGATCCGGAGCGGCTTGCCCGCACTGGCGCCGTGGCGATCTGGCAGACCCCGACCGGCCCGCGTATCGAGACTGCGGCGGGCCGAAGGCTTTGGCACCGCGGCAAAGATCGCTAGAAGCGGATCAGTAGGTCCGGATCAGACCGACGAGGCGGCCCTGGACCTTGACCGCGCCCAGCGGCAGCACGCGCGGCTCGTAGGCGGCATTCTCGGCCTCGAGCACGATGGTGTCCCCCTGGCGGCGGAAGCGCTTCAGCGTCGCCTCGTACCCTTCGATCTGGGCCACGACGATGTCGCCGTTGCTGGCCGAGGAGGTCTCGCGGATGATGACGACGTCACCGTCGTGAATGCCGGCCTCGATCATCGAGTCGCCCTTGACCTCGAGCGCGTAGTGATGGGCGTTGCTCGACAGCATGGCGCCGGGGACCGCGATGTTGGGCGGATTGTCTGCGATCGACTGGATCGGCTCACCGGCGGCGATGCGGCCGAGCAGCGGCAGCTCCAGCGCCTCGGCATTGCTGACCGGCTGCGCCTTGGCGGGCCGGCTGTCCGGGCGGTCGCCATCGATCACCTGCGGGGTGAAGCCCGCGGGCTTGCCACCAAGGCTCTCGGGCAGCTTGACGATCTCGATGGCGCGGGCGCGATGCGCGAGGCGGCGGATGAAGCCGCGCTCTTCCAGCGCCGTGATCAGGCGGTGGATGCCGGATTTCGATCGCAGGTCGAGCGCATCCTTCATCTCGTCGAAACTGGGTGGAACGCCATCGCGTTGCAGCCGTTTGTTGATGAAATCCAGAAGGTCGAGCTGTTTCTTGGTCAGCATGCCGCGGTCTCCGCCGTTTGTCTGCCCTTTGTTCTACGCATGTTCTTGTTTTGTGTCAACATGCTGTGGCAAACATCGTCAGAGACGCACGATTTCCACCAGATCCCCGGCGGCGCGCGGGCCGTCCTTCGGCGGGCGCACCACCAGCACGTCCGACGCGCCAAGTACGCTCAGCAGCGAACTGTCCTGACGGCCGAACACGGTGACCCGGCCATCCGGCTCCGAGCGGCCGCGCATGTAATGCTCTCGCGGGCCGTTCGAGCCGATTTCCGCCGCAAGCTGCGCAGTTTCGCGGAGGGCGGGCTCGGCGGGCAATCCCTGCATCGCGCGGATCACGGGTTTCACGAAGATTTCACCGCAAACCATTGCCGAGACGGGATTTCCCGGCAGCCCGATCATCATCGCATCGCCCAGCCGGCCAGACATCAATGGCTTGCCCGGGCGCATGGCGACCTTGTGGAACGCGCGCTCAAGCCCGAGCTGTGCGGCCACCTTCGCCACGAGATCGTGATCGCCCACCGAGGCCCCGCCGATGGTGATCACCAGATCGGCGTCGTCGACCAGCCCGAGCACGGTCGCGAGCGCCGCTTCGGTATCGTGGGCGATGGGCAGGATCCGGGGTTCGGCACCGGCCTGGGTGAGCATGGCGTGGAGACCGAAGGTGTTCGAGACGATGATCTGGTCGGGACCGGGCGTTTCGCCGGGCATGACGAGCTCGTCACCGGTGGAGATCAGCGCCACGCGCGGGCGCCGGGCGACCCGTACCGTGGGGATGTTCATGGCAGCCAGAAGGGCGATGTCCTGCGGGCCGAGGAGGCGCGGCGCAGGGATCGTCTCTCCGACGCGGAAATCACCGCCGAGGGGGCGGATATTCGTGCCAGAGCCGAGCCGGTCGGTGATCAGGATCGTGTCGCCATCGCGGTCCACATCCTCCTGGATCACCACGGTGGTGACGCCCTCGGGGACCGGAGCGCCGGTAAAGATCCGCACGGCGTCTGCGTCGCCGACCGGGCCTTCAAAAGATGATCCTGCAGCGGATTCCCCAATGACTTTCAGTCTCTTGCCGGGCGCTGCTTCGGTAACGCCGTAACCGTCCATGGCCGAGGCGTTGAAGGGCGGCTGATCGCGGCGCGCCGTCACCGGCTCGACGAGCACACGCCCGACGGCCCGGTGAAGCGGGACCGTTTCCGCGGACAGCGGCGCGGCGAGCGAGAACAGCCGGTCCAGCGCTTCGGAAACTGATATCATGTCGCCTCGTAACGCCCTGATTTTCCGCCATCCTTCAGGATCACGCGGATACCACCAATCTGCATCGCCTTGTCGACCGCCTTGGCCATGTCATAGACCGTGAGCGCCGCGGTCGAGACGGCGGTCAGAGCCTCCATCTCGACCCCGGTCTGGCCGGTGGTCTTCACGGTGGCCTCGATGCGCAGGCCCGGGAGCGCGGCATCGGGCGTGATCTCGACCGACACCTTGGTCACCGGCAGCGGGTGGCAGAGCGGGATCAGCTCGGGCGTCTTCTTGGACCCCATGATCCCCGCCAGACGCGCCACGCCGATCACGTCGCCTTTCTTGGCGCGTCCCTCGGTGATGATATCAAAAGTCTCGGGGGCCATCTTCACCCAGCCCTCGGCGGTGGCGACGCGCGCCGTCACGGCCTTCTCGGAGACGTCGACCATGTGGGCGTCGCCCTTGGCATCGAAATGGGTCAGGCCGCTCATGCCGGCACCGGATCTGCAAGCAGCGTGCGGGTGGCGTCCTCGACGTTCTCCTGCCGCATGAGGCTCTCGCCGATGAGGAAGCTGCGGGCGCCGTAGCTCGCCATGTCGGCAAGATCAGCGGGGGTGTAGAGACCGCTTTCGCAGACCAGAATGCGATCCTCGGGCACCCGCTTCGACAGCTCGCGCGTCGTGTCAAGTGTCAGCTCGAAGGTCTTGAGATTTCGGTTATTAATTCCGATGAGCGGCGATTTCAGCTTGAGCGCGCGGTCAAGCTCTTCGGCGTTGTGCACCTCGATCAGAGCATCCATGCCCCAGTCGAAGGCCGCGTCTTCCAGCTCGGCGGCGAGCGTGTCCGAGACGCTCGCCATGATGATCAGGATGCAGTCGGCGCCGAGCGCGCGGGCTTCGGCGACCTGATAGGGATCGTACATGAAATCCTTGCGCAGCGCCGGAAGAGAGGTGGCCGCGCGCGCCTCGGTCAGGAAGGATTTCGCGCCCTGGAAGGACGGGGTATCGGTCAGGACCGACAGGCAGGTGGCCCCGCCGTTCTCGTAGGCAGCGGCCAGGGTGGCGGGGTGAAAATCCTCTCGGATCAGCCCCTTGGAGGGCGAAGCTTTCTTGACCTCTGCAATCAGCCCGTAGCCGGTCTCGGACGCCTTGCGCAGGGCTGAGCCGAAGGGGCGCACAGGGTCTGCGGCGCGGGCCTCGGCCTCGATCTCGGAGAGCGGCCTGACGGCCTTGTCGGCGGCCACTTCCTCGAGCTTGTAGTGCTTGATCTTGTCGAGAATGGTGATGGTCATGCGGGCGCCTCCGGCGTCGTCCAGTTGATCGGCGTGTCGCCCCGAGCAATAAGCCAGTCGTTGACACGGGAAAAGGGGCGCGAGCCGAAAAAGCCGCGCCGCGCCGAGAGCGGCGAGGGATGGGCGGAGCGCAGGATCAGGTGGTCTGCGCCAGTGATGTGCTTGGCGAAGCCCTGCGCGTGGTTCCCCCAGAGGATGAAGGCACGTGGCGTTTCTGACAGCGTTTCAAGGACTTGCGCGGTCAGCCTCGACCAGCCGAGCTTGGCATGGGCACCGGCGCTGCCCGCGGGCACGGTGAGCGCAGTGTTCAGCAGAAGAACGCCCTGCGCCGCCCAGAACCGCAGGTCGGCAGTCGGCGGGCAAGCCCCGAACTCGGCCTCGAGCTCCTTGTAGATATTGCCGAGCGAGCGCGGCAGCGGGCGAACCTCGGGCTCTGCCGAGAAGGCAAGTCCGTGGGCGTGGCCCGGCGTCGGGTAGGGATCCTGTCCCAGGATCACCACCCGCACATCCTCGGGTGCGCAGGCGTCGAGCGCGGCAAAGACCTGCGGCGCGGGTGGCAGGATCTGTCGCGTCTCGGCCGCCAGGGCGGCTTCTATGCGCGGCAGGTCGTCGTGGAAGAAGGGCAGCCCGGCCCAGGCCTCGGGCGGTCTCATGCGGCCTTTTGCGTGGCCTCTGCCAGCGCCGTGATCTTGGCCTTGGCGGCGCCGCTGTCGATGCTCTCACGCGCCTGTGCGACGCCCTCGCGCAGGTCTGCGGCCTTGCCGGCCACCACCAGCGCCGCGGCGGAATTCAGCAGCACCGCGTCACGATAGGCGGTCTGGGCGCCGCCCAGAAGCGCGCGGAAGGCTTCGGCGTTTTCAGCCGGGGTCCCGCCGACGATCTCTTCGAAGGGGTGCTCCGGCAGGCCCGCATCCTCGGGGTGCAGCTCGACCTCTCGCACCGAGCCGTCCTCCTCGAGCGCCGCGACCCAGCTCTTGCCCGAGATCGCCAGCTCGTCGGTGCCGTCCGAGCCATGCACCAGCCAGGCGCGCTCGGAGCCGAGCTTGCCCAGCGTTTCGGCCATCGGGCGGATCAGTTCGCGCGAGAAGGCGCCGGTCAGCTGGCGCTTGACCCCGGCGGGGTTGGTGAGCGGCCCGAGGATGTTGAAGATCGTGCGGGTGCCGAGCTCGGTGCGGACCGGCGCGACATGCTTCATCGCCGGATGGTGCATCGGCGCCATCATGAAACAGATGCCGACGCTCTCGAGGATCGGCGCGATGGCGGCGGCGGGCAGCATCACCTGGATGCCCATTTCGGCGAGCGCATCGGCGGAGCCGGATTTCGACGACAGGTTGCGGTTGCCGTGCTTTGCCACGGTGACACCGGCGCCGGCCACCACGAAGGCGGTCGCCGTCGAGATGTTGAGCGTGCCCTTGCCGTCACCGCCGGTGCCGACGATGTCGATGGCGCCTTCGGGCGCGATCACCGCGTTGCGCTTGGCGCGCATCACGCCGGCGGCGGCGGTGTACTCGTCGACCGTCTCGCCCCGGGTGCGCAGCGCCATCAGGAAGCCGCCCATCTGGGCCGGCGTGGCCTCGCCTTCGAACAGGACCTCGAAGGCGGCCTCCGCCTCCTCCTGCGTCAGCGGACGGGTGGCGGCGGTGCCGATCAACGGCTTGAGGCGGTCGCTCATGCGGGGACCTTCATCGTGTCGAGGAAATTCTTGAGCAGCTGGTGCCCGTGTTCGGAGGCGATGCTCTCGGGGTGGAACTGCACGCCGTGGATCGGCAGATCGCGGTGACGCAGCCCCATGATGGTGCCGTCCTCGAGCCAGGCGTTGACGATCAGCTCCTCGGGGAGCGTGTCGCGATCGACCACGAGGCTGTGGTAACGCGTCGCCTCGAAGGGCGAGGGCAGGGTGCTGAACACGCCGGTGCCGTCGTGATGCATGGTGCCCATCTTGCCGTGCACGATCTCGGAGTGCTGCCTGACGGTGCCGCCGAAGGCCTGGCCGATGGTCTGGTGCCCGAGGCAGACGCCGAAGAGCGGCGTGCCGGTTTCGGCCGCCGCCTCGGTCAGCGCGAGGCAGATGCCCGCCTGGTCAGGGTCGCATGGGCCGGGGCTCAGCAGGATGCCGGCGGGCTTCAAGGCCATTGCCTGCTGCACGTCGAGCGCATCGTTGCGCCAGACCTGCGTTTCGACACCAAGCTCGCCCACGTAATGCACGAGGTTGTAGGTAAAGCTGTCATAGTTGTCGATGAGCAGAAGCATGAGGCATTCTCGGTCTGGAGACGGGTCTTGGTCGGGGCTATACATGCGCCCCAAGATGGTGCAGCGTCAAGGGCATGCGCCACGACAACGGCCCGGGCACGGGGCCGGGGGCGCAGCGGGCGAAGAGGGCAGAAGCGATGGCACGAGGGTTTCTCGCGGGGGCGATCATCGGCACGGTGGTGTCGGGCGTGGCATTGGGCACGGTCTCGGTGCTGACGGGCCCGCCGCAGCGGGGGCGCGCCGCGCTGCCGCCCGAGGCAGAGGCGCCGGTATCGGAGACCGCCGCACCTGAGACCGTCGAGACGCCAGAGCCCTTAGCGCCCGAGCAGCCAGAGCTAGGTGTCGAGGTCGCATCTGACGACGTGTCCGCAGAGCCTGCAGAGCGCGATGTCGACGAAGTGGTGCCCGAGGCAGCAACCGATCCCGAAATGGCGCCGGGCGATCCGGATTCCGAGTTCGCCGAACCGGCCGCCCCCGAGGTCGCCGAGGTGCCGGAGCCTGTCGTCGAATCCGAGACCGTGCCGATGGCCGAGGAGACGCCAGCCCGCGCCGCGGACGAAGCCGACTCCAGTGATATCGCTGACAGCCCTGCGGCACCCGCGAGTGACCCGGCTCCCGAGCCCACGCTGCAGGACAATGCCCCACAGACCAGCCCCGAGGATGGTGTCGAGACCGTCACCCCCGCCGCCGGCCTGGCCCCTGACGAGCCTGCAGGCGCCGAAACGGTCGCGCGCCCCGGCCAGCCCGGCGAGGTGACCGCCGCCGCGCCCGAGCCTGCCTCCGAGATCAGCGTCGCCACCGACATCCCGCCCGAGGCCGAGACGGCTCTGGACGCGCCCGCGCCTCCTGCCACGCCCGACACCGACACCCCGTCGATGGAGATGGCGAGCGCCGACAGTCCGGCCCGCCGAGACAGCGCCTTGCCCGACGCGCCGCAGGACGAGGCCGCCCCAGAGGTCTCCACCCAGACGCCGACACCGCCGCTGCCGGCGCCGCTGGTGCCGGGAGAGGATGCGCTGCCCCGCGTGAGCACGCTGCCGGGCAGCCCAACGTCCGAGACTGCCGGGGCCGGCAGGCCCGCCATCGGCACCCCGGCCGGCTCGCTTGCCGATCGCGGGGCTGGCGAAAGCGCAAGCCGTCTGCCCTCGATCGGAGACGCGGCCCCGGCAGAGCCGACCCCCGCGCCCGAAGCCGCGCCGTCCGAGTTGTCGCCGCTCGAGCGCTACGCCGTGCCCGCCGAGGCCGAGGACGACGCCCCGCGCATGGCGATCGTGCTGATCGACGACGGGACGGGCCCGCTCGGCCCCGACACGGTCGGCGAGTTTCCCTTCGCGGTAAGCTTTGCGATTCCCGCCTCGCATCCCGACGCGGCCGCCACGGCGCAGGGCTATCGCGATGCGGGGTTCGAGGTGCTTGCCATCGCGGGCGTGCCCGAAGGGGCTCAGGCCACCGACGTGGAGGTCACGCTCGAGGGCAGCCTCGGGGCCGTGCCCGAGGCGGTGGCGGTGATGGAGGCGCCCGGCGACGGCCTTCAGGCGACCCGCGCGATCTCCGAGCAGGCGGCGCAATATCTCGGTGCCTCCGGTCACGGGCTGCTGATGCAGCCCAAGGGGCTGAACACCGGCGAGGCGCTGGCCCGCCGCGAAGCGGTGCCCACGGTCACGGTGTTCCGGGATTTCGATGGCGAGGGGCAGGATCCGCGGGTCATGCGCCGCTTCCTCGATCAGGCGGCCTTCAAGGCGCGCCAGGAGGGCGCGGTGGTGATGCTTGGCCGCCTGCGCGCGGACACGGTCTCGGCCCTGCTGCTCTGGGGCCTGCAGGACCGCGCCAGCAGCGTCGCCCTTGTGCCGATCTCCCTCGTTCTCCGCGAGAGCCCGACAGACAACTGAGCTGACCGAGCGCGACAACGCCCCTGTCTTCTCTACGTCCGGAAATACTCCGGGGGAGTCCCGGCCCCGCCGGGACGGGGGCAGAGCCCCCTCACTTTGCGCTGGTCATCCTGTGCATGACGGGGGCAGAGCCTCCTCACTCAAGGCTCTTCATGCTGTGCAGAGCCAGAGCGGCACGCGTCACCCAGCCGCGGCCCACCGCGCCATCGCGGTTTCGAGATCGCCATAGCCCGTCAGGCGTCGTTCGAACTGCAGCCCGAGCCGCTCTGCGTGCGACCTGGCCAGATCCGTGAGGGTCGGATCGTCGGTCTGTGCCTGATAGACCAGTGTCTCGTAGTGACCGAAATACATGTCGCGCAGCTCCGGGTGCCGGTCGAGGCCGAGCGGGGTCCAGACGAAGGCATCGAATTGGCGCACGAGGAAATCGGTGAGGTAGAAGCTGGTGATCTCGTCGAGCCCCTCGAATCGGGTCAGTCCTTCGTAGAAGGCATAGCAGTGCGGCCCCGCGATCATCTCGACGCCAAGCTCGGCGCAAGCGGTCTGCAAGGTGCCGCCGGTGCCGCAATCCGCATAGGCCACGAAGATGCGGTCGTGGCTGGTGCGGTGGCGCGCCACGGCCTCGCGGACGGCATCGGTGATCTTCTCGGGATGATTGTGCAGGATCGCGGGCAGGCAGGTGAGATCGATGTGATCCCAACCGTGGCGCGCGCGAAGGGCGAGGATCTCGCGCGCCAAAGCGCCGCAGGCGATGATCAGGACCTTGCCGTGTCCGGACGGCGCGAGCCCGGCCGTGGTCAGCGTGGCATCGTTCGGCGCGGCGCTGGCGGGGGTGTCGCTGTCAGGCGTGCCCGTCATCGGGCGCGACCGGGGTCATGGCCCACCGCACGGCCAACGCCACGGCGAGAAGCAGCGGGATCATCGTGCCCGCGCCCCAGGACAGAAACGCCCAGATCGTGAGCCCCGCAGATGCCAGAACCGCGACAAGAAGCGTGACCAGATGTGTCACAGGCATGATCGTCTCCCTTACCTCTTGTCAAAGATAGGCTGTCAGGGGCGCGATTCAAAGGGAAAACCTCCGCAAGGCGCCCGCCTGCCATGGGATCGTCCGTGGGGCGGGCGGTAGAGGGACGGCTGTGCCGCTGCCTCGGCGACGCGCGCCGGGGCAGCAGGACGGGGGGGGATCAGCCGGCGGCGCGCTGGTTGTGGCGACGGGCGATCAGGTCCTTGGCGGTTTCAACCGCCACGGCGGCGTCTCGGCAATAGGCGTCGGCGCCGATGGCCTTGCCGAACTCTTCGTTCAGCGGCGCGCCGCCCACCAGCACGAGATAGTCGTCGCGAATGCCCTCGGCGACCATCGTGTCGATCACCACCTTCATGTAGGGCATGGTGGTGGTCAGCAGCGCCGACATGCCGATGATGTCGGGTTTCTCCGCCGCCGCCGCCTCGAGATAATTCTCGACCGGGTTGTTGATGCCGAGGTCGACCACCTCGAATCCTGCGCCTTCCATCATCATCGCGACGAGGTTCTTGCCGATGTCGTGGATGTCGCCCTTGACGGTGCCGATCACCATCTTGCCGATGGTCGGCGCGCCGGTCTCGGCCAGCAGCGGCTTGAGGATCGCCATGCCCCCCTTCATCGCATTGGCGGCCAGCAGCACCTCGGGCACGAAGAGGATGCCGTCGCGGAAGTCCTCGCCGACGATCTTCATGCCGCCGACAAGCGCCTCGGTCAGGATGCGGTAGGGCGCCCAGCCACGGTCGAGCAGAATGTGAACCGCGTCTTCGATCTCGTCCTTCATGCCGTCGTACAGATCGTCGAACATCTGTTCGACCAGCTCTTCGTCATTGAGATCGGCGAGGATGATGTCGTCGTCTTCGTCGGCCATGGGCAGGATCCGTGCTTGGGGCGTGGCGGGCCACGCGGGCGATTTGGGTGCTCCGAGCCTGCGGTGCATGGCCGCAGCGCGCTTTGACATTTGCGACACGCGCGGTTGCGGCTGCGACTTCAGACGCCATGGCCTTGCGAATGTTCGCTTAATGTTCCATGATTTGCGGATGAGCGAGAGCCCGCGCCAGATCGACAAGGAGCGCCGTCCGGGACGCGGTGCGGCCAGCCGCGAGACCGGCCGGTTCGAGCGGCTGCGCTACGAGGATGCCCATGACGGTTGGGAGATCGATGAGGATCTGCCCAAGCTGCGCACCGAGGTGAGCGACGAGCGGCCGCGCAGCCTGATCAACTACGTCTCCTCGCCGGACATTCCCTTCGACCGCACCATCAACCCGTATCGTGGCTGCGAGCATGGCTGCATCTATTGTTTCGCGCGGCCGACCCATGCCTATCTCGGCCTGTCGCCGGGGCTGGATTTCGAGACGCGGCTCGTCGCGCGCCCGGATGCGCCGGAGGTGCTGGCCCGCGAGTTGCGGTCGAAGCGTTACCGCGTGGCGACGCTCGCCATCGGCACCAACACCGATCCCTACCAGCCGCTCGAGCGTGACCGGGGGATCATGCGCGCCTGTCTCGAGGTGCTGCGCGATCATCGCCACCCGGTGGCGATCGTCACCAAGGGCACGCTGATCGAGCGCGACATCGACATCCTGTCGGAGATGGCGGCGATGGGGCTGGCACGGGTGGGCGTGTCGGTCACCACGCTGGACGCCGATCTGTCGCGCCGGATGGAGCCGAGAGTACCGGCACCAAAGCGGCGACTGGCGACGATCCGGCGTCTTGCGGAGGCCGGGATCGAGACCCGGATCATGGTCTCGCCGGTGGTGCCGGCGCTGACCGATCCGGAGCTCGAGGCGATCCTCGCCGCCGGCGCCGAGGCAGGCGCTGCGGCGGCGAGCTGGATCATGCTGCGCCTGCCGCTCGAGGTGGCGCCGCTCTGGAAAGCCTGGCTCGAGGAGCATTACCCCGGCCGGGCCGGCCGGGTGATGGCGCGGCTGCGCGAGATGCATGGCGGCGCGGAGTATTCCGCGCAGTGGCACCGGCGGATGCGGGGCGAAGGGCAGTATGCGCAGCTGATCGCGCAACGCTTCGACAAGGCGGCGCGACGGCTGGGGCTGGACCGCACGCTCGGGCCGCTGCGGAGCGACCTGTTCCGCGTGCCGGCGCAGGCCGGGGACCAGTTGAGCCTGTTCTGAGTGTGGGACAGTCGTTCGCCTTGGCCGGAGGTGTTGGCCCGAGGCGCGGTGCCTTTGCCGGAGGCCGGCAAGGCGGCACGGGCCGGCCTGCCTCCGGCGGGAGTATTTTTGACGAAGAGAAGACGGGGGCTTCGGTCCCGGGTGTCAGCTGCGGCGGCGGCCGCGGCGTTCGCGTTTCGGCGCGGGGGTGTCGCCGGTGCCGTCGCTGTCGGAGCTGAAGCCACCCAGCGCCGCGGCGATCTGCTCGAGCGTCGGGCGCGGGCCGGTGGGAAGGGTCTCGAGGGCCTCGCGCATGGCGCGCAGGTGCTCGGGCATGGTGCCGCAGCAGCCGCCGATGATGCGGGCGCCGGCGTTGCGCGCCAGCACCGCGTACTCGGCCATCAGTTCGGGCGTGCCGTTGTAGTGGATGTGGCCATCCTCGTAGCGCGGGATGCCGGCATTGCCCTTGGCGATGATCGGACGCTCGGTGCCGGTGGCGGCAAAGCCCAGCACGGTGCGCATCAAGTCCGAGGCGCCGACGCCGCAATTGGCGCCGAAGGCCAGCGGCGGGTTGGGCAGCGCGTCGACCTGCCGCACGAAGTCATCCGAGGTCACGCCCATCATGGTGCGCCCGGCGGTGTCGAAGCTCATGGTGCCGCACCACGGCATGCCCACATTCGCGAAGGCCTCGGCGGCGGCGGCGAATTCCTCGGGGGCCGAGATGGTCTCGACCCAGAGTACGTCGGCGCCGCCCTCCTTGAGCCCGGCGGCGGTTTCCTCGAACATCTCGACCGCGGTCTCGTGGCTCAGCGTGCCGACCGTGCCCATGATCTCGCCGGTGGGGCCGACGGAGCCCGCGACGACCACCTTGCGGCCTGCGGCGTCCGCCACGTCGCGGCCCAGCGCGGCGGCGAGGCGCGACAGCTCGAAGGCGCGGGAGGCCGCATCGTGCAGCTTGAGCCGCGAGGCGTTGGCCCCGAAGGAGTTGGTGAGGAAGATGTCAGAGCCCGCCTCGACCGCGTTGCGGTACAGCGTGCGGATGCGCTCGGGGTGGTCGATGTTCCAGAACTCCGGCGCATCGCCCGAGGCCAGCCCCATGTTGAACAGGTTGGTGCCGGTGGCGCCGTCGGCCATGAGCCAGTCGCGGGTGGAGAGCAGCTCGGTCAGTGCGTCGGTCATGTCATGCCTTGGGGTCTGGTCGTGAAGCGGGGTCTGATCTTGAAGCGGGACCCGGGCCGTTGCGAGGGATCGCGGCCCGGGCCTCGGGAGTGTAACGCGGCGAGTGTTGCGGAAAGCCTTGACCGGCGCAATGGCCGTTCAGGCCCGCCTGCGGCGTCCTCCGCCACGTCGCCCGCCACGGGCAGCGGCGGGTTCGCCGGTCTCGGCTTCCTTGTTGAAGGCGATCCAGGCGCCGCCATGCGGGTCCTGGTTCATCAGCAGGTTGGCGGCGCGGATCGCGGCCATCTCGGAGCCGGGCTTCGAGCGGGTCGAGCCCATGCCGAAGAGGGTCACGAAGGTCTCGTCATCCATGTCCTCGGGCAGGATGATGCCGGCCGCGGCGACCTCGGCCTTCTTGGCTGCGATCTTGGTCTGGGTGACGGGCAGGGCGACCGGGTTCATGATCGCCGAGGTCATGCCCGCGCCCATCGCCATTGGCAGGAAGGCGTTGTTGATGCCGTGCCGGTTGGGCAGGCCGAAGGAGATGTTGGACGCACCGCAGGTGGTGTTGACGCCGAGCTCGTCGCGCAGGCGGCGCACAAGGGCAAAGACCTGCTGGCCGGCGGTGGCCATGGCACCGATCGGCATCACCAGCGGGTCGACGACGATGTCATGCGCCGGGATGCCGAAATCGGCGGCGCGTTCGACGATCTTCTTCGCGACCGCAAAGCGCACGTCGGGATCCTCGGAGATGCCGGTGTCGTCGTTCGAGATCGCCACCACCGGCACGTTGTATTTCTTCACCAGCGGCAGCACCAGCTCGAGCCGGTCTTCCTCGCCGGTGACCGAGTTCAGCAACGGCCGGCCCTCGGCGGCCTCGAGCCCGGCCTCGAGCGCCCCCGGCACCGAGCTGTCGATGCAGAGCGGCAGGTCCACCAGCCCCTGCACCAGCTCGACGATCTGGCGCATCAGCGGCGGTTCGGTCTCGTTGGGGTTGGGGTTGGAGTTGTAGACCACGCCCGCGTTGATATCGAGAATGGCGGCACCGGCGGCGGCCTGCGCCAGCGCGTCCTTTTCCACTGTCGAGAAATCCCCTGCCTCGAGTTCAGCGGCGAGCTTCTTGCGCCCCGTGGGGTTGATGCGCTCGCCGATCACGCAGAACGGTTCATCGAAACCGAGCGTGGCGGTGCGGGTCTTCGACTCGACAACGGTTCTCGTCATGGAATGTGTTCTCCTCTCAAACGGTCCAGAAGCGTGGGCAGGGTGGCGTCGGTGTAATCGGCAATGGTGGCCTGGGCCCCGGCCTCGCAGAGGCGGTCATGGCTGAGCCCCGAGCGCACGCCGATGGCATAGGCCCCGGAGCGCGCGGCGGCGCGCATGCCGCTCTGGCTGTCCTCGAAGGCGAGGCAGTGATGCGGCTCGGCACCGAGTTGGCGCATTGCGGCGAGGTAGGGCTCGGGGTCGGGCTTGGCGCGGGCGCATTCGTCGCCGATGATCAGCAGCTCGAAGCGGTCGCTGAGGCCGATGGCCCTGAGCATGTGCTCGCCGTTCTCGCGCGGGGCATTGGTCACCACAGCCAGGCGCCATCCTTCGCGGTCGGCCTGGTCGAGCAGCGCCACTGCGCCGGGCATCGGGTCGGCGCCGTCGCCGAGACGCTCGCGGAAGCGGCGTTCCTTCTCGTCCGAGAGCGCCTGCGCGTCGCAGCCCGGGAAGAGCTTGGGGAACATCTCGAGATTGTGGTGCCCGTGGATGCGGTTTTCATAGATCTCCGGGGTGAGCTCCTTGCCGTGCTCGGCAAAGATTTCCGCGAAGACCGCGTAGTGAAGCGGGTCGGAGACGAGCAGCGTGCCGTCCAGATCGAAGAGGAGAGCTTTGGTCATGCCCGTCCCGATACAGCGTCTCAGATCGCGCGTCGAGCGGGGCGCGTGGCCTCGCCGCCGTGGGTCGCGGCCCACTCGGCGCAGGTCTTGATGCCGCCGAGCGGAAAGAGATGCGCCTGTTCGATGGGAAAGCCGGGATCGGCGGCCTTGCGCGCGGCCAGCTCGGCGGTGAGCTCGGTGGGCTCGTAGGGCAGCAGAAGCTTGCTGACGTCGAGCGCGCGCTTTTGCAGGACCCGCAGCGACGGGCCGACGCCGCAGGCGATGGCGAACTTGATCATGGTCTGCAGCTTGGCCGGGCCGGCAAGGCCGATATGGATCGGCAGGTCGACACCGTTTGCGCGCAGCCGGCTGGCCCAGTCGAGGATCGGCTCCGCCTCGAAGGCGAACTGCGTGACCATCGCCATCCGCGCGTCGCTGCGCTCGGAGAAGTCCTGCTTCCAGCGCGCGGCGGCCATGACCTCGGCCTCGCCACCATCGGCGTCGATGTCGCGGTTGCCCTCGGGGTGGCCCGCCACGTGCAGGCGGGTGAAGCCGGCCTTGTCGAAGAGCCCGGTCTCGAGCAGCTGCATCGAGCTGTGGAAATCGCCCTTCGGCTCGGAGACACCGCCGGCGAGGATCAGGCCTTGCGTGACGCCGGCCTCGCCCTGGTAGCGGGCGATCCAATCAGCCAGCGTGGCCTTGTCGGCGATGATGCGGGCCGGGAAATGCGGCATGACGTCGAAGCCTTCGCCGGCGATGCGGCGGGCGGTGGCGACCATGTCCTCGATCGGGGTGCCGTCGATATGGGCGATGTAGACGCGGGTGCCCTCGGGCAGAAGGGCGCGGAAATCCTCGACCTTGGCGGCGGTGCGCGGCATCACCTCGATGGAGTAGCCCCTTAGAAATCCGCCGAGCCCCGTGGTCGGGGGAGTGGCCTTGGGCTTGCGGAAATTCAGTAGGGACATCCAGCGGCTCCTTAGGGTCATCAGGGGGGCGTCAGGGGGTTGCCGGGCCGGGGGCCCAGCCGTCATTGGCGATCAGGGCCCGAAGACGGGCATCGTCGTAATCATGCTCGAGGCGGGCGGCGGTGGCCTCGGCCAGCGCCTGCGGCTCGCCATCACCCTCGCCACCGGAGGCGCGCCGCCACTCGGCGAGATAGGCATCGGTGTCGGACGCGCCCACCTTCATCGCGGCCCGGTCGACCGCCTGCTCGAAGCGCTCCGGCAGCGGCGCCTTGGCGCCACGGCGACCGCGGCCCACAAGCACCTGCGCCGGGATGTCGCGCCAGTAGACGATGGTGATCTCGGGCATGTCGGGCGATTCCCTTCCTCCTGTTCCTTTTTGTTTAGCGGCGCCGCCTGCTGCGCCGGGGTCGGTTTTCGACACTCACCGTCCCGTGTGCGACGTCGGGTCGGTCGCCCGTTCGGTCAGGGTTGCAACCAGAAGGCGGGTGGATCTTCAAAAACTATCCTTTTGACATATTTTTGCTGCGCTTTTACGGCAGGTTTGCTGTGATGTCGGCGCGCGGGCGCGGCTGCTTGCGGCTACGAAGGGTAGGGAAAGCGATGGTCATCGCGGTGAAAGCGCACAGGATTGCCTACATGGCGCTGCCCAAGGCGGGCTGCTCCACCGTGAAGGCCGCGCTGGCGCAGGTCGATCCCGATACGACCGTGCCCGAGGGCGAAGCCGCGGACGTGATGACCTGGCATCGGCTCTACCCGACCATGCGCTTCCGCCCGCACCGCTGGAAGGCGTATGACGACTGGTGGCGCTTTTGCGTGGTGCGCGATCCGCTCAAACGGCTGCTCTCGGTCTACACCAACCGGGTGGTCGGGATGCGCGAGCTGCACAATTGCCGCAAGATCCTGCGCGGCAGGGTCGACCTGCCGATGGATCCCGATCCGGACTTCTTCTTTCAGAACCTGCGCGCCTATGTCGAGGCAGCCTCGGTGATCAAGCACCACGCGCTGCCCGCGTGGCTGTTCCTCGGGCCGGATCTCGGGCGCTACGACCGGATCTACCGCACCTCCGAACTCGCGCTGTTCGGAGAGGAACTGGCCGAGCGCACCGGCTGCCGCGTGACCATCGCGCGCGAGAACCGCAGCGAGACTCGGCTCGGGCCTGACGATCTCTCGCCCGAGACGCGCTCGGTGCTGCGCGACCATCTCGAAGAGGAATACGGCTATCTGGCCGAGTTCTATGAAAATCCCTTTGGTCCGCGCCTGCATCGCGCTTGCACGGGAACCGCGCGCCGCGTATCGTGAGGCCAACTTAAAATTCGGAAAGGCGCACAGTCATGGCGCCAAGGCGTCCCAAAGGTGCGGGCGCTTTCCCGAGACCGGTAGAGAGCCCCGCGCCGCAACCGCCTGATCCTAGTGCGCTTTATGCCGCTCTGGATCTGGGCACGAACAGTTGCCGCATGCTGATTGCCCAACCCAAGGGCAGCCAGTTCCATGTGGTCGACAGCTTCTCCAAATCCGTCCAGCTCGGGCAGGGGCTCGAGCGGACGGGGCGGCTTTCGCGTGCCTCGATGAATCGCACCATCGGGGCGATCCGCGTCTGCCAGCAGAAGATCAAGCGCCACAAGGTCGAACGTATGCGGCTGGTCGCCACCGAGGCCTGCCGCCGGGCGCAGAATGCGCGTGAGTTCATCCGGCAGGTTCGGCGCGAGACGGGTCTGCAGCTCGAGATCATCCAGCCAGAGGAAGAGGCGCGTCTCGCGGTGATCTCCTGCGCGCCGCTGGTCTCGACCCGCACAGAGCAGCTTCTGGTCGTGGATATCGGCGGCGGCTCGACCGAGCTGGTGTGGATCGACCTTTCCTCGGTGCCGCGGCGCGACCGGCCGGCGGCGATCATGCGGCTGCATGCCGGCTTCCACCCGCCCGAGAGCCCGTTTCCCGCGGCCAAGGTGGTCGACTGGATCTCGGTGCCGCTGGGGGTGGCGACGCTGCGCGACCAGTTCAACGACGTCGAGGATGACGCCGCGCGCTATGCTTTGATGAGCTGGTATTTCGAGGAGAACCTCTCGGAGTTCGCGCCCTACAAGGATGCCCAGTCACGCGAAGGTTTCCAGATCGTCGGCACCTCCGGCACGGTGACCACGGTGGCTGCCTCGCATCTGGGGCTGCGGCGGTACGACCGCACGAAGGTCGACGGGCTGCGCATGACCTCGGATCAGATCGAGGCGGTGATCGGGCGATATCTCGAGATGGGCCCGGCCGGCCGCCGTCGCGATCCGCGCATCGGGCAGGACCGGCAGGCGCTGATCATGTCGGGTGCTGCGATCCTGCAGGCGCTGCTGCGGCTGTGGCCCACCGACCGCCTGTCGGTCGCCGACCGTGGTCTGCGCGAAGGGCTGCTCTACGCACAGATGTCTGCCGATGGGGTGCTGGAGGACGGGCCGCTCTGAGGCCGCTGAGCTTCTAGGCGGCAGGCGTCTGCCTGTGGAGCGGCGCTTCTGGCCTCGACGACTTTCAGGGTCCGATCCCCGCGCTGATCTGCCCGGAACAGGCCGAAGGCGTCGGGCGAGCGCCTGCCCGTCCCGGCGGGCGGCGCTTTGTCATCTTTGCGCTCTGGATCGAGGTCGTCCGGACTTGGCGGGGATACATCGACGATTTCGGAGGCGGCAAGCGCCACCCCACGGGCAGGCGCCGACCCGGCTCGTGCCGCAGATTTTGGCGCGTCGGCTGGATCTTGCCGCGCCTGAAAAAAAGCCCGGCGCTGTTGAGAGCACCGGGCCTTCTCAAATCCGCCAGTGGCGCGATCTTAGAACGGGATCTCGTCGTCGAGATCGCGCGAGGGAGCACGGCCACCGCCGCCACCGCCGCCGCCCGAGCCGCTGCCGTAATCGTCGCGGCCACCGCCATAGCCGCCACCGCCGCCGCCACCACCGTAGCCGCCGCCGGAGCCGCCGAAGTCACCGCCGCCGCCGCCACCTTGGCGGCTGTCGAGCAGGGTCAGCTCGCCGCGATAGGGGCGCAGCACGACCTCGGTCGAGTAGCGGTCCTGGCCGGACTGGTCCTGCCATTTGCGGGTCTCGAGCTGGCCTTCGAGATAGACCTTTGAGCCCTTGCGCAGATACTGCTCGGCGATCCGCGCGAGCGGTTCCGAGAAGATCGCGACCGAGTGCCACTCGGTGCGCTCGCGGCGCTCGCCGGTGTTGCGGTCCTTCCAGTTCTCCGAGGTGGCGATCCGCAGGTTGCACACCTTGCCGCCGTTCTGGAAGGTGCGGGTCTCGGGATCGGCCCCGAGATTGCCCACCAGGATCACCTTGTTCACTGAGCCGGCCATGTCATCCTCACGCGTTGTTCCGATTCTTCTCCCCCGGAGGGGTTTCAAGGAGCCTTACACAGCCATGCCGCACCATGCCACCGGATCGTTGTGGAAAACCCCGGCGCGCGCCCGCCCGCCGGGAACAGTGCCTGATACACCGGCCATGGTTAATGAACCGTTCGGGATCGGTTAACGAAAGATTGGCGGGAACCTGCGCGCCGGCGGTCGCAGGGGTAGCGAAATCCTGCGTGATCCGTATAGTCAGCGCGGGATTTGAGGGGCGCAACGTCGCCCCTGTGGACATTGGGACAGAACAGGGTGGTTCATGCGAGTACTGCCACGTAAGGCGTTGCCGGCGCTGCTTTGCGCCGCCATTTCCGCCACGGCCGTCCAGGCCGAGACCATTTCGACCAAGAACCGGAACATGCTGTTTCGCAAGCAGACCTCGGTGCTCGACAACCGTGCGGCGGAGCAATACCGCAGCTCGGTGCGGCTCAAGCCGGCCTCGGTGATCACCCCGACAAAATGGGGTCCGATGGGCGGCGACGAGGACAGCACGCCGGTCTATCGCGGGCGCTACAATGGTCAGTATGCCGACATGGCGCGCACCGCCGCGCGCCGTCACGGCGTGCCCGAAGACCTGTTCCTGCGGCTGGTGAAGCAAGAGTCGAACTTCAATCCGAAGGCGCTGTCGCACAAGGGGGCCATCGGCCTCGCGCAACTCATGCCCTTCACCGCCAAGCGGCTCGGGGTGAACCCGCACGACCCGGCGCAGAACCTCGAGGGCGGGGCGCGCTACCTCAAGCAGCAATTCGTCACCTTCGGCTCATGGCGGCTGGCGCTGGCGGCCTATAATGCCGGCCCCGGTGCGGTCGAGAAACATGGCGGGGTGCCGCCCTACCGCGAAACCCGGAATTACGTGAAGATCATCTGGGGCAGCTGAGCGGACCGGGACAACTTGTCCTAGGGAAATGCTCGGGAATTGACCTCTCCGGCGCTTGGGTCTAGGCACGGGACCATTGTCTCGTGCTCAGTGGATGCGCCCGATGAAGACCGCCCCGATCCTCAGCCTGACCGTTGCCGCCGCACTCGCGGCGGGCCTTGCTGCCAGCGCCCTGCGCGCCACGCCGCCGGACGTCCCGGACAGTCTCGAGGCGCTTGGCGAGGCGCTGTTCTTCGATCCCAACCTGTCGCGGAACCGCACCCAGAGCTGCGCCACCTGTCACGATCCGGCCTATGCCTTTGCCGATCCGCGCGGCGCGGCGTCGCCCGGTGACGATGGCAACTCGCTCGGCGATCGCAACGCACCGACCGCGACCTATGCCGCCTTCGTGCCGCCCTTCGGAAAGAACGAGGAGGGTGAGTGGTGGGGTGGGCTCTTCCATGACGGCCGCGCCGGCACGCTCGAGGCGCAGGCTGGCGGCCCGCCGCTGAACCCGGTCGAGATGGGCATGGCCGACGAGGCCGCCGTGGTGGCGCGTCTGCGCGAGGATCCGATCTATGCTCAGGCCTTCCCGAAGCTCTTCGGGGCCGGGGTTCTCGACGCGCCGGAGGCCGGGTACGAGGCCATGACCCGCGCCATTGCCGCCTTTGAGCGTGGGCCGGAATTCGCGCCATTCGACTCGAAATACGACCGCTTCCTGCGCGGCGAGGCCGAGCTGACCCGGCAGGAGGAGCTGGGGCGGCTGCTGTTCTTCTCGGAGCAATTCACCAACTGCAACCAGTGCCACCAGCTTCGGCGCAGCGCCGTTGACCCGCAGGAGACCTTCTCGGACTACCGTTTCCACAATATCGGCGTGCCCGAGAACCGCGATCTGCGGGCGATGAACGGCATCACCACCGCCGATCTCGGGCTGCATGGCAATCCGGGGGTCGAGGCGGCCGCCGACAGCGAGGGCCGCTATCGCACACCGACGCTGCGCAATGTCGCGGTGACGGCGCCCTACATGCACAACGGCGTTTTCGAGGATCTGCGCACGGTCATCCTGTTCTACAACACTTACAACACGCGCTCCGAGGCGCGGAAGATCAACCCCGAGACCGGCGCACCGTTCGGGCCGCCGGAAGTGGCCGAGAACATCGCTATGGACGAGCTGACCGATGGGCCGGCGCTCGAGGACCAGCGCATCGACGCGCTGGTGGCCTTTCTCGAGACGCTGACGGATCAGCGCTACGAGCACCTTCTGGGGGAATAAGGAAGAGGCGCGCTCAGCCCTGCGAGAGGCCGAGCTTGTAGAGGTGGATCTCGAAAGAGGGATGCATCTCGGCCCCGGTGACGCCCGGACGATAGTGGCGGTAGAGCGAGCGCCAATAGGGCTGCACGATCACCGCATCGTCCTGCAAAAGCCGCTCGATCCGGGCCATGACGTCGCGCCGCGCCACGTTGTCGGCGATGGCCAGCGCCTCCGCCACCAGAGCGTCGAACTCGGGGTTGGCATAGCCGGTTTCGTTCCACGATTCACCCGAGCGATAGGCCAGGGCCAGCACCTGGATGCCCAAAGGGCGGTGGTTCCACTCGGTGATCGACAGCGGATAGCTCTTCCACTCGCTCCAGAAGCGCGAGCCGGGCAGGACCGTTCGGGTGACCTTGATCCCCGCATCCTTGAGCAGGGCCTCGGCCGCGTCTCCGGTGCGCATGGTCAGGCCGTCATCGAGCGTGACGAGATCGTGCTCGAAATCCAGCATTCCGGCCTCTTCGAGCAGGGCCACGGCGGCCTCGGGGTCATAGGGCGTGTGGCCCACATCGGCGTAGTCGGGATGGACCGGCGCGACATGGTGGTTCTCGGCCACCACGCCGAGGTCGGAATGGCCGTATTCAAGGCAGAAAGCGTTGTCGATGGCGAGTTGCAGCGCCCGTCGCACGCGCTGGTCTGCATAGGGCGCCTTGCCCTCGACGAGCGCCGTCTGGTTGCCGCGCAGCACCACGGTGGAGCCGGTCACCACCTGCGAGCGCTCCCAGCCGAGCGCATCGCCGAGAGCGATGAAATCGCCGATATTCTCGTAGAGCATGTCGACCTCGCCGGCCTCTGCGGCGGCGAGCCAGGCGGCCGGGTCGGTGCCGTAATCGAGGAACTCGATGCGTTCGAGCGTGGCACCGCCGAAGCCTTCGGCGCGATCGCCCCACCAGTCGTGATCGCGGTTGCGGACCAGCACCGCCCGCTCGCCCGGGACCAGGCTTGCGGGCAGGTAGGGCCCTGTGCCCACAGGGGCCGAGAGCATCTCTTCGGGGTCGTGGCTGGCGTGAACCACGGCGGCGGGGTAGTCGGCGAGCCCGACGATCAGCGCCACGTCGGGCATCGGCAGCGCGAGGCGGACGGTGAGCGGGTCGAGCTCGGTCACGGCGCCCTCGTGAAGCTTGCCGGTCTCGCGATCCACCAGCGTGGTGAGACGGCCCGCCATCGAATTGCCCTCGACCTCGCGGTCGCACCAGTAATGGAAAAGGCGTACCACGTCCGAGGCGGTGAAGGGCTCGCCGGTGGTCCATGTCACGCCGGGGCGGACGTGCAGCACGTATTCGGTGGCGTCGTCGTTGACGTCCCAGCCCTCGAGCAGCATGCCGCGGACCGAGCCGTCGCGATTGTACTCGACAAGGTACTCCAGCCAGCCGCGGGTGATGTTGGCGATCTCGGACCAGTCGGCGGTGCGGGGGTCCTTGAGCGGCCGCACCTCCATCTGGATGCGCAGGCTGGGTAACGCCTCTCCGGCGCCTTGCGGTGCTTCCTGGGCTTGGGCCTGGGCGTGGGCGGGCTTGCCCAGACCGCCCAGCGCATAGGCGGCACCGACGCCGAGACCGAGCCCCGTGACGCGGGTCAGGAACTCGCGCCGGCCGATCAGGCCCTGCGCCAGCTCTCGCGCGTAAAGCTGTGCCGCGGGATGCGTCGCCCGGGGCTCACCGGTCTTGGTCATGTCGGTCCTTTCCTGCCGCGCGGCAGAGTCCTTCGCCGCAGATCAAACCCCATATCCGCCCGCAGGGGCAAGGATTTTCCCGCATCAGACGGCTAGTGACGCAGCCCGGGGCGGGCGCCGTGCCGGCCACGGCGGATCTCGGTCGGAGAGTGGCCGGTATGGCTGCGGATGAAGCGGGTGAAATAGGGCGCGCTGTGGAAGCCGAGGCTCTCGGCGATGCGGTTCACCGGCGGATCCGGCTGGGCCAGCAGCCGCTGCGCCTCGTGCAGCTTGCGCTCGGCCAGCATCGTCGCGGCCGTTCGGTCGCAGGCAGCGCGCGCGGTGCGCGTCAGGTGCGTGGGCGTCACGCCGAGGTCGGTGGCATAGTCCGACACGCCCCGGTCGCTGCGGAAGCCGGCGCTGAGCGCGCAGGCATAGAGCCGCATCAGCCGCCGCGCCGCGTTGGGCTTGTCCTCATCCTGCGGCGCGGCCTCGCCCTGACGGCGCAGCCAGACGGAGACGAGGCTGGCATGGGCGCCAAGGGCCTGGGCCAAGTGCCCGCGCTGCTGGCTCTGTTCGCGCATCATCGCATCAAGCAAGCCGGTGAGCTCCGCCTGCGCGGCGCCTTCGCGGATGCGCAGATGCCGCGGCGCCCCGGGCCAGAGATCTCCACCGACGGGGCAATGCAGCACCAGCCCGAGGCTCTGCAGCCCCGGCTCGAGCGCGAAGAGCGTGCCCGCCGGGATGAACAGCGCATTGTGCGGCCCGAGCCCGCGCCGCAGGCCCTCGACGGTGGCGCGGCCCTGTCCGCGGGTGAGCCAGATCAGCGTGTGCTCGGGGCGGTCATGCAGCAGGCGGTACTGCCAGCCGGGTTGCTGCCCCAAAGACGCGACCCGGACGAGCGCGGTCCCTGCGGCAGCGGCGCTCATGCGCCGGCCCCGGCGGGGGCGATCTGCGGCCAGTCGCGCATCCGCGCGCGGAACCAGCTGCGCTGGCGCTTGGCGAACTGGCGCGTGAGGACGGTGGCCCGGTGCGCGGCCTCTTCGAGAGAGATCTCACCGCGCAGATGCGCCATCAGTTCGGCGGCACCGATCGCCTTGGCCGAGGGCAGGTCGGGTGACCAAGTGGCGAGGTTGGCGCGGGCCTCAATGAGCGCGCCTTCGCGGATCATCTTGTCGAACCGCGACTCGATGCGCGGGGTGAGCCAGTCCTTGGGCGCGTCGAAGAGGATCGGCTGGCAGCGTTCGAGCGGCAGCATCGGGGCAGGGGTCTCGTCCTGCCAGTCGGCAAGTCCGCGACCTGTGGCGCGCAGGACCTCCCAGGCGCGCTGCACCCGCATGGGGTTCATGGTGTCGATGCGGGCGCGGGTCTCCGGGTCGAGCTCGGCTACCATCGCCGCAAGCGCGCCAGCTGCCAGCCGCGCCATGGCCTCGGCGCGAATCTCCGGCGGTGTCGCCGGGATCTCGGCCAGCCCCTCGGTCAGGGCGGTGAAGTAGAGACCGGTGCCGCCGACGATGATCGGCCGTTCGGCGCCCCCGAGAATCGGCGCCAGATCCCTCAGCCATTCGCCCACCGAATAGGCTTGGCTGCCCGCGACGTGACCATAGAGCCGGTGCGGGGCCTGCGCCTCTTCTTCAAGAGACGGCCTTGCGGTCAGCACCCGCCAGTCGGAAAACACCTGGATCGCATCGGCGTTGACGATGACCCCACCCTGCCGGGCAGCGAACTCCAGCGCCAGCGCGGACTTGCCGCTGGCGGTCGGTCCGGCGATCAGGACCGGGCGCTCCGGGTCCGGCGCAAGACGCGCAAGTCTGTCTGCCAGGCCGGCCTCGCTCACCATGTGTTCCCCTATCCTGCGCCATTGCAGCGGCGCCGGTTTTCCGCCACATATGGCGCCGATCCTATCCCCTCTCAGCGACGGAGTTCAACATGGCCGAGGCACCGCAGACCACCTTCAAACGCGTCCTGCTGAAAATCTCCGGGGAGGCGTTGATGGGAGAGCAGGGCTACGGCCTGAACCCGCCCACCGTCGAGCGCATCGCCCGCGAGGTGAAGAGTGTGCACGACATGGGCGTCGAGATCTGCATGGTGATCGGCGGCGGAAACATCTTCCGCGGCCTTGCGGGCTCGGCCCAGGGCATGGAACGCACCACCGCCGACTACATGGGGATGCTCGCCACGGTGATGAACGCGCTTGCGATGCAGTCGGCGCTCGAGGAGCTGGGGGTGTTCACCCGGGTGATCTCGGCCATCCGCATGGACGAAGTCGCCGAGCCCTATATTCGCCGCCGCGCCGTGCGCCACCTCGAGAAGAAGCGGGTGTGCATCTTCGCGGCCGGCACCGGCAACCCCTACTTCACCACCGACACCGCCGCCACGCTGCGCGCCAACGAGATGGCCTGCGAGGCGATCTTCAAGGGCACCAAGGTCGACGGCGTCTACGACAAGGATCCGGTCAAGCACGACGACGCGGTGCGCTACGACAATGTCAGCTATGACGACGTGCTGGTGAAGAACCTCAAGGTGATGGACGCCTCGGCCATTGCGCTGGCCCGCGACAACAGCCTGCCGATCATCGTCTTCTCGCTCGACGAGCCGGGCGGCTTCCGCGGCATCCTTGCCGGGCAGGGCACCTATACCCGGGTCAGCGGCTGACGCTTGTCTGCCGTGCCCTAGGTCCGGCGCGGCACCGGCGGCACGGCCGGACGCCTCCGGCGGGAGTATTTTTGACGAAGAGAAGCCAGGGGCGCAGCGCTCCTGGCTTCTTTGGTTCAAAAATACCTCGGGGTGAATTGGCGCACGGCGCCAAGAGGGGGCTGGCCCCCCCGCCGCGCCTGCCGGGAAGGGCCGCGCCGGGACAGGGCGCGGCGCGATCGTTCAGCCCAGATGGATCCGGCCCTCGGGAAAGCGGACCCGGGGGACCGAGCGGGTGGCGAGGAAATAGCCCAGCGTCAAAGGGCCCACGCGGCCTATGAACATGATCGCCATGATGACCACGCGTCCCGGTTCGGTCAGCTCTCCGGTGAAGCCGCGCGACAGGCCGACCGTGCCGAAGGCCGAGGCGACCTCGAAGCAGACGTCGAGGAAATGGCCCTCCTGGGTGGCGCTCAGGATGAACACGCCGATGAACACCAGCACCACGCTGATCGCGGTGAGCGCCATGACCTTGAGCACCTCCGGCAGGCCGATCGAGCGTCCGAAGGCGTTGAGCTGGGTACGGCGCTGGAAGAAGGCCACCGTGGCGAGGCACATTACCACGAAGGTGGTCACCTTGATTCCGCCCGCGGTGGAGGTCGGACCGCCACCGATTAGCATCAGCGAGATCACCATCAGCGCGGTGCTGTCATGCATGCCGGCCACGTCGACGGTGTTGAAGCCGGCGGTGCGCGGCGTCACGCCCTGGAACCACGCCACCATGATCCGCAGCCACGGGCTGTCGAACTGCCCCAGCGTCTCGGGGTTGTGCCATTCGAGCGCCGCGAAGGCGCCCCAGCCCCACAGGATCAGCGCGGCGCTGCCGGTCAGCATGATCTTGGTGTGCAGCGAGAACCGCGACCAGCGGCGCAGCCGGGCGATGTCGTCGATCACCACGTAGCCGATGCCGCCGACGATGAAGAGCAGCGGGATCACGACGTTCACCACCGGGTCGCCGGCGAAGGGCTCGAGCCCGGAGGAGAAGGTCGAGAAACCGGCATTGTTGAAGGCCGAGACCGAGTGAAACAGCGCCACCCAGAGGCCGCGCCCGAGCCCCAGCATCGGCACGAAGCTTACTGCCAAGAGCGCCGCGCCCAGCAGCTCGCAGATCAGCACCACCTGGAAGATCCGCTTCACCAGCCGCATCAGCCGGTGGAGCGAGCTCTGGTTCAGCTCCTCGCGCAGGTAGATCTGCCCTGTGAGCCCAACCGGCACGCGCAGCGCAGCAAGCACCAGCACGGCGAAGGTCATCAGACCCAAGCCGCCGAGCTGGATCAGCACCATCAGCACCGCCTCGCCGAACATGGTGAACGCGCCCACCGGATCGACGACCGACAGCCCGGTCACCGTCACCGCCGACGTGGCGGTGAAGAAGGCCTCGGACCATGTCATCGGCACCAGAGTGGCGCCGGGCAGCTTGAAGCTCAGCGCCCCCAGCACGGTGAAGACGAAATAGAGCGCCGCGAGGCTCAGCGGCGGCGAGACATGCAGCAGCCGGCGCGCAAGGCGCTGCCGCGAGACGCTGAGGCCGAACGCCACCGGGATCAGAGCTCTTCGCCGAAGGCCCGCAGGTCTCCGCGCTTGCCCAGGACCAGGAGCCGGTCGTCCTTCTGCAAGGTCGCAGCCGGGTTGCTGCAGTCGCGGAACTCGGTGCCGCGCATCACCCCCAGAAGCCGCAGGTCGGGGCGTTCAGCGAGCGTCAGATCCGAAATCGCCGCCCCGTCGAGCCGCTCGGGCAGCAGGATGTTGACCACGCTGTAGCCATTGCCGAGGCTGACATAGTCCTTCATCGCCGGGTTGTTCAGCATCTGCGCCGTGTGGCGGCCCATCTCCTGCTCGGGCAGGATCACCCGGTCGGCGCCCAGTTTCGACAAGATCCGGTGGTGGGTGCGGTTGGCCGCCTTGACCCAGATCCGGTCGAGCCCGAGCAACCGCAGGTTCATCGTGGTCAGGATGCTCGACTGGATGTCGGACCCGATGGCGCAGAGCGCCACGTCGTATTGGTCGATTCCCGCCTCCCGCATGGCGGTCTCGTCGGTGGTGTCGAGAATCGCCGTGGCGGTGAGTGTATCGGCCATCCGGGCGACCAGTTTCTCGTCGGAATCGACGCCCATGACATGGTTTCCGAAACGGGCGAGTTCCTGCGCGACGGTGCTGCCAAAGGCGCCGAGACCGATCACGACAAAGGTGGAGTGGGAGCGAGGCAAGCGGCTCTCCTTCTTGTGGGCGCTGTCCTGACGCGGGACGGTTTCACCGGGTCGTGGCCAAGTCAAGAGAGCCGGACCGAGCACCGGGGTCGCACCGCAAACCGCTATACATCCGGGGTTTCCTGCCTTAGAAAGCGTTCGGAACGAAAAACACCTGAGCGGGCAGACCAACATGTCAGAAGATTTCGAACTCGATACCGACGATCTGAAGCGCCGCATGGATGGCGCCATGGCGAACCTGCGCACCGAATTCGCATCGCTCCGTACCGGCCGCGCCTCGGCCTCGATGCTCGAGCCGGTGCAGGTCGAAGCCTATGGCCAGATGACGCCGATCAACCAGGTCGGCACGGTGAACGTGCCCGAGCCGCGCATGGTCACCATCAATGTCTGGGACAAGGGCCTGGTGAACAAGGTCGAGAAGGCGATCCGCGAGTCGGGCCTTGGGATCAACCCCCAGATGAACGGCACCATCATCATGCTGCCGATCCCCGAGCTCAACGAGGAACGCCGCCGCGAGCTGGGCAAGGTTGCGGGCCAATATGCCGAGCACGCCCGCGTGGCGGTGCGCAACGTGCGCCGCGACGGCATGGACCAGATCAAGAAGGCCAAGGCCGACGGCATGTCCGAAGACGACCAGAAGTTCTGGGAGACCGAGGTTCAGGAGCTGACCGACGCCTACATCAAGAAGGTCGATCAGTCGCTCGAGACCAAGCAGGAAGAGATCATGCAGGTCTGAGCCCGACCGGCGGCGCCAGAGGCAAAGGGAGGGGCCTTACATGCCCAAACCGATCCGCGATGGCGCCGGTCCGCGTCATGTGGCGATCATCATGGACGGCAACGGTCGCTGGGCACAGCGCCGGGGTCGTCCGCGGCTCTTTGGCCACCATGCCGGGGCCAAGCGGGTTCGGGAGATCGTCGAGGCCTGCCCGGATCTGGGCGTGGGCTACGTGACGATCTTCGCCTTTTCCACCGAGAACTGGAAACGCACCCAGTCCGAGGTCGCGGGCCTGATGAGCCTGTTCCGGCGCTACATCACAAAGGAGGCGCGCTCGCTTCTGGGCGAGAACGTGCGGGTGCGCTTCATCGGTGATCGGGTGCGGCTCGATAGCAAGCTGGTGACGCTCATGGACGAGCTCGAGCAGCTGACCGCCGGTTGCACCGGGGTGAACCTCACCATCGCGATCAACTACGGTGGCCGTGACGAGGTGGCCCGCGCCACCAAGCGCCTTGCCGAGGACGTCGCGGCGGGCCGGCTCGATCCGGCAAGCGTCGACGAGGAGACGCTGCCGAAATATCTCGATACCTGCGTGCTGCCCGATCCCGATCTGGTGATCCGCACCAGCGGCGAGGCGCGAATCTCGAACTTCCTGCTCTGGCAATCGGCCTATGCGGAGTACGAGTTCGTCGACACGCTCTGGCCCGATTTCAGCGCCGATGAGTTCGGCTCTCTGGTGAGTGCCTACGGCTCACGCGAACGCCGTTACGGAGGCGTGAAGGCATGACCAGCTCAAGATGGACCGACCTCAAGCCCCGGGTGCTCTCGGCGGCGGTGCTGATTGCCTTGGCGCTGGCCGCGGTGTGGATCGGCGGGATCGCCTGGCGGGCCTTCATCTCGCTCGCCTGCGGCATCATGGTCTGGGAGCTTGTGCGCATGGTCGACACTGCGCGCGACAAGTCGGCCAACATCCTCGGCGTTCTGGCGGGGCTCTGCGCCCTGGCCACGCCCTACCTGCCGCCTGCCTTCGCGTTGCCGCTGCTGCTGCTGCCGTCGATGGCAGGGTTCGGTCGGATGGAGCGCGGCGGCGTGACCTTTGCCGTCTTCACCGCGATGATATTGCTCGCGGGTTACGGATTTATGAAGCTGCGCAGCGATTTCGGGCTGATCTGGATGCTCTGGCTGGTCTGCGTCGTGGTGATCACCGATATCGGCGGCTACTTCGCCGGGCGCTCGATCGGCGGGCCGAAGCTCTGGCCGCGTGTCAGCCCCAAGAAGACCTGGTCCGGCGCCATCGCCGGCTGGGTCGGCGCAGCGGTCGTCGGGCTGATCTTTGCCGGCACCACCCATGCCGGGCTTGGCCTCATGGGCATTTCCATCGCGATCTCGATGGCGAGCCAGATCGGCGACATGGCCGAGAGCACGATCAAGCGCCGGGCCGGGGTCAAGGACAGCTCGAACCTGCTGCCGGGCCATGGCGGTCTTCTCGATCGCTTCGACGGGATGCTGGGCGCGGCGCTGTTCCTGCTGATTGCGGGCCAGATCGTGGACTTTCCGCCGGGGCTTGAATGAGACGGATCTCGATTTTCGGAGCCACCGGCTCCATCGGGCAGAACACCATCGACCTGATCAAGCGCGACCCCGAGGCCTACCACGTGGTGGCACTGAGCGGCGGGCGCAACATCGCGCAGCTGGCCGAGGATGCCCGCGCGCTGAAGGCCGAAATTGCCGTTACCGCCGATCCGTCGCTGCTGCCCGAACTGCGCGAGCGGCTGGCGGGCAGCGGTGTCGAAGCCGCGGCTGGTGAGACCGCGCTGGTCGAGGCGGCACACCGCCCGGCCGATTGGGTGATGTCGGCCATCGTCGGCGCGGCGGGGCTGCCGCCCGGGCTGGCCGCACTCGAGCAGGGTGCGACTCTGGCGCTTGCCAACAAGGAAAGCATGGTCTGCGCGGGCCCGCTGGTGATGCAGACGGCGCGCGCCCATGGCGGCGCGGTGCTGCCGGTGGACAGCGAGCATTCGGCGGTGTTCCAGGCGCTGATCGGCGAGGATCTGAGCGCGGTCGAGCGGGTGATCATCACCGCCAGCGGCGGCGCCTTTCGCGACTGGCCGCTCGAGAAGCTGGCGACGGCGACGCCCGAGCAGGCCGCGACCCATCCCAACTGGGACATGGGGCAGCGCATCACCATCGACAGCGCCTCGATGTTCAACAAGGCGCTCGAGCTGATCGAGACCAAGGAATTCTTCGACATCGACCCGGGGCTCATCGAGGTGCTGGTGCACCCTGAATCGATGATCCATGCGCTGGTCGGTTTCAACGACGGCGCGCTGATGGCGCATGTGGGTCCGCCCGACATGCGCCATGCCATCGGCTTCGCGCTGCACCATCCGCGTCGGCTGGCGCTGCCGGTCGAGCGGCTCGATCTGGTCAAGATGGGGCAGTTCACGTTCCGCGAGGCCTGCGAGATCCGGTGGCCGGCGCTGCGTCTGGCGCGCGAGGTTATGCAGGCGGGTGGGCTTTCGGGCGCGGTGTTCAACGCCGCCAAGGAGCGCGCCCTCGACGCCTTCATCGCAAAGCGCATCGGTTTCCAGCAGATGGCCGAGGTGGTCGAGGAAACACTTCAGCGTGTGTCTGCCCAAAGTGGCCTTATTGCGGCCCGTATCAATCTTGATAACGTGCTTGCGGCTGACCATCTCGCCCGTAGGACCGCGGACGAGATAATGAAAATAAGTGAGAGGTAGAGCTTTTGGACCTAGCGCAGCTGATCCCGCAATTCGGAGGCGTGATATATACGCTCGTCGCCTTCGTCGTGGCGCTTTCGGTGATCGTGGCCATCCATGAATACGGCCATTACATCGTCGGGCGCTGGTCCGGGATCGATGCGGATGTGTTCTCGCTCGGCTTCGGGCCTGTGATCTACTCCCGCTACGACAAGCGCGGCACCAAGTGGCAGATCGCCGCGCTGCCCTTCGGCGGCTACGTCAAGTTCAAGGGTGACGCCAATGCCAGCGGCGGGGCCGATCTCGACAGCCTCGCGCACATGTCCGAGGCCGAGCGCCGGCGGACCATGAACGGCGCACCGCTCTGGGCCCGGGCCGCAACCGTGGCCGCCGGTCCGGTGTTCAACTTCGCACTGACGATCCTGATCTTTACCGGGCTCTTCATGGTGCAGGGCAGGGTGACCGAGCCGTTCACCGTGGGCGACCTGCGGGCGCTGCCGGTGGCGCAGGAATTGCGCGAGGGCGACGAGATCCTCGCCATCAACGGTGCGCCGATGCCGTCCTTCGACGATGCCGAGGGCTTCGAGACCTTCATGCAGGGCCTCCCGCACGAGCCGGTGCTGCCCTATACCGTCTCGCGCGACGGCCAGCAGCTCGAGGTCGACGGGCCATACGTCTATCCGCCGCTGGCGACCCAGATCGTGCCGCGCTCCGCTGCAAACGAGGCCGGGCTCGAGCCGGGGGACATCATCCTCAACATCGACGGCGAACCCGCTTTCGCCTTCGAGCAGCTCAAGGAAAAGGTCGAGGGCTCCGAGGGTGCTCCGCTTGCTCTGACGGTGTGGCGCGAGGGCGAGACGCTCGAACTCGAGATGACCCCCAAGCGCACCGACGAGCCGCTGCCCGAGGGGGGCTATCACACCGTCTATCGCATCGGCATCGTCGGCGGTCTGGCCTTCGAGCCGGCGACCAGCATGATCGGCCCGGTCGATGCCTTCCTCGGTGGCGTGGAGCGCACCGGCAACATCATCTCGGGCTCGCTCTCGGGGCTGTGGAACATGGTGATCGGCAACATCTCGTCGTGCAACCTGTCGGGGCCGATCGGCATCGCCCAGACGAGTGGCGCGATGGCGAGCCAGGGCGGCCAGAGCTTCATCACCTTCATCGCGGTGCTGTCTACTGCGGTGGGCCTGCTGAACCTGTTCCCGGTGCCGGTGCTCGATGGCGGCCACCTCGTGTTCCACGCCTGGGAAGCGGTGACCGGCAAGCCGCCTTCGGACAAGGCGCTGAACGTGCTGATGTCCATCGGCCTGGTCCTGATTCTGTCGCTGATGACCTTTGCGCTGACCAACGATCTCTTCTGTCCCTGAGGGACAGTCTCCCGCACGGAAACCGACGCCGCGTTTTCGTGCGGGCTATGCCGCAAAACAGCCGCAATGGGCGTCTAGGAACTGTTCGGAAACCAATTTCTGGAAACCGGCTGGACCACCATGCACACGCTTCAAACCGGATATCGCGGCCTCGGCCTGCTCGTCATGATCAACTTGGATCGCGTTCTCAGCGTCCTCGCGATTGCGGGCGCGTTGTATTTGGGCGCCTTTCTGGGATCGCTCTGAAAACGGGCCGTTTCGGCTTTTGACAAGGTACCTCAATCCCGATACTCACGTTGAAAAATAAAGGCGGAGTGGATTGAAGGATGACCCAAGGGCTTTCAGGGGCCAGCCTCCTGCGTGGCGCGCGCAATCTTAAAATTGGCAGCTCGCTAGCGGCGCTTTCTGTCGCAATATCAGTGGCTTTCACGGCGCTCCCGGTGCCGTCCCAAGCCCAGACCTTCTCTTTCAGCAACGTCTCGATCGAGGGCAACCAGCGGATCGAGGCCGGCACCATCCTCAGCTATGCGGGCATCGCGCGCGGGGCACCGGTTTCGGGCGGCGAGTTGAACGCGGCGTATCAGCGGATCGTCGCCTCCGGCCTGTTCGAGACGGTCGAGATCGTGCCGCAGGGCAACACGCTGCTGATCCGCGTCACCGAATATCCGACGATCAACCGCATCGCCTTTGAAGGCAACCGCCGGATCAAGGACGAGGATCTCGCGGCCATCGTCGCCACGCAGCCGCGCCGGGTCTACAGCCCGAGTGCCGCCGAGCAGGACGCCAATGCCATTGCCGAGGCCTACACCCAGCAGGGTCGCATCGCAGCACGGGTGACGCCCAAGCTGATCCGGCGTTCGGACAACCGCGTTGATCTGGTCTACGAGATCTTCGAAGGCGGCGTCACCGAGGTCGAGCGCATCTCCTTTGTCGGCAACACCGAGTTCAGCGACCGCCGTCTGCGCCGCGTGCTCGAGACCAAGCAGGCCGGCCTGCTGCGCGCGATCATCACGGCGGACACCTTCATCGCCGACCGGATCGAGTTCGACCGCCAGCTGCTGCAGGATTTCTACGCCTCGCGCGGCTATGTCGACTTCCGCATCACCGGTGTGAATACCGAGCTGGCCTCGGAGCGCGACGCGTATTTCGTGACCTTCAACATCGAGGAAGGGCAGCAGTTCGACATCGGCGAGATCAGCGTGCAGTCCGATCTGCCGGAGGTCGATACCCTGCTGTTCCGCGACGCCATCAAGATGAAGTCGGGCCAGACTTACTCTCCGTCCACGATCGAGAACGAGATTGCGCGTCTCGAGCGGCTCGGCGTGCAGGAAGGGCTGACCTTTGTGCGGGTCAATCCGCGCATCACCCGCAACGATCGCACCCAGACCCTCGACGTGGCCTTCGAGATGACCCGCGGCGAGCGCATCTTCGTCGAGCGCATCGACATCGAGGGCAACACGACCACGCTCGACCGCGTCGTGCGGCGGCAGTTCGACACGGTCGAAGGCGATCCGTTCAATCCGCGCGCCATCCGCCAATCCGCCGAGCGCATCCGCGCGCTGGGATTTTTCTCCGAGGCGGATGTGAATGCCCGCGAAGGCACCACGCCGCAGCAGGTGATCATCGACGTCAACGTTGAGGAACAGCCGACCGGCTCGATCGGTTTCGGCGGCTCCTACTCGACCTCGAACGGTCTGGGCCTGTCGCTGTCCTTCAGCGAACGCAACTTCCTTGGCCGCGGCCAGCGTCTGTCTGCCGGGGTCAGCACCGCCTCGACCAACAACAACTACTCGTTCAACTTCGTCGAGCCGCGCTTCCTCGGCCGTGACCTGACCTTTGGCCTCGGCGCCAGCTACTCCGCGACCGAGCAGGAATATGCCGAGTTCGACACCGGCCGCGGCGTCTTCCGTCCGAGCATCGGCTTCCCGGTTTCTGATTTCGGCCGTCTCAGCCTGCGCTACACGCTTGAATACAGCGACATCCTCAACACCGACGACGGCGATGCCGGCCAGATCATCCGCGCCGAGGAAGACCTTGGCGAGCGCTGGGACAGCAGCCTCGGCTACACGTTCAGCTGGGACACACGGCGCGACGGCCTCGATCCGAACGCCGGTGTTCTGCTTGAGTTCGGGCAGGATTTCGGCGGGCTCGGCGGCGATACCAGCTTTATCGAGACCAACCTCCGTGCCGTTGCGCAGCAACGCGTCTGGAACGAGGAAGTCACCCTGAGGGCCACCTTTGAGGCCGGGGCGCTGAACTACACCAGCGGCCGCAGCCGAGTCACCGACCGCTTCCGTCTGAACGACTCCACGCTCCGTGGCTTTGAGTACGGCGGCATCGGGCCGCGGGAATTCAACGACGCAGAGGACGTGGACGACTCGCTGGGCGGCAACTACTTCGCCGTGATGCGGCTCGAAGCGGAGTTCCCCATCGGTCTGCCGGATGAATACGGCATCACCGGCGGCCTGTTCTACGACATGGGATCGGTCTGGGGGCTTGATGACGCGACCACGTCGACGACAACGAACGACATCCTCTACGAGGATTTCAGCCTGCGTCACGTGATCGGCTTCTCGGTGTTCTGGGACTCCGCGCTCGGGCCGCTCCGGCTGAACTTCTCGCGTCCCTTGGTCAAGGAAGACGAGGACCGCGAACAGAACTTCAGCCTGACCGTCTCGACAGAGTTCTGAGATGGTCCGGGCCCTGAGGCATCTCGTCCTCGCGCTCGGCCTCGGATTGGCCGCAGGGGCCGCGTCCGCACAGGGCGCGGATCCCGGCATCGTCGAAAGCGACTTTCTCACGATCGAGTTCGACCGGCTGTTCGCCGAGAGCGCCTATGGCGAGCGCGTGGCGGCCATGCTCGAGCAGGAGGGGACCGAGATCGCCGCCGAGAACCGCCGCATCGAGGCCGAGCTTACGTCGGAGGAACGCGAGCTTACCGAGAAGCGCGCAACTCTCGACCCGATGGAGTTCCGTGCGCTCGCGGATGCGTTCGATCAGAAGGTGCAGGGGCTGCGCCGTGAACAGGACGCCAAGGCCCGTGCGGTCGGCGAACTCTCCGAACGGCTTCGCCGGGAGTTCATCACGGCCTCCGAGCCGGTGATCGAGCAGATCATGCGCGAGGCCGGTGCCGTGGTGATCCTCGAGAAGCGCTCGCTGTTTCTCTCGGCCGACGTGATCGACATCACCGACGCGGCCATCGCCCGCATAGACGCCGAGATCGGCGATGGGTCCGAGGCGTCCGAGGCTCCGGCTCAGCCCTGATCCGGCCTCGACGCTTGCCCCGTCACGCCGCTGTTGCTAGGGACGGGTCGACAGATCGACAGGAAAACACCATGACCGACACGTTGCTCACCGCGGATATCCAGCTGATCCAGCGCATTCTGCCGCACCGTTACCCGTTCCTCCTGGTTGACCGGGTGGTCGAGATCGACGGCTACAAGTCGGCGGTCGGCATCAAGAACGTGACCATGAACGAGCCGCATTTCCAGGGCCACTTTCCGGGCCAGCCGATCATGCCGGGCGTCACCATCGCCGAGGCCATGGCGCAGACCGCCGCCGTGATGGTGGGCACCGCGCTCGATCTCGCCGACAAGGACCTGAAGGTCTATTTCATGGCGATCGACAAGTGCAAGTTCCGCCGCATGGTGGTGCCGGGCGACCAGCTGCGCATGAACCTCACCACGCTGCGCGGCAAGCCCGGCGGCAAGGTCTGGAAGTTCGGCGGCGTGGCCGAGGTCGAGGGCGAAATGGCCTGCGAGGTCGAGTTCACCGCGATGATGGACCTGCCGACGTGACCGAGACACAGATCCATCCCGGCGCCATCGTCGAGGACGGGGCGCAGATCGGCGAGGGCTGCATCATCGGCCCGTTCTGCCATGTCGGCCCCGAGGTCGTTCTCGGGCCGGGCGTCGAGCTGAAATCGCACGTCGTGGTCACCGGCAAGACCGAGATCGGAGAGGAAACCGTGGTGTTTCCCTTCGCGGTGATCGGCGAGATCCCGCAGGACCTCAAGTTCCGCGGCGAGAGCACCAGACTTGTGATCGGCAAGCGCAACCGCATCCGCGAGCATGTCACGATGAATTCCGGCACCGAGGGCGGTGGCGGGGTGACCAGCGTCGGCGATGACGGTCTGTTCATGGCCGGCTGCCACGTCGCGCATGACGTGCAGGTTGGCGACCGGGTGATCCTGGTCAACAATTCCGCCGTGGCCGGGCATTGCGTGATCGCCGATGATGTCATCGTCGGCGGGCTTTCGGGCGTGCACCAGTGGGTGCGCATCGGGCAGGGCGCGATCATCGGCGCGGTGACCATGGTCACCAACGACGTGATCCCCTACGGCCTCGTGCAGGCGCCGCGCGGCAAGCTCGACGGGCTCAACCTCGTGGGGCTCAAGCGCCGTGGCGTGAGCCGGGCCGACATCACCGCGCTGCGCGCCGCGTTCCAGATGCTTGCGCAGGGCGAGGGGGCGTTTGCCGACCGCGCCAAGCGGCTCGGGGACGAGACCCAGAGCGAGCATGTGCGCGAGATCGTCGATTTCATCCTCGGCGACAGTGATCGTCATTTCCTGACCCCGGGCTGAGCGCATGCTGGCGCTGATCGCAGGGCAGGGCGCCTTGCCCCGCGCGGTGGCCGACGCCTGCCCGGAGCGCCCTCTGATCTGCGCGCTCGAGCCGCATATGCCCGAGGGGCTTGCGGTCGACCGCAGCTTCCGGATCGAGACGCTGGGCAGCTTCCTGCACTGGCTACGGAAGCGCGGCGTGACCCGGATCTGCATGGTCGGCCGCGTTGCGCGTCCCGAGATCCGGCTGACCCAGCTCGATTGGCGCACTGTGCTGATGCTGCCGGCCTTTCGTCGTGCATTGAAGCGCGGCGACGACGGGGCGCTGCGGATTGTCATCGGTCTGCTCGAGGGCGCGGGGTTCGAGGTCGTGGGGGCGCATGAGGCCGCCCCCGACCTGCTGCCACCTTCAGGCGTTCTGACGCAGGTGCAGCCCGGGGCCGCCGACATCGGCGCGGCACGGCTGGGCGATCAGGTCAGCCGCGAGCAGGGCGCACGCGATTTCGGGCAGGCCTGCGTGATCCGAGACGGCGCGGTGCTGGCACGCGAGGACGAGGCCGGCACCGACGCGATGATCGACGCGCTCGAGGCCGCCGCTGGCGGCGTGCTCTACAAGGCCGAGAAGCCGGGACAGGACCACCGCGCCGATCTGCCGGTGGTCGGCCCCCGCACGGCTGAGGGTGCCGTCCGGGCGGGGCTCTCGGGCATCGTGCTGTCAGCGGGTGGCGTGATGATGGTCGACCGGCCCGCGATGATCGAGGCGCTCGACGCCGCCGGGCTGTTTCTCTGGGTGCGGGAGCGCGACGCATGAAGGTCTATATCACGGCAGGCGAGCCCTCGGGCGACAAGCTCGGCGCGTCGCTGATGGAGGGTCTCAAGGCCCGGGTGCCCGAAGTCCAGTTCACCGGCATCGGCGGCGAGCGGATGATCGGGCAGGGGCTCGAGAGCCTGTTTCCCATGGACGAGATCTCGGTCATGGGGATCACCGAGATCCTGCGCCAGTACGGCAAGCTCAAGGCCCGCATCCGCGAGACCGCCGAGGCGGTCATCGCCGCCAAGCCCGACGTGCTGATCACCGTTGATCTGCCTGAATTCTCGCTGCGGCTGGCAGAGCTCGTCAAGGCGCGCTCCGACATCCGCGTGGTGCATTACGTGGCGCCCACGGTCTGGGCGTGGCGCCCGAAGCGCGCCACCAAGATGGCGCGCCATGTCGATCAGGTGCTGGCGCTGCTGCCCTTCGAGCCGCCCTACATGGAAGCCGCCGGGATGCGCTGCGATTTTGTCGGCCACCCGGTGGTGACCGAGCCGCAGGCCGGCGACGATGATGTTGCGGCCTTCCGCCAGCGCCACGATCTTGGAGACGCGCCGGTCGCGCTGATCCTCCCCGGCTCGCGCCGCTCCGAGGTGTCGCGCCTCGCGCCGGTCTTCGGGGACGTGGTCGCTCGGTTGCAGCAGGAACGCCCGGATCTGCGCTTCGTCCTGCCCGCCGCAGCCCCGGTGGCACCGATGGTCGAAGAGCTCTGCGCAGGCTGGGCGGAGCCGCCGCTGGTGCTCGACCCGCGCAAGCTGGGTGAGGATATGGCTGCCGAGAAGCGCGCTGCCTTCGCCGCCTCCGACGTAGCGCTCGCGGCGTCTGGCACGGTCTCGCTCGAGCTGGCCGCGGCCGGCACGCCGATGGTGGTGGCCTATGACATGGGCTGGCTCTCGCGCGAGATCATCGGGCGGATGCTGCTGGTCGACACGGTGACGTTGGTCAACCTCGTGTCCGAGACCCGCGCCGTCCCTGAGTTCATCGGAAAGGCATGCCGTCCCGCCCCGATCGCCGATGCGTTGCTGTCCGTGCTCGAGGCGCCGCAGGCGCAGGTCGAGGCGATGGCGCTGACCATGGAGCGGCTGGGCCGCGGTGGGCCGCACCCGGGCGACCGCGCTGCGCAGGCGGTGCTGGAGGGGCTGGGGCGGGGCTGAGCCGCCCGGCCGGGGGCTCATGAAAAAGGCCGCGGGATGTTCCCGCGGCCCTTTTGTTTCTGGTCCGTGTCCTGTCGCGCTTACTGGCGCAGCTCGGAGGTCTCGTCGAAGCCGGCGGTGAAGCCCGACAGCGACATCTCGAGCTCGACGCGCTGGTCGGGTGCCAGCGCGGGCACGATGGCGACCGTTGCGGCGCTGCCGGCCTTGAAGCGGGCGATGTCGTCGGCGGTGAAGCCCACGCGCGCGTAGCAGCCGACCTGCGTGCAGAACGAGAAGTCGTAGCGCTTGGCCTGACCGCCATCGACGGAGATGGAGAGCTTTTGCGTCAGCAGCGTCTCGAGCGGCACGACAAAGGTGCCGCCGGCGACGACCTGGCCACCGTTTTGCAGGCGGAACACGCTGACTTCGGCCACGTCACCACCGTTCTCGTCCTTGAGAAGCTGGTACATCTGGCAGGGGTCCTCGGCGTTGGTGCCCTCGGGCACGCGCAGGCACTGCACGTCCCAGTCGCCGTGGGTCGACTTGGTGTAGGTCTCGGCCTGCGGGTTGCCGGGGGTGGCGTCAGCGTCGGATTCCCCCATGCTCAGCGCACCGCCGATGGGGCTCTGCGACTGTTCAGCGGGCTGTTCTGCTGGCTGCTCGGAGGACTGCGCGCTGTCCTGGGCAAATGCCGGTGCGGCAGAGAGGCCGGCCACGAGCGGCAGGGCCCACAGGGCGGAAAGCAGTCTGGTCATGGAAACTCCCTCGGAATGGTCATGAGTCCTCGTCCGAGTATCACGGCGCCGACGCGGTGTCAGGCCGGAATTGCCGCGCCCCGGACACAATGGCGGGAAGCCGCAAGCCGGTGGAACAAAAGAGAAAAGGGACCAGATGGTCCCTTCCCCCTTGCTCCCTGCCGGACCGGCCGGCTTTGTCATTGGCCGAACGCTACGAAACTCTCATGAGGCGGTCAACAGGGTTTCTCACGTCAGCGCGATCACAACTGCATAAAAAGGCCGCGCCCGAGAGCGCGGCCAGTCTGACAGGGAGGAAGTCTGCCCGAAGCAGGAGAGGACATGATGCCCCGGGCAAAAAAGATACTGGCCTCAAAAGGTTAAGATTGTATGGTCGAGGCGCACGCGCGTGGAGGTCCGGCATGGAGAGTGGCGTTTTTTTAGGCGGTGGCGGAGAGGGCTACGGCGACAAGCAGCATCTGGTGCTGAAATACGCAAATCGGCACGGGCTGATCGCGGGCGCCACCGGCACCGGCAAGACGGTGACGCTGCAGATCCTCGCCGAAGGCTTCTCGGCCGCCGGCGTGCCGGTCTTTCTTGCCGATGTGAAGGGGGATCTCTCGGGGCTGTGCAAAGCCGGCAGCGCGGGGGGCAAGCTGCATGAGGCCTTTGCCAAGCGCAACGCCACCATCGGCTTCGATGACTTCGCTTATTCTGCCTTCCCGGCGGTGTTCTGGGACCTGTTCGGCGCGCAGGGCCATCCGGTGCGCACCACCGTGGCCGAGATGGGGCCGCTCTTGCTGGCGCGACTGCTCGAGCTGACCGATGCGCAGGAGGGCGTGCTCAACATCGCCTTCCGGCTATCGGACGAGCAGGGGCTCCCGCTTCTGGATCTCAAGGACCTGCAGGCGCTTCTGGTCTGGGTCGGCGAGAACGCGAAGGAGCTGTCGCTGCGCTATGGCAATGTCTCCACCGCCTCGATCGGCGCTATCCAGCGCCGGCTCCTGGTGCTCGAGAACCAGGGCGGCGACAGGCTCTTCGGCGAGCCGGCGCTGGCGCTGGCGGACTTGATGCGTTGCGCCCCGGACGGGCGTGGCCACGTCAACATCCTTGCCGCCGACGCGCTGATGGGCGCCCCGAGGCTCTACGCCACGTTCCTGCTCTGGCTGCTGTCGGAGCTGTTCGAGGAGCTGCCCGAGGTCGGCAATCCCGACAAGCCGAAGCTGGTGTTCTTCTTCGACGAGGCGCATCTCTTGTTCGACGACGCTCCGAAGGCGCTGGTCGACAAGGTCGAGCAGGTGGCGCGGCTGATCCGCTCCAAGGGGGTGGGCGTGTATTTCATAACTCAGAATCCTGACGACATCCCCGAGGACATTCTCGGGCAACTCGGCAACCGGGTGCAGCACGCGCTGCGCGCCTTCACCGCGCGCGACAAGAAGGCCCTGCGGCAGGCGGCCGAGACCTATCGCCCGAACCCCGCCTTCGACACCGAGGTGGCGATCCGTGAGGTCGGCACCGGAGAGGCGGTGACCTCGATGCTGCAGGAGAAGGGCGTGCCGGGCATCGTGCAGCGGACCCTGATCCGACCGCCCTCGTCGCAGCTGGGCCCGATCACGCCGGAGGAGCGCGCCGCGGTGCTGAGGGGCTCGACGCTCGCGGCGAAATACGACACGCCGCTCGACCGGCATTCGGCCTACGAGATCCTCAAGGCACGGGCCGATGAGGCGGCGCAGGCAGCGGAGGAGGCAGAGCGCGCCGAAGTGGACTTGCGAGGGGCCGAGGACGCTGGCGACATGATACGCGAGTATAACCGCGCGCGGCGCTATGATCCGACACCGCGTGCCAAGCCGATGCGCAAGACCGCGAGCAAACCGCGCTCCAGCCGCTACAGCGCGCCGAATTCGATCGGTGAGGCGCTGGGGCAGGCGGTGCTCAAGGAGCTTTCGGGCACCACCGGTAAGCGCCTCGTGCGCGGCATTCTCGGCGGACTATTCAAGGCACGCTGAACGCCGCTCACTCCGCCGCCAGCGTGCCGCGCACCACCGCGTCGAAGAACCGGCCCAGCCGGTGCCGGTCCACGGGCTTCGACAAGAGCTCGATCTGAAGGGCCGCGCAGGCCTCCCGCAGCGCCTCCGACCGGTCAGCCGAGACGATGGCGCAGGGCAGGCGGCCCATGCGGGTGGTGATCTCGCCGAAGAGCTGTGTGCCGGACATGCCGGCGCCAAGCTGGTAGTCGAGCAGCAGCGCATCCGGAACGATCTCGAGATCCGCCAGCAGGTCGAGCGCGCTGACAGCGTCCTCGGCCTCGATCACGTTGACCCCCCAGCTCTCCATCAGCACCGTCATCGCGCGGCGCAGCTGCGGATCGTTCTCCACCAGCAGCACGATCAGCCCCGCCTGCGCCAGGCCCTGCGGGCGTGCCGGCCCAAGCGCCGCGGGCCGCGCCGGCGCGCTGCTGCCCACGACCGGCAGGCTCACCATGAAGCACGAGCCGCGCCCGGGCTCGGACCAGAGGCCCAGCGGGTGCCCCAGCCTTGCGCAGGCGCGCTCGACGATGGCGAGGCCGAGCCCCAGGCCGTCATTGCTCGAGGCTCGGGTGTCGAGGCGGCGGAACTCCTCGAAGATCGCCGACTGGTCTTCCTCGGCGATGCCCGGCCCGGTGTCCCAGACCTCGATCCGGGCGGTGCCGCCGCGGCGGCGCACACCGATCACCACGCGCCCCGCCTCGGTATAACGGATGGCGTTGGCCACGAGGTTCTGCACCACCCGCCGCAGGTAGGCCGGGTCGGTCTCGACGGTCAGGTCGCTGTCGATCATCCGCAATTTCAGTCCCTTGCGGGCGGCCAGAACCTCCATCTCGTCGCGCAGGCGCGAGAAGATCTCGCGCAGCGCCACCGGACGGATGTCGAACTTCAGCCCGTCGGATTCGAGCTTGGAGATGTCGAGCAGCGCGTCGATCAGCTGTTCCGCCGAGGTCAGCGCCGACTCCGCCTTGTCGAGCACCGCCTTGTCGCCGGCATCTGCGCTTTTCTCCGAGAGCGACGAGATGAACAGCTTGGCCGCAGAGAGCGGCTGCAGGAGATCGTGGCTCGCCGCCGCCACGAAGCGCGACTTCGAGGCGTTGGCGCGCTCGGCGGCAGAGAGCGCGTCCTCGAGCTCGAGCGTGCGCTCCATCACGCGCTGCTCGAGCATCTCGTTGACCTCGGTCAGGCGGCGCGCGGCCTCGCGCTCGGCGGTGACGTCGGTGCAGGAGAACAGGAAACCGCCATCGGGCATACCGCGCCCGAAGAAGCGCAGCACGATGCCGCCGTCGCGGCTGAGCTCGAAGCTGATCGGACCACGACGGCCGCCGCGCTCGGTCCAGCTTCGGAACAGGTCGCGGTCGCTCTCCTGTGAGAAGCGGAAATTCTGCTCGACCTGTTCCATCAGCCCGTCGAAGGAGGCGCCCAGATGCAGCCGCCGCGCGGGCAGGTTCATCAGTGTCCCGATCTTCTCGTTCCACGCCACCAGATGCGTGCCCTCGTCGAAGATGCAGACCCCCTGATCGAGATGATCGAGCGTGGCGCGGATCATACGCGTCTGCTTGTCCTTGAGCTTGAGCCGTTCCTGCCGCTCGAGCCGGATGATGTCGGTCACATCAGTCTGCAGGATCACCGTGCCGCCATTGGCGGTGCGGTGTTCCGAGACCTGCAGCCAGCGGTCCTGTCCGTGGCGAACGTTGAACATGACCCGCCGGTCGGTATGCTTGCGCATCCGGTCCGCCGCCCAGGCGTCGGGCGACAGCCCCTCGGGTAGTGACAGGTGCCGCGAGCGGCTGACATGGCGCACGTAGCCCTCGAAGGACAGCCCCGGGCGCAGGTCGCGCACGGTGTCGCGGAAATCGCGGCAGAAGCGCGAGTTGCACATCACCAGCACGTCGTCGCCGTCGAACAGGGCGAAGCCCTCCGAGATCGTCTCGATGGCGTCGGCGAGGTTGCGCCGCGCGGTCTCGGTCTCCTCGTGGGCCTGGGCAAGCTGGGCGTTCGAGTCGTGCAGCAGGTTGAGCGTGCGCTCAAGCTCGAGCGTGCGCTCGCGGACCCGCTTTTCCAGCAGGGCGGCGCGTTCGAACTGGGCGTAGGCCTCGCCGGACTGGCCATTGCCATGCTCGACATGGTTCATCAGCGTCTCGACGATCCGCAGCAGCTTCTCGTTCTGCCGTTCCAGGCTGTCATCGGGATTGATCAGCGACATCAGGGCCGATCCTCGTCCTCGGCGGGGTAGAACGCCACCGCGGTGAAGGTCTGGTTCACGTGCAGCGCGCCGATCTGCTCACCATAAGTGTTGAAGCCCACCACGTTGTGCCGCGTGAGCACGTCCGAGACCGCGCGGGTCTCCTGGAACTGGCCGGCCTCGAGGCGACGCAGCAGGCAGTCGCACCCGAGGATCTGCTCCGGCGCTTCCGTCTCCGAGAGCGCGCCCAGAGCCTGATCGAGATGGCTGGCCATGTCCTGTCGTTCGGCGAGGGTCAGAACCATGCCCTCGTTGATCGCCGAGAAGAACACCAGCTCGCCCTTGTCGCCGACCTTCTGGATCGAGCGCACGTGGTGGCTGTCGCCCAGCCGGACGACGACCGGGTGGGTGGCGAAGGTGAAGGTGTCGAGCTGCTCGGGCCGCATGCCGAGCAGCCGGGCATATTCCTGCGCCGCGGGTTCGGCGTTGATCTCCTGCACGGTGCGGTGATCTGGCGCGGCGCGGGTCACCACCATGCGGGTCGTCGTGGGAACGAGGTGATCGATGCTGAATACCTTCACCGGACAGCGGCTGCGCACCAGCGCCAAAAGCGCCGCGTTGCTGCGGATCTTGCCGTTGTAGGACAGCCAGGTCGCGCCGAAATCGGTGCCGTCGCCGGTGGAGCCACCGAAGAGCGGCATCTGGCCCATCGCCGAGGCGAGGATCGTGGCGACGTTCTCTTCCTGGAGCGACAGCCCGTCGACCATCAGGAACGCAAACTCGTAGGGCTTGTCCGGCGCGTCGACATTGAGCGCCATGCGCCGCTGCATCAGCTGGTCGATGACCTGCCTGTCGTCGAGCGCGTCGAGCCCGTCGATGGCCAGCGCGTCGACCGCGAACAGCGCGGAGGGGAAGGCGATGGCAATGATCTGGCCTTCCTCGTAGCCGGCCCGGCCGATTTCGCCGGCGGTGGTGCAGGCAAACACGTCGGCCCCGCCGAACGCGCCGATGGCGGCGTCGTTCAGCGCAATGAAATCCGCTTCGGGAGAGGCGAAAAGACAGACCAGCCCGAACGGGCCACCGCCAAGCTGAGCAGCAATCGCCGCAATCGGATCCTCTGCGGTGCTTTCGACCTGCGCCACGCGCAGGGCTCCGGCCGGGTCCGTTCCCCTCCCTGCGGAGCGCGTCTGTGCTCCGTCCACGACATCACCTCCCCTTGCGATGTGCACGGCAGGTTACGGCGCGGTCCCTTCGCTTGGCAAGACCCGGTTGAAGTTGGCCTCCTGCGCAATCAGCACCGCCTGGGTGCGGCTGTGCACCCCGAGCTTGCGCATGATCGCGGTGACATGCGCCTTCACCGTGGTCTCGGCGATGGTGAGGTCGTAGGCGATCTGCTTGTTGAGCTTGCCCTCGCAGATCAGAGACAGGATGCGCGCCTGCTGGTTCGTAAGAGTCGCGAGCCGTGCCAGCGCGTCGTCGGGGCCAGCGCCGCTCTCGGGCTCGCGGGGGTCGATGTAGCCATCCGGCACGAAGGGCTCGCCACGGCCCACCGCCTCGAAGGCGCGGCGGAACACCGAACGCTGCGAGTGCTTTGGCACGAAGCCGTTGGCCCCGGCCTTGAGCGCGTGGCTGATCATGCGGTTGTCGGCCATCGACGAGGCGATGAGGATGGCGGCCCGCGGTGCGGCATTGCGCATCCGCACCAGACCGTCGAGCCCGTGCACGTCGGGCAGGTTGAGGTCGAGGATCACCAGATCCGGCGCCTCTCCCTGCGCAGTGATCTCCAACGCCTTCTCCAGCGTGCCGGCGCTGCGGATCTCTTCGAAATCCGAGATCGACTGCAGGGTCAGGGTCAGCGCGTCGCAAAACAGCGGGTGGTCATCGACAACCAGTGCCCGGATCGGTCGGCTCTCGCTCAAAAGCTCCACGCGGTCGCTCATCCTCTATCTCCTCTGCCCGTGGCTCAGGTTAGACCGGGGCGAGGCGCACGGGAACGTGCCAAAAGGTCGGATAGCGCGATCAGAACCAGCTTTCGACGGTACGCGCCCCGTTCGAGATATCCTGTCCGACGCCGTCGATGGTGGCGCAGCCGCCAAGGGTGACCGCCAGTGCGGTGATGAGAAGTGCCTGTTTCATTGTTCTGCTCGTGGTTTGTTCTTGTTGGTCTTGCTTATGTCCGGGTTCGATCGCCCGGTCGGGCGCAAGTCTACACGGGTTTCACTGGTCCTGCCACCACCAGGCGTTCGGCATCCAGTCGATCCAGTCGCCATAGACGGGGGTGGTCTCGGAAAAGGTCAGTTCCTTGGCATGGGCAATGCGCGAGATGTTCCACTGGTAGATCGGGATCACGTAGCGCCCGGTGGTCAGGATCCGGTCGAGCGCGCGCGACGCAGCGACGAAATCTTCGCGGCTGGTGGCGTTGAGCAGCGTGTCGATCATCGCGTCCGCCGCCGGAGACTGCATGCCCATCAGGTTGCGAGAGCCCTCCTGCGTCGCCGCGTCCGAGCCCCAGTAGAGACGCTGTTCGTTGCCCGGGCTGAGCGAGATGCCGCGGCGGAAGAAGGTCATGTCGAAATCGAAGCGGTTGAGGCGCTCGTTGTACTGCGCCGAGTCGATAACCGTGACACGTGGCGCGATGCCCATGCGCTGCAGCGCCTGCACGTAGATGTCGATGATCGACTGCTCTTCGCCGGCCCCCTGGTTGAGCACCACCTCGAAGCTGAAGGGCTGGCCGTCGGCGTTCTTCATCACGCCGTCCTGCACCGTCCAGCCGGCCTCTTCCATCAGTCCCATGGCCTTGCGGATATTGCGCCGGTTGCGGGCGCTGCCGTCACCTTCGGGCAGGGCATAGCCTTCGAGCGCGCCGGGCAGGAGCGTATCCGCGAAGGGCTCCAGCAGCTCGCGCACCCGGCCCTCGGCCGGCCCGGCGCTCATCGCGAGGTCGGAGTTGGAGAAATACGAGGTGATGCGCGGCTGGCGCGAGCCGGTCATGGTCTCGTTGATGTATTCGAAGTTGAAGGCGTGGATCATCGCCGCGCGCACGCGCCAGTCGGCAAAGACGCCGTGGCGGGTGTTCATCACGAACCCGGTCATGCCGGTGGGGCGGCCATGCGGGATCTCTGACTTCACCACGTCGCCGCGCTGCACCGCCGGGAAATCGTACTGGGTTTCCCATTTCTCGGCGTTGTTCTCGCGCAGGGCGTTGAGCGCGCCGGCCTTGAAGGCCTCGAACTGCACCGTGCCGTCGCCGAAGAACTCCATGCGGATCTCGTCGAGATTGGCCTGGCCGGTCATGAAGGGCAGGTCCTTGCCCCAGTAATCGGGGTTGCGCTTGAGCGAGACGAAGCGGCCGGCCTCGAAGTCTTCGATGACGTAAGGCGCCGAGGTGATCGGCACCACGTCGAGCCCGCTGGAGGCGAAATCGCGGCCCTCCCACTGCGCCTTTTTCAGGATCGGGCGCATGCCGATGATCAGCGCCAGCTCGCGGTCGTCGGTGGCGAAGGTGAAGCGGATCTTGTTCGGGCCGGTCTGCTCCATGCTCTCGACCTGGCTCCAGGCGCCACGGTAGCGCGGGTGGCCCTCAGTGCCGAGTGTCTCGTAGCTCCACATCACGTCCTCGACGGTGACCGGGCTGCCATCCGAGAAGCGAGCCTCGTCGCGCAGCGTGAATTCCACCCAGTCACGATTCGGACCGGTCTCGATGGTTTCGGCAAGCAGACCGTAGAGCGAGAACGGCTCGTCCCAGCTGCGGCCCATCAGGCTTTCATAGGCGAGGAAGCGGAGTTGCCACGGCACCGAGCCCTTCAGGATGTGCGGATTGAGGCTGTCGAAACTGCCGGTCTCGCCGGTGACCAGTCGGCCGCCTTTGGGTGCGTCGGGGTTGGCATAGGGCAGGTGATCAAAATCTGGGGGCAGGGCAGGCGCGCCATACATAGCGATGCCATGGGCGGGCTCGGCGGAGGCGATTCCACCGCAGGCCAGAATCGCCCCGAGCGCCAATGCGCCGACCGTGCGGCGCGCGAAATAATCGGCCATCATTGCTGAAACAATCCTTCACTGCCCTTGTTTTCTTGGCCCCGGAGGGTACCGGGGCTTTCACGTCTTTTCAAACTTTTAGCTTGGACTCCAGCGGTAAAGCGCGTATAACAAGGGCACTGCTCGATAGGTTTCTTGCCTGTATGAAACCTGCCTCAATGACTTAACGCCGGCCTTGTGCCGGCGTTTTTTTTGGTCTGGAGCCGAGCTGGTGCGGCGCTTTTGCGGCCTGTTCGCGTCGAGCGCAAGGCAGTTCTTGTCGCGAAACCGTGAAGCCGAGATTGCGGAACCGGCAGATCCCGAATTCGCTTATCTTGCAGGTGCAGCATTGCTATGCTGCCGCTGAGAAAAGCGAGGAGTTTCACATGTCTCTCAAGGGCAAGACCGCAATCATCACCGGCTCGAACTCGGGCATCGGGCTTGGCGTCGCGCGCGAACTGGCGCGGGCCGGCGCCTCGGTGGTGCTGAATTCCTTCACCGACAACGCCGAGGACCACAAGCTCGCCGAAGATCTCGGCAAGGAGTTCGGCGTCGAGGCCCGCTACATCCAGGCGGACATGTCCAAGGGCGACGAGTGCCGCGCGCTGATCGAGACAGCCGGCGCCTGCGACATCCTGGTGAACAATGCCGGCATCCAGCACGTCTCGCCGATCGACGAGTTCCCGGTCGAGAAATGGGACGCGATCATCGCCATCAACATGAGCTCGGCCTATCACTGTACTGCCGCGGCGCTGCCGATGATGCGGCAGGCAGGCTGGGGCCGGGTGGTCAACATCGCCTCGGCGCATGGTCTGACCGCCTCGCCCTACAAGTCGGCCTACGTGGCGGCCAAGCATGGCGTGGTGGGCATGACCAAGGTGGTGGCACTCGAGACCGCCAAGGAACCGATCACCGCAAACGCGATCTGCCCGGGCTACGTCAAAACGCCGCTGGTCGAGGCGCAGATCCCGGACACGGCGAAGAAATACGACATGACCGAGGACGAGGTGATCGAGAAGGTGATCCTCGAGCGCCAGCCCTCGAAGGAGTTCGCCACCACAGAGCAGATCGGCGGCACGGCGGTGTTCCTGTGCTCGGACGCGGCAGCACAGATCACTGGCACGACGATCTCGGTCGATGGCGGCTGGACGGCGCTCTGAGGCGGAAAGCCTCGGGAGGCCGTAAGCGACGGGCCGGGAGGGGCGCTGCCCCTCTTGGCCTTTGGCCAATTCACCCCGGGATATTTCTGGCCAGAAGAAACATGGGCGTTATGACAAGGGGATGGCGATGACACGGCGGATCAACCTCGCGCTGCAAGGCGGTGGTGCGCATGGCGCCTTCACCTGGGGGGTGCTCGACCGGCTGCTCGAGGAAGACGATCTCGAGATCGCCGGGGTCTCGGGGGCCTCGGCGGGGGCGCTCAATGGCGCGGCGCTGAAGGCGGGGCTGGTGCGCGGCGGGCGCGAGGGCGCACGCGAGACGCTGGACTGGCTCTGGCACGAGGTCGCGGGGCTGCGCGACATTTCGATCCCGGAATGGATGCATGCCTGGCTGCCGCATCCCGGCACTGTCAGCAGCGCGGTGCAGTATTCGCTGCCCTTCGCGGCCGGAGAGACCGTGGGGCGCATGCTGTCGCCTTATGCCTGGGGGCCACTCTACCGCAATCCACTTGAAGACATCCTGCGGCGCATGGAATTTGCCGATATCTGCGCCGATGCGGGCCCGGAATTCTTTGTCTCGGCGACCTCGGTGCGCGATGGCAAGGTGCGGGTGTTCGAGGGCGAGCGGCTCTGCCCCGAGGCGATCCTCGCCTCCGCCTGCCTTCCGACGCTGTTCCAGGCAGTGGAGCTGACCGACCCGGAGACCGGGGTGACCGAGGCGTTCTGGGATGGCGGCTATTCCGGCAACCCGGCGCTGTTCCCGCTGTTCAAGCCTGCGCTGCCCGACGACCTCGTGATCGTCAACATCAATCCGATCGTGCGCGAAGCGGTGCCGGTGACGCCGCCGGAGATCCAGAACCGGATCAACGAGATCAGCTTCAACGCGGCGCTTTTGCGCGAGCTGCGCGCCATCGAGTTCGTGCAGCGGCTGATCGAGGCGGGCTCGGTCCGCGAGGGCGCGATGAAGAAGCTGCGGGTTCACATGATCGCCGATGACAGCCTGATGAATGCGCTCTCGGTGGCGACCAAGATGGTGCCGCTGCCCACCGTCGTGGCGCAGCTGAAGGCGGCCGGGCGGCGCGCGGCGGGGAGCTTTCTCGGCGAGCATGGCGACGCGCTCGGGGTGCGGCAGACAGCCGATCTGCGCGAAATGTTCTCGTCGCCGATGCGGGCGTGACACGCGAAATTCTTCGCGACGCGCGCCCGGAGGCGTTGAAACCGGGCCGCGGGCTGCCTTAATATAGGAAAGCACCGGGGAAGCCCCCCGGATCGATGGAGACTTGATGCTGGAGATTGCGGGCAACCGCGCGATCCGTTTCGCGGATCGCTGAACCCAAACGCTTCGTTCGCGCGGTGGCCGGACGGGGCGATGCTTTGCGTTCAAACCACGGGCATCCCCATGAACATTTCCAAACACGAACAGCGCGTGCTTCACGTGCTGGCACAGGGTGGCGCGATCCGGTTCGACCGCGCCGAGAACGGCAAGGTGCACACCGTGAGCTGCATCACCCGCGACGGCTTTGTCCTGACCGACTGCACGCTTCCGGTGTTCGAGCGGCTGCGACGACGACGTCTGATCCGCTCGCGCGGAGGCCAGCCCTACCGCATCACCCGCGACGGGCTGGCGCGCGTGCGCGCCCAGCTTGACAACCGCTGACCCGACGGGCCCGGCGACGCGCTGCGTGTCGCCGGGCCTAGTCCGCGAGCCCCCAGAATTGCGCGATACGACGCACGGCGCAGACGCCGCCGTCGGTGATGTGCTCGGCTTCGAAGCCGCAGCTCTCCGGCGTGCCGTCGGTGTCGACCGGCACCGCGTGGGGAAACCCCTCGAGGCTCCAGCTTTCGATCCGGGTCTCGCCCTGGTCATCGCGATAGAGGTTGCGGGTGGCACGTCCGAAACGCTCGGTGGCATCGGGCAGGGCGTCGATGCCGATCACGGCGGTCCATTGCTCGGTGAGTTCCTGAAGATTCGCGGGATCGACGGTCTCGTCGCCGAGGCCCTGCCAGATCGAGATCAGCGGCCAGTCCTCGGGCTCTGCGTCGATGACCTCGTGGACGTAGCTGGCCCAGTCCTCGGCATCGCGGTCGGTGGCGCTGAAGAAGCGCGTGATGCCACAGGCATAGCTGGCATCGGCGCCATCCTGCGCGAAGATGTTGTAGTGCAGCGTGTACCAGTTGAAATCGAAGATCCCGGCGGGACGGTTGCAGCCGTAGGGCAGCCCGGCGATGATCGCGCCGCCCGCCAACCGGTGCGGATAATTGGCGAGCAGCACCGCGCTCATGGCGCCACCCGCCGACAGGCCCATGACATAGACGCGGGCCGGATCGGCGCCTTCGCTGGCCAGTGCCTGGTCGATCATCTGCAGGATCGAGGCGCTCTCGCCCTTGCCGGGCTGGTTGTCGTCGTCGTCGTGCCAGCGGAAGCAGCCGCGCTCCATATTGGCCTCGCGCTGCTGCGGCAGCAGGAGCACCGCGCCCAGATCGTCTGCCAGCGCGGTGAGACCGGTCTCGTCGTCGAAGCCCGCGGCGCTCATCAGGCAGCCATGCAGCGCCACGATCAGCGGCGCCGGAGCGCTCAGGCCGTCCGGGCGGTAGAGAAAGGCGTCAAGCGCGCCGGGGTTGTCACCGAAATCGGCGAGCGGCTCGAGCGCGAGGGCCGGGCCTTGCAGCAGCGCAAGAGCGGAGAGGACGGGCAGGGTGAGACGCGGGAGGGGAAATCCCATGGGAGCATCCTTTGGAAAATGGGTCAACGCAATGCGGACACTCTTCCATAGGTTGCGACCACTGACCAGAGCGCGGCGCATCCCCCAAGACCGGGCGCACGCGCTTTGCCTGCACTCGCGCCGGATGGCGCGGGATTTGGCGCTCAGGACGCCTTGCGCACCGGTTCGACGCGTGGTTTGGCGCCCGGTCTCTCCGGCGGGTAGACGAGCCCGGCGGAAATCACCAGCTTGGCGGCATCCTCGATGCTCATGTCGAGTTCGACCACGTCTTCTTCCGGAAAGAACAGCAGGAAGCCCGAGGTCGGGTTCGGCGTGGTCGGCACGAAGACCGACATCAGCCCGCCCATGGTCTCGGCACGGTCCAAGACCTCGCCCTTGGCCTGCGTTGAAATGAAGCCGATGGCCCAGATGCCCTTGCGCGGGTACTGCACGAGGCAGGCTTTCTCGAAGCTGCGCTCGGACTGGGCAAAGACCGTCTCGGCGATCTGCTTGATGCCGGAATAGATCGTGCGCACCACCGGGGTGCGCTCGACAAGGGTTTCGGCGAAGCGGATCAGCGAGCGCCCGATCAGCCCCTTTGCGACCCAGCCCACGAGGATGGTGAAGACCAGGAAGAAGATCACGCCGAGGCCGCGCAGGTTGATGCCGATATAGGCTTCGGGGTTGAACTGGTCGGGGATCAGCGGCAGCACGAAGCCGTCAACCCAGCCGAACATGGTCCAGATGAGCCAGATCGTCAGGCCGATGGGGGCGATGACCACCAGACCCGTCAGGAAGCTCGCGCGCAGGGAGGCCAGCAGGCCCGGCCTGCGCGGTTTGTCGTCGAAGGGGGTGTTCATTGTCCGTCCAGAAGCCGAGTGCCAGAGCGAAGGTAAGCGCTCGGGATCAGGTCTACAATGATGCTGCGCGAGCGAAAGCTCAATTTCGGGGCAGGGCGCTCATTTCCTTGGCGATGCGTGCCCCCAGCCGCGCATTGTTCAGGACCAGCGCGATGTTGGACTCGAGCGAGCGGCCCTCGGTCAGCTCGAAGATGCGCTGCAGCAGGTACGGTGTGAGGTCCTTGCCACGGATGCCGTGGGTCTCGGCATCGGCATTGGCACGCTCGATCACCGGCGTCATCTCGGCGCGGGCGATCTCGGCCTCGGCGGGGATCGGGTTGGCCACGAGCTGGCCGCCGGGAAGCCCCAGCGCCGAGCGCATCGCCTGTGCCTCTGCGATGGCGCGCGGCGTGTCCATGCGCAGGGGCGCCCGCAGACCGGCCTCGCGCGACCAGAAGGCCGGCAACTGGTCCTGGCCATAGGCGATGACCGGCACGCCGAGGGTTTCCAGCACTTCCAGCGTCTTGGGCAGGTCGAGAATGGCCTTGGCGCCGGCGCAAACCACGGTGACGGCGGTCTGGGCCAGTTCCTGAAGGTCTGCGGAGACGTCAAAGCTCTGCTCGGCGCCCCTGTGAACACCGCCGATGCCGCCGGTGGCAAAGGTCGAGATGCCGGCCTGCGCGGCGGCGATCATCGTGGCGGCCACGGTGGTGGCGCCAGTGCGGCCCTGAGCCATACAGACCGCGAGGTCGGCGCGGCTCAGCTTGGCGACACCGCGAGCCTGTGCCAGTGCCTCGAGCTGGTCATCCTCGAGCCCGACGCAGAGCTCTCCGTCGATCACCGCGATGGTCGCGGGCTCGGCACCTTCCTCGCGGATCACCGCCTCGACCTTGCGGGCCATCTCGAGGTTCTGGGGCCACGGCATGCCGTGGGTGATGATCGTCGATTCCAGCGCCACGACGGGGGCGCCCTTGGCGAGCGCGTCTGCGACGGCGGCGGAAAGTCTGATGAGGCTCATGAGGCGATGTCTCCGGAAACGTAGGCGGCTGCGGCATCCAGCGCGAGGCTCAGCGCCTCGGCCCGGGCCGCGCCGCGAAGCTCTGCCACAATATGCGCCGCCATGAAAGTGTCGCCGGCACCTGTGACCCGGGTGACCAGCACCTCCGGTGGCCGTTCCGCCACGAGCCCGTCGGCGGTGGCGTCGCAGGCGGCGTCTCCGCCATTGGTGACCACGGCGCGTGCCGCACCGCGCTCGATAAGCTTTGCAGCGGCTTCCGGGGCGCTCTTGAAGCTGTCCTGGCAGAGCAAGCCGGCTTCCTCGAGATTGACGTAGAGCACGCCGCGACCGGCGCGGAGGAACGGCATCAGGCGCTCGGCCTTGCCGGGGCTTGCGGGGGCGATGCGCATGTCGGCCTTGGCGAAAGCCGCATCGCGGACGATCTCGTCGAGCAGGGTTTCCTTGAGGTTGCCGTCGAGCGCCACGGAGCCTGTGAACGGCGTCTGGGGCGTGCCCAGGGTGCCATCCGACAGCGGGCGCAGGATCCGCGACCCGGCGCGCTCGAGCGAGTGGGCATCCGCGATGGCGGCGATCAGCCCGTTTGCGCCTTCGACCGCCATGTAGCGATCGGTGGGCAAGTCCTCGGAGCGATAGAGAAACCGCGTGTCGCAGCCGAGCTTTTCGCAGGCCTCGGCCAACTCGTGGCCCTCGGGATCCTGTCCGACAGCCGAGAGCAGCGCCGGGCGCAGTCCGAAGCGCGCCAGCGTCATCGCGATGTTGAGTGCAACGCCGCCGGGAAGCCGGGTGATCCGGCCGGGCACGTCGGAGCCTTGCCGCATGTGGCTGGCGGAGCGGCCGATCACGTCCCAGAGGACGGAGCCGATGCAGAGCATGTCCGGTGTATCTGTCATGTCCGTGTTTTGACCGAGCCGGGCTGTTCCGACAAGAGCGGAGACCGTTTGGACCGGGCCAGACCGACAATCCTCCGGACTGCGCGGGGATTGATGCCTGGGAGCGGCGAAAAGCGCCGGTTTCCCGTTCCGTATCAGGGGCTCAGCGGCGATCTTTGCGAGCTCGTACGGGGGGCTCGGGCGCTGTGGCTGCAATGCCGCACCGGGCGCCCATTGTTGCAACCAAGTAGAAATGTCACCGGGCTTGCAAAGCAGAAGTGTCCCACCTGGAGCGGCGTGAGCGCAGCCGGGCAGGGCGGAGACCTCACATATCGGAGCCCTGACCGGCTGCGCGGTTGGCCTTGCGCTTGCGGTCGGCCAAGGAGTTCCAACCCGTGTTGCGGCGGCCGGTCGGCTCGTAGATCGTCCGCTGCTTACCTGCGCGTTTCTTCTTGGGTGGCGCCTTGTCCTGTTCGGCCTTGATGTGTTCGAGCACGGCGCTCAGATGCTTGTTCTCCGTGATCGCGGCATGCGTCACGCGCTGATCCATGTCGAAAATCCGGTACGGCAGCGTGATGCCTTTCCAGCGGAATTCCAAGGCACCATCCTGATTCTCGTAGCTGTCGATGTACTTGCCGGGCAGGTCACGGCTGAGGTCGTTCTCTTCCAGGATGATCCGGTGGCGGTCGTAGGAAAAGGCTAGCTGGGCGCCGACATAGCGTTCATCCCTCAGGCACAGGATTTCCCGCAGACGGTCCGGTTCGGTGTTCAGCGTCCGGTGCAGGTCGTCAGGCCGCCGCGGAGTCTTCGCGAAACGCGCGTTGTATCGCTCAATGAACCCCGGCAAAAAGGCGTTGCCGGCCACCATGTCCGAAATCCCCGCCAGCCTCAGCTCCTTCACCAGCCGGTCCTGCAACGTGCGGTTGGCGCGCTCGACGCGGCCCTTGGCCTGAGAGCTGTTCGCGCAGAGGATCTCGATGTTCAACTCATTGAGCGCGCGCCCGAACTGGGTGGTGCCGTGACCGGTCCTGGCACCTTGCTTCGCCACCCTGAACACGCTGTGCTTATCGCTGTAGAACGCAACCGGGCGACCGTGTGCCTGCAGATAACTCTCTAAGGCACCGAAGTAGCTGAAGGTGCTTTCCGACTTCACGAATTCCAGGTGCATCAAGGTGCTGGTCGCGTCATCCACGAATACCAGTAGGGTACAGGGCGGCCCGCGGTCCTCGAACCAGTGATGGTCCGAGCCGTCAATCTGGATCAGCTCGCCGTAGCATTCCCGGCGAAGCCGGGGCTGGTGAAAGGTGCGACGCTGCTTTCTCGGCAGCCATATCCCGGCGTCTTGCATCCACTTGCGCAGCGTCTCTCGGGACACCTTCAGGCCATGGTCCTCAGCCAGCTTCTCGGACGCCAGTGTCGGGCCGAAATCAGCGTACTGTTCCTGCACCAACGTCACGGCCAAAGCGCACACCGCCGGATCGATCCGATTATTCGATGGCCTACCGCGCGCCTTGTGCCGGATCGCGGCCGGGCCCTCGGTTCGGAAGCACTTCAACAGACGTTGGACTTGTCTGCGGCTCAGCGCAAGCAGGTTCGCCGCACTCGTTGCCGTCATGCGGCCTTGCACGACCTGGCTCAATATCTCGACGCGGTTCAGATCTCGTTCGCTCATCAACACCAATCCCACGGTCCACTCCAATCCTGTCAGCAACAGGAGAAGTGTGACACTTCTGATTTGCACATGTGGGACAGTCTAACTTTGCGCGTACACCCATACATCTTATAATCAGTATTATGTAAATAAATGGTCCGCCTGCGAACACGGAAGCCTTTGAAATATGGGCCCTGAGCCACCCCGCACGTCCCGCAGCGTCGACGAACCCGCAAACCGGCTTGCACGATGGCGGCGAAACGGTGCACCTCAGCGTCGGTAATGGCGCTTATGGACAAGCGTGCGTTTCCGACGAACACTGCGCTCACTTATCCGAAGGTTTAACACCATGCCCGGCTTCCTCATTCTCAACGGTCCGAACCTGAACCTGCTCGGCTTTCGCCAGCCCGAGGTTTACGGCCGCACCACGCTGGCCGATGTCGAGGCCATGTGCCGCGCCCATGCCAAGGAGATCGGCGTCGAGGTCGAGTTCGAACAGAGCAATCACGAAGGCGCGCTGATCGACGCGATCCACGGCACCCGTGGACGGCTCGACGGGCTCATCCTCAACGCAGGCGCCTACACCCACACCTCGATCGCGCTGATGGATGCGATCAGCTCGGCCGAGGTTCCCGCAATCGAGCTGCACCTGTCGAATGTCCATGCCCGCGAGTCGTTCCGCCACCAGAGCTACATTGCCCGGGTCTCGGTCGGAGTGATCTGCGGCTTCGGGGCGCGTGGCTACACGCTGGCCATGGACGCGATGAAGAGCCATCTGGACGCTGCCTCATGACATTGCCCGTGACCCTGCGCAGCCGGCTTCTCGAAATGACCAATGCCGGCAGTGTCGAAGAGCTCTGGGCCATGCATCTCGAAAGCATGGCCGGCTTTGGCTTCGACCGGCTGATGTACGGGTTCACGCGCTACCGGACCTCGACCTCGCTCGGAGATCCGAACGATTTCGTGCTGCTGACCAACCACAGCGCTTCCTATACGGACGTGTTCGTCGGCCAAGGGCTCTATCATCACGCGCCCATGGTTCGCTGGGCCCTCGAGCATGAAGGTGCGTGTTCGTGGCGCGTGCTGGGCGAGATGTTGGCCCAGGGCAACCTGACCGAGGCCGAGCGCCGCGTCATCGCGTTCAACCTGTCGATGGATGTCCGCGCGGGCTACTCGGTGAGCTTCCGCTCGCTCTCGACCCGAGCCAAGGGCGCCATCGCGCTGACTGCGCGGCCCGGGATGCAGCAGCACGAGGTCGATGCGGTGTGGGACCGTTTCGGCGAGGACATCATGCTGCTGAACAACCTGCTGCACCTCAAGATCCTCACCCTGCCCTATATCCCGCCGAACCAGTCGCTCACCAAGCGCCAGCGCGAGGCGCTGGAATGGGTCGGCGACGGCAAGACCATGCAGGACATCGCGGCGATCATGGGGCTGACGCAGGCGACCATCGAAAAGCATCTTCGCCTTGCGCGCGAGGCTTTGAATGTTGAAACCACCGCGCAGGCCGTGGCCAAGGCCGCATTCCAGAATCAGATGTTTGTAATCGACATCTAAACGGCGCACCAAATCAAAACTGAACGATCTAGTCGAGTCGTAATATACTTAAACGTGAGTTAAGCGCCCGTAAATCTTGCATCAGTTTTTGGATTGCTTCCGTAGAGATTAAGTAAAATCAAAACTAGATAGGCGAAATTCGCAGAAATCGCGAAAATATCGAGGGGTCAGGTTTCCCGGACTTCCCTGACGAAGCGTTAATTGCGATTGTACCAACGTTCCGTGAGTGGTGGCTTTGGCCATGGAACATGAGGACCTATCCCTCGCGATTTCGAGGGCCCTGCGTTCTCCCGGTGTAGACCGGAAGCTGAGAGGGGCTCGGGCAATTTTCGCAAGGGCCCCCTCGGCGCCCCCTGCCCGGTTCTCCAATCATCCCCAACCGTGCCAGAGAGCCGACCGCAGGAACCAAAAGGAGCCGCCCGTTGGGCGGCTCCTGTCTCTTCAAGCCTTCGAAAGTTTGCGTAGGGCTTAGCCCTGCGCGGCCTTCGCAACCTCGGCTGCGAAATCCTCTTTCTCTTTCTCGATGCCTTCGCCGACCTGCATGCGGACAAAGCCCACGATGGTGGCGCCGGCTTCTTCTGCGGCTTTCTCGACGGTAAGGTCCGGGTTGATGACGAACTGCTGGCCCAGCAGGGTCACTTCACCGAGGAACTTCTTCATGCGACCGACGATCATCTTCTCGATCACGGCGTCCGGCTTGCCGGATTCCTTCGCGATGTCGATCTGGACCTGACGCTCCTTCTCGACGACCGCCGGGTCGAGGTCAGCTTCCGACAGCGAGGCCGGGTTGGCAGCCGCGATGTGCATCGCGACCTGCTTGCCGAACGCGTCGTCGCCGCCCTTGAGCGCGACCAGCACGCCGATCTGGCCAAGGCCCGGAGCGGCTGCGTTGTGCACGTAGGTGGAGACCACGTCACCTTCGACCTTTGCCATCCGGCGCAGGGTCATGTTCTCGCCGATCTTGGCGATCTTGTCGGTGATGACGTCGGAGACCTTCTTGCCGCCGATCTCGGTCTCGGCCAGCGCCTCGACGCTGTCCACGCCGGTGGCAGCCTTGGCGATGTCCGACACCATGGTCTGGAACTCGGCGTTCTTGGCGACGAAGTCGGTTTCCGCGTTCACCTCGACGGCGACGCCGGTGCCACCGTTCACCTCGACGGCCACGAGGCCCTCGGCAGCGGTACGGCCCGATTTCTTGGCGGCCTTAGCGAGGCCCTTGGTGCGCAGCCAGTCGATGGCGGCTTCCATGTCGCCGTCGGTCTCGGTCAGCGCCTTCTTGGCATCCATCATGCCTGCGCCGGTCATCTCGCGCAGTTCTTTCACCTGTGCAGCAGTGATCGCCATGTGCTTGGCTCCCTCTCGAATGGTCTTGTGCGGCAGGCCCTGCCCCGGGCCTCGCCGCTCATGTCATGCTTGCGTGACGCTTTCGCGACAGCGCCGGATCAGTTCTGGCCGGCGCCGGCCAGCAGCTCTTCTGCCGGTGCGTCTTCCAGGGCGCCGAGGTCGACGCCTGCAGCTTCCATCTGGCCGGTCATGCCGTCGAGGGCTGCGCGGCTGACGAGGTCGCAGTAGAGCGCGATGGCGCGGGCGGCGTCATCGTTCCCGGGGATGATGTAGTCCACACCCTCGGGCGAGCAGTTGGTGTCGACGATGGCGACAACCGGGATGCCCAGCTTCTTGGCTTCGGCGATGGCGAGCTGCTCTTTCTTGACGTCGATGACGAAGAGCAGTTCCGGCAGGCCGCCCATTTCGCGGATGCCGCCGAGCGACGCCTGCAGTTTGGCCTGCTCGCGCTCCATGCCGAGGCGCTCTTTCTTGGTGAGGCCTTCGGCACCGGCTTCCATCTGCTCGTCGATCGCCTTGAGGCGGTTGATCGACTGCGAAACGGTCTGCCAGTTGGTCAGCGTGCCGCCGAGCCAGCGGTGGTTCATGTAGTACTGGGCGCACTTCTCGGCGGCTTCGGCGATCGGCTGGGCTGCCTGACGCTTGGTGCCGACGAAGAGCACGCGGCCGCCCTTGGCGACGGTCTCGCGGATGACGTTCAGCGCCGCGTCGAGCATCGGCACGGTCTGGGTCAGGTCGAGAATGTGGATGCCGTTGCGCGCACCGTAGATGAACTCGCCCATGCGGGGGTTCCAGCGCTGCGTCTGGTGGCCAAAGTGCACGCCTGCTTCAAGCAGCTGGCGCATGGAGAACTCGGGAAGAGCCATGTCCTATATCCTTTCCGGTTTCATATCCTCGGCGGGGGCTTGACCCGAAATGGGGCAACCGGTGGACGCTGTGGGGATGTCTCCCCCATAGGCCCGACCCCGCCTGCGGGGTTCGTGAGCGCGCCTATAAGCGCTCGGCGCGACAAGCGCAAGCCCTGACGGAACCTTGTGGACAAGCCGGCGGTTTCTGACGCATCGTCACCGGCATTGCCTGACATCACCGCGTTCCTACCAGCTGGAGAGAGATTTGACAGACCTGACTTCCGTCCGTGGCATCGGACCCGCCCTTGCGGCGCAACTCCGCGAGCTTGGCATCGACAGCGCCGAGGCGCTGGCCGGGGCCGAGCCTGCGCGCCTCACCGCCCTGCCCCGGACCCGGCTGGCCCGGGCGCAGAGCCTTGTCGCGGCGGCGGTCGACAGCCTGGCCACCGACCCGGCCCCCGCGCCGCGCACGGCCGAGACCGAGGCCGCACCGGCGCCCGGGACGCCCGGAGACGACAAGGTCGAGGACCCCGAAGCCCCTGCCGAGGCGCCCCGCATGATGCCCGAGCCCGACCCGGACAGCCCCCTGGCGGTCAACGAGCCGCTGCCCGAGCCCGGCAGCGGCAAGGCCAAGGGAGAGAAGAAAGGCAAGTCGGCCAAGAAAGACGCCAAGCCGAAGAAGAAAGACACGGAGAAGGGCAAGGGCAAGGGCAAGGCCGACAAGGACGCGAAGAAGTCCAAGGGCAAGAAGAGCAAGAAGGCGGAAAAGGCCGAGCTGAACAAGGCGGACGCCAAGAAACAGAAGAAGAAGGCCAAGGCCGCAGAGGCGCTCAAGGCCGAGAAGACATCCAAAAAGAAGAAGAAAAAGAAGAACTGACCTCCGCGGCTGACGGGCGGGCCGAAGCCCGCCTGTCAGGGGAAACCGTCAGCCGAGCGCGTAGCCCGCGCCGCGCACGGTGCGCAGCGGATCGCCACCGCCATGGATGCCGAGAGCCTTGCGCAGCCGCCCGATATGGACGTCGACGGTGCGCGTGTCGACATAGATGTCGCGGCCCCAGACCCGGTCGAGCAGCTGCTCGCGCGACCACACGCGGCCGGGCTTTTCCATGAAGGTGGAGAGCAGGCGGAACTCGGTCGGACCGAGCTTCAGCTCCTGCCCGTCGCGGGTCACCCTGTGGGTCTCCGCGTCGAGGATGATGTCGTCATACTCGAGCCGCAGACCCGCCGCCGCCGGGCGGGCCCGACGCAGCTGCGCCTTCACCCGCGCCATCAGCTCGCGCAGGCTGTAGGGCTTGACGACGTAATCGTCGGCCCCGGTCTCGAGCCCGCGCACCCGGTCGATCTCTTCCGACCGGGCCGAGAGCATGATCACCGGCACGCCCCGGGTCTCGGGGCGGGTCTTGATCTGGCGGCAGACCTCGATGCCCGAGAGGTTCGGCAGCATCCAGTCGAGCACGATCACATCGGGCTCTTCCTCGTCCAGCATGACAAGGGCTTCCTCGCCATTGCCGGCCGCGGCGACGCGGAAGCCCTCGGCTTCCAGATTGTAGCGCAGAACTTCGCGCTGCGAGGCTTCGTCCTCGACGACCAGAACGGTGGGCTGATCTGCCGACATGGTCTTTCTCCGATTAGAGGTCGGCGCTCAGCGCCGGATCGCTCGATGTGCGGTCTTCCTTGACGCGCACGCCCTCGGGCTTCTCGCCGGTGGCGAGGAAGATCACCTGCTCGGCGATCGCCGTCACGTGGTCGCCCATACGCTCGATGTTCTTGGCGATGAAATGCAGGTGCATGCACGAGGTGATGTTGCGCGGATCTTCCAGCATGAAGGTCAGGAACTCGCGGAACAGCGTGTTGTACATCTGGTCGACATCGGCGTCGCGCTCGATGACGTCGCGGGCCAGTGCCTCGTCGCGTTTGATATAGGCGTCGAGCGCGTCCTTGAGCATCATCTCGACGTCGCGCGCCATGCGGCGCAGCGCCGTGGTCGAGCCGTTGATCTGCGTCATCTGGGCCAGCACCGTGGTGCGCTTGGCCATGTTCTTGGACAGGTCGCCGATGCGCTCGAGGTTGGCCGACATGCGCATCACCGAGAGCACCACCCGCAGGTCGCTTGCTGCGGGCTGGCGCAGCGCGATGACGCGGGCGGCTTCCTCGTTGAGGCTTTCTTCCATCTCGTCGATGGCAAGGTCGCCCTTGCGGACCTGCTCGGCCAGCTCTTCGTCGCGGGTCTCGAGCGACTTGGCGGAATCGTGGATCGCCGCCTCGACGAGCCCGCCCATCTTGAGGATCTGGGCCTGGATGCCTTCGAGATCGCGGTCGAACGCGGTGGCAATGTGATGCTTGAGATCGCTCATGGCTTATCCGATCCGTCCGGTGATGTAGGACTCGGTGCGCGAGTCCACGGGGTTGGTGAAGATCTGGCTGGTCTCGCCGTACTCCACGAGGTTGCCGAGGTGGAAGAACGCGGTCTTCTGGCTGACCCGCGCGGCCTGCTGCATGGAGTGCGTCACGATGACCACCGAGTAGTTGGTGCGCAGCTCGTCGATCAGCTCCTCGACCTGCGCCGTGGCGATCGGGTCGAGCGCCGAGCAGGGTTCGTCCATCAGCAGCACTTCGGGCTCGGTGGCCACGGCGCGGGCGATGCACAGACGCTGCTGCTGACCACCCGAGAGGCCGGTGCCGGGCGCGTGCAGCCGGTCCTTCACCTCGTTCCAGATGGCGCCGCGACGCAGCGCCTTCTCGACGATGTCGTCGAGCTCGGCCTTGTTCTTGGCAAGGCCGTGAATGCGCGGGCCGTAGGCCACGTTGTCGTAGATCGACTTGGGGAACGGGTTCGGCTTCTGGAACACCATGCCCACCTTGGCGCGCAGCTGCACCGGGTCGACGCGCTTGTCGTAGATGTCCTCGCCGTCGAGCGCGATCAGGCCTTCGACCCGGCAGACGTCGATGGTGTCGTTCATCCGGTTCAGGCAGCGCAGAAAGGTCGACTTGCCGCAGCCCGAGGGCCCGATGAAGGCAGTGACGGTCTTGTCCTGCAACTCGACGGAGACGTCCTTGATGGCGTGGTTGTCGCCGTAAAAGACTTGCACGTCCTTGGCGGAGATCTTGATTTCGTTGGCTTCCACGTCGGTCTTCCTCAACGGTGCGTCATACATGGGTTCTATTCCCCTTACCGAGATTGTCGCTCATCGTCACCACCGGCGCTCGAACTTGCGGCGCAGGATGATGGCGATCACGTTCATGACCAGCAGGAACACGAGCAGGATGATGATGCCGCCCCAGGCGCGTTCGTAGTAGGCCGGGTCGGCGCGCTTGGCCCATTCGTAGATCTGCGCGGGCATCGCCGAGTTCGGCGACATGAAGCCCGAGATGACCCCTTCCGGGTAGTTGGTCGCGATGTAGCCGACCATGCCGATCAGCAGCAGCGGTGCGGTCTCGCCAAGCGCCTGCGCGAGGCCGATGATGGTGCCGGTCAGGATGCCGGGCATGGCCAGCGGCAGCACGTGGTGGAACACCGACTGCATCTTCGAGGCGCCAACCCCGAGGGCAGCGTCGCGGATCGACGGCGGCACCGCCTTGAGCGAGGCGCGGGTCGAGATCACGATGGTCGGCAGGGTCATCAGCGTCAGCGTCAGGCCGCCCACCAGCGGCGCCGATTGCGGAAGGTGCGCGAACTGGATGAAGGCCGCCAGGCCGAGGATACCGAACACGATCGAGGGCACCGCGGCAAGGTTGGAGATGTTGACCTCGATGAAGTCGGTGAACTTGTTCTGCGGTGCGAACTCCTCGAGGTAGATCGAGGCCGCCACACCGATCGGCAGGGCCAGGAACAGGACCACCAGCATCATGAACAGCGAGCCCAGCATCGACACGCCGAGGCCGGCCTGCTCGGGACGGCTCTCCGAGGCGTCGGCGCCGGTGATGAAGGCGAAGTTGAAGCTCTTGTGAACGGTGCCGTCCTCGCGCAGCGCGTCAACGAGATCGAGGTGGCCCGCGTCGATGTTGCGGTCCTGGGTGATGCTGTCACGGCTCACGCGGCCCTTGAGATAGCCGTCGACCCGGCTCGAGGCGAGGATCTGAAAATCCACCGTCTCGCCGATCAGGTCGGGATTGGCGATCACGCGGTCGCGCAGCTGCGCCGCGGCAGAGGCCGAGATCAGCGCCTTCATGTCGCCGGCGTCTTCGTAGTCGGTTGCGATGCCCTTGTCCTGCACCTGCTCGAATACGGCGTTCTGGATCAGCGGGTTGTAGCCGAAGGTCGAGACCTTCGAAATGTCCGCAGGGTCACGATTGCCGTTCGGGTCCAGAGCCTCGGGATCGAGATAGACCGGCACCTCGATGAAGGTCTGCATGAAGGCGGTGCTGCCATTCGAGATGATCGAGGTCAGCAGCACGACAAGGAAGAACAGGCCGGTGCCGATGGCCGCGAGACCGTAGGCCCGGAACCGCTTTTCGGAGGCGTTGCGCTTCTTGGTGCGGCTGTCGGCGGCGGTCAGGCGGGTGGACGGGCGGGAGCCGCCCTGAGAGGTCGCGTCGGTCATTCGTACTGCTCCCGGTATTTGCGCACGATGTAGAGGGCGAAGACGTTCAGCCCCAGCGTGATGATGAAGAGCGTCATGCCAAGGGCGAAGGCCACCAGCGCCTCGGGCGAGGCGAAGTCGGCATCGCCGGTCAGCTGGCTGACGATCTTGGCGGTGACGGTGGTCATGGCGTCGAACGGGTTGAGCGAGAGCCGCGCCGCGGCCCCTGCCCCGAAGACCACGATCATGGTCTCGCCGATGGCGCGCGAGGCGGCCAGCAGCACGGCGCCGACGATACCCGGCAGCGCTGCCGGCAGGATCACCTGCTTGATGGTCTCGGATTGCGTCGCGCCCAGCCCGTAGGAGCCGTCACGCAGCGACTGCGGCACCGAGTTGATGATGTCGTCCGACAGGGAGCTGACGAAGGGGATCAGCATGATGCCCATCACCAGACCGGCGGTCATCACCGCGGTGCCGGCCTGCATCCAGCCCAGCCCGTCGCGGCCGAACACGCTGAGCAGCAGCGGGCCGACGGTGAGCAGCGCGAACAGACCGTAGACGATGGTCGGGATGCCTGCGAGCACCTCGAGCAGCGGCTTGGCCCAGGCGCGCATCCGCGGACCGGCATATTCCGACAGGTAAACCGCAGCGAAGAGGCCGATCGGCACTGCGACGATCAGGGCGATGATCGAGATGTAGAGGGTGCCCCAGAGCAGCGGCCAGATGCCAAGCTCGGACCCGCCGCCGAAAGAGGGCGACCAGGTGAACGAGCCGAAGAACTTCGAGGCCGGATAGATCTGGAAGAAATGCCAGGTGTTGCCGACCAGCGAGAGCACGATACCGATGGTGGTCAGGATCGCGATCGACGCCGCCGAGAGCAGGATGATGCGGATGCCGGTTTCGACGGAGTTGCGGGCGCGGAAGGTGCCATGCGACTGTGCAACACCCCAGACCAGCCCGCCGACCGCGAGCAGCAGGACCACCGCACTGCGCCAGAAGTCGCCGGTGGCGTTCATCGCGCGGTACCGCTGGGCCGCCTCGAGCACCTCGGGGCTGACATCGGAACCGAGAGCTACGCCGGCCTCGCCGAGCAGGCTGCGCACGTCGGAGTCGGCGGCACTCATCGCGTCGGCGTCACCGGCGGTGATCAGGCCGAGGCTCACTGCGGTGTCGAGCCCGCCAGCCACCCGGCGCACGTCTGACATCACCAGTCCGAGCGTCGAGCCCTCGGGCACCGCACCCTCGGCCAGCCCTGCGGTCACCTGACGGTCGACCAGCATCGGCTGCACGAGAAGCCAGACAACCAGCGCCAGAAAGGCCGGCGCCATCACCTTCATGGCGACGTTCCAGCCGTAGTAGTTTGGAAGGGAATGCGGGCGCTCACCGCCGGCAGAGGTCACGCGCATGCGGCCGGCGATGAAGCCGATGGCCGCGAGCGCGAGCACGATCAGAAAGAGCCAGAGTACCGGCATGTCGCCCCCAGAGGTCGTTTCGAATTTGCAAATGGCCTAAGAGAAGACGGGGCGGCGCGCAAACGGCACCGCCCCGAAGCAATCGGGAAATATCCGATTACATGTTCGAGCCCATGGTCTCTTCGTTGGAAACCTTGGACTGGGTGTCGGCGAGCTCCGGGTCGGAAACGAGGCCGTAGTTGGCGAGCGGGCCGTTCGGGCCTGCGATCTCGTTGGCGACGAAGAACTCGGCGTATTCCTTGAGGCCGGGGATCACGCCGATGTGGGCTTTCTTCACGTAGAAGAACAGCGGACGCGACACCGGGTACTCGCCTTCGGCGATGGTCTCGGTGGTCGGCTGGACGCCGGACATGGTCGCGACCTTCAGCTTGTCGGTGTTGTTCTCGTAGAACGCCAGGCCGAAGACGCCGATGCCGTTCGGGTTGCTGTCGATGCGGGCGAGGGTCTCGGTGTAGTCGCCGTCGATGTCGACCGACTTGCCGTCGGTGCGGACCGCCATGCAGGCGTCCTCGGCGTCGTCTTCCGACATGCCGCCTGCGACCATCGCTTCCATCGCGCCGGTGTCTTCGCAGCCCTGCAGCAGGACCTTCTCTTCAAAGACTTCGCGGGTGCCGTGCTTGGTGCCCGGGATGAAGGCGGCGATTTCGACGTCCGGCAGGTCGCCGTTGAAGTCGGCCCAGGTGGTGTGCGGGTTGGCGACCAGCTCGCCGTCGACCAGCACCTGCTCGGCCAGCGCGTTGTAGAGATCCGACGGCTCGAACGCGGTGAACTCGGGGCCGGTCTGCTGCGAGGCAAACACGATGCCGTCATAGCCGATGCGGACTTCGATGATGTCGGTCACGCCGTTGGCGGCACAGGTCTCGACTTCGCCTGCGCGGATGGCGCGCGATGCGTTGGCGATGTCGATGGTGTTCTCGCCGACGCCTTCACAGAAGCGCTTGAGGCCAGCCGAGGAACCGCCCGATTCCACAACCGGGGTCGGGAAGTCGAAGTTTTCGCCGAAGGCTTCTGCCACGATCGAGGCGTAGGGCAGAACGGTGGACGAGCCGGCGACCTGCACGTTGTCACGGGCGGCAGCGGCGGAAGCCGAGACGGCGGCGATGGCCAGAGCCGATGCGGCGAGTTTGACGGATTGCATATGCATGCTCCTGTAACTTTGGTTCTGGTCCCCTCCCCTGGGGAACCTCGGGGGCAGCCCTAGGCGTCCCGCGCGATGCTTTTGTGACGCTTACGTAACAGTTTGATGACGGCGCGCGAAATATCGCATACACGAGCGGCGATCCGTGGAATTCGGCCGGCCGGTGATCGCACCGGCGCGGTGCCCAAGTTCCCTTCCGTGCCACGGTTGTTTGATCTGGGATGAAGCAAGCGCATGAAACAAAGACATTTTGTTCTCGAAGCCGGGGAGCGGGCGGTGGTCTGGATCAGTCCTCGCAAGGTCACCCGTCAATTCGGCACGAAGTGGCCTGTCGGGAGAGCGCGCATCAGGAAACTGCACCGCTTTCTGCCCCGGCCCGCCGTGGATCTGGTGCGACCGGCGATCAAACGGGCCGAGCCGTTTACAATTCCGGTACAGTTCTTCGGTGGCAAGCCCGCCGTAACCGACACGCATCGGTATCGCCTTCTCGAGGACCTCGTGGCCCACAGAAGCGATCTTCGCGCCAGTCTCTGGTTCCGCGAACTCTCCGATGATCTCGGGTCCAAGGGCGCGACCAACTACAAGCGTCGCAGACTACACAGCGAGACCGAGATCCTGGAGTTCCTCGACACCTACGTGCTTGGCCTGATCGAGAGCATTCGCGAAAATGGCTTCGACGCCTCGAAGAGCGGCTACGAATCCACCGCCGTGATCGACGCCGAGGGCAACCTGATGAAGACAGGCTCGGGCAACCATCGCTTCTGCATCGCGGCGCTTCTCGACCTGCCGCGGTTTCCCTTGGTGGTCGTTGGCGCGCACGAGGATTGGGTGCGCCGAAACATCGACGGCCCTCTTAACGTCGAAAAGGTCGTCGCACAGCTGCCCGCAGTTGAAGCGCACCACCAGCGCCCAGAGGGCGCAAGCGCGCGCTTACACCTCTCGGGGTAGCAGCACGCGGAAGGTGGTGCCCTTGCCCGGAGCGCTCTCGATCTTGAGCCGTCCGCGGTGTCGGTTGATGATGTGCTTGACGATGGCGAGGCCGAGCCCGGTGCCGCCCATCTCGCGCGCGCGGTGGCTGTCGACCCGGTAGAAGCGCTCGGTAAGGCGGGGAATGTGGATCGGGTTGATGCCCGGCCCGGTGTCGGTCACCGCCAGCTCCACGCCCTGCCCGCGCAGCCGCGGCTGGTAGGCCGGCTCGGCCAGGTGGACCCGGACCTCGGCGCCACGGCCGGAGTATTTCACGCCGTTCTCGATCAGGTTCACCACCACCTGCCGAAGCTGGTCGGCGTCGCCGGGCACCTCGAGCACCGCCTCGGGGGCGTCGGTCTCGAGCGTGACACCGGCATCTTCGGCCAGAGGTGCGAGCCCGCGGATCGCCGAGCGCACGAGCCCGGCCAGATCGACCGGCTCGGTCGGGCGCACGCGCTCTTCCGCCTCGACCCGGCTCAGCGACAGCAGATCGCCGACCAGCCGCTCCATGCGCCCGGCCTCGTCCTCCATGATGCCGAGAAACCGGTCGCGCGCCGCGGCGTCCTCGCGCGCGGGCCCGCGCAGCGTCTCGATGAATCCCAGAAGCGCGGTCAGCGGCGTGCGCAGCTCATGGCTGACATTGGCGACGAAATCCCGCCTCATTTGGCCGGCCTGCTCGAGATGGGTGATGTCGGTGAAGGTCAGCAGCACACCCGGCTTGCCTTCGAGCGGCAAGGGGCGGACCGACACCTCGTAAGTGGTATCCTGCCGGCCGTCGCTGGTGAGGTAGCGGGTCAGCCGAGGCGCGGCGTCACGGAACGTGCCCTCGATGGCGTCGAGCAGCGACGGCTGCCGCAGCGCGGTAATGAAGTGCCGCCCCTCGAGCCCCTCGCCCAGAAGCGCCTTTGCCTCGGCATTGGCGGCCTCGACGCGCTCATCCCAGCGGATCAGGATCGCCGGAAGCGGAACTGCGGCGACGACATGTCTCGAATCGGTCTGCATCCGGATCCTTCCCTGCGACATCGCCTGCCGAGCCGCGATGAGCTGTCTTTTCTGCGGTGTTGCACGCGACGGCAACGGGGGCAAGAACCGACCGGCGCGTGCAATCCCGCGGAGGTTGCCGCCAGCCGGACCGGCGCGTGCCGCAATGCGGCATCAAAGTGAACACCTCTAAGGCATTGGAATTCATATCATTCCGGTCCGAATAACGCCTTCAAATAGCAGAATGTGGCGGAGTTTCGGTACGGCGATCGGCAATATACCACCTATGGGTGTATACTTTTGCGATAATCGATTGCGTTCGCCTTGGTTTTGTCCTTTTATGGCTGTGTAGGTGGGGGCGCTTACAACCACAGGAACTCGTGCCATGCAGAACGATCCGATCGACATTCACTGCCCGCATTGTGGGCAGGTCGCTCAGTTCCACGAGCCGTTCCGTTTTACTTGTGTGATCCGTTACTCCGAAGTGCCTGAAAACGCGCACCTTTGGGGGCGTGTCGTGGTTGAAGAATTGTACCCGGAACAGTTTGGCTGGACACAACCCGAGGCCAAGAAACCGACGTTTCATCAGGACGGCGCGGAAGGGCCCGGCTATCGCCTCAATCATCGCGGGATGGTAGAGTGTGCCTCTTGCAAGACGTTGGAAGCCGCGACGATCTCGTGGCCGGAGGACGCCTACTGGAAGTGGAGTATCGACGGCCATGACCTGGTCGCACGCAACCGCGACCATGCGCGGCAGATCCTCTCTTATCTGCGCGAGCGCAAGCGGGCCCCGAACCGCAAGCCGGCGCTGCGCAACATCCCGACCGTCATGCTGACCCGTCAGATGGCGCCGGTGGTGCAGTCCAAGGTCGAATACGCACTCGAGCACGCCTCTTGAGCGGAAACAGGGTCTGACGCGTCAGAGCGCCGTCAGACCCGCCTTGAACCGGCGCGCATTGGCCTGGTAGCCGAGCGCCGATTTTCTCAATCCTTCGATCGCGGCCGCGTCAAGCGCGCGCACGACCTTGCCCGGCATGCCCATCACGAGGCTGCCGTCGGGGATCTCCTTGCCCTCGGTGATCAGCGCGCCCGCGCCGATCAGGCAGTTGCGGCCGATCTTGGCGCCGTTGAGGATGGTGGCGCCCATGCCAATGAGGCTGTTGTCTCCGATCGTGCAGCCGTGCAGCATGACCTTGTGACCGATGGTGCAGCCCTGCCCGATCACCAGCGGATAGCCCATGTCGGTATGACAGACGACGTTCTCCTGCACGTTGCTGCCGGCACCGACGCGGATCTCCTCGTTGTCGCCGCGCAGGGTGCAGCCAAACCAGACCGAGGCGTCCTCCTCGAGCACGACCTTGCCGATCAGGTTGGCATCCGGCGCCGCCCAGGCGCTGTCGGCGAGCTGCGGCGCGTGGCCGTCCAATGCGTAGAGCGTCATTCCTCTCCCTCCTCGAATTCCGCCTGAAGCTTGCGCACGTGATCAAGCAGGTGCGGCTGCTGGGTGCGTCGCAGGCGTGCGGCGGTGACAATGCTCTTGAGCCGCGCCTCCGTGGCGTCGAGATCCTCGTTCACCAGCACGAAATCATACGAGCCCCAGTGCGAGATCTCGTCCCAGCTCTTCTGCATCCGCCGGTCGATGACCTCCGGCCCGTCCTGCCCGCGCGATTCAAGCCGACGCTTGAGCTCGGCGATCGAGGGCGGCAGCAGGAAGATCGACAGCGTGTGCAGCGCCAGCTCGGAGTTGGTCATCTGCTGGGCGCCCTGCCAGTCGATGTCGAAGAGCACGTCCTTGCCGTCGATGATGGCATCGCGCACCGGGCCCTTGGGCGAGCCGTAGAAATTGCCGAACACATGCGCGTGCTCGAGCATCTCGCCATTGGCGACGGCCTTCTTGAACGCCGCCTCGGTCATGAAATGGTAATCCTCGCCATCGACCTCGCCGGTGCGCGGCGCCCGGGTGGTCGCCGAGACCGAGAAGATCACTGACGGATCCCATTCCCGCAGCCGCTTGGCCAGTGTCGATTTGCCCGCGCCCGAGGGCGAGGACAGGATGATGAGAAGACCTCTTCGGTTCATCGGATCACTCCACGTTCTGGACCTGCTCGCGCATCTGGTCGATCACCGTCTTGAGCGTCAGACCGATCTGGGTCAACGCAGAAGATCCGGATTTCGAGCAGAGCGTGTTGGCCTCGCGATTGAATTCCTGCATCAGGAAGTCGAGCTTGCGCCCAACGGCGCCCTCGTCCTGGAGCAGAGCCCGCGCCGCGGCAACATGCGCGCTCAGCCGGTCGAGCTCTTCGGTGATATCGGATTTGACGGCGATCAGCGCGAGCTCCTGCGCCACGCGGGCCTCGTCGGCACCCTCGGTGGCCTCCATGACGCGCGCCAGCGCCGCGCGCAGCTTCTCGGCCTGCTCGTCCCGGCGGCTCTCGACCGCATCGGCGGCCTGCGCAACCAGCGTCTCGATTTCGTCGAGCTGGCCGCTCAGGACGGCCATCAGGGCCTGTCCCTCGCGACTGCGCATCTCGGCAAACTCCGCCAGAGCAGCGTCGAATTCCGTCATCAGCGCCGCACGCAGTGCCGGAATGTCGCGCTGGCTCTGGCCGGTCGCCATGACGCCGCGGAGGGCTATGATCTGCGCGGCGCTGGAGCGCTCGAGCGGCAGATCACGCCCGCCGGCGGCATCCTCGATGCGCGCGATGGCGTCGAGCACCCGCGCCAGCGCCGCCTCGTCAAGCTCGGCCGCCTCTTCGTCGCTGCCACCGGTGACGCGGAGCGAGATCTGCACATTGCCGCGCGCGAGCTTCGCCTGCGCGGCCTTGCGGACCATCGGCTCGAGCCCCTCGATCCAGTCGGGCAGTCGAAGCCGGAGCTCGAGACCCTTGCCGTTGACGCCACGCAACTCCCAGCCCCAGCGGAGCCCGTCGAGTTCGCCGCTGCGGGAGGCAAAGCCGGTCATCGATTGCCGCATTCTCGCCGCTCCATGTTAAGGCCGGGTTGCCCGCAGGGAAATTGCGGGGTTTCATCGGCCTACCCTCTGAGTCCGGGCATGGCAAGCGGTGCGTTGAGGGCCAAAGCGTTAACCTTTCAGCCAGAATTGGGGCGGAAATCTGCCCGATTTGAGATAAGTTGAGACTCAAGATGACACAAATGGCCGGCAACATGGAACGGGGGCTCCGACGTTGCTGGCGACTGGACTGGAAGGAGCCCGAAACATGTTCGGCAATGGCGGCAAAGGCAGGGGCATCGTCTCGATGACCGATCGTGAAAGAGAAAAAAGGCTGGAGCCTCTGCGGGTTGTGGAGAGCTATTGGCACGACCTCGCAACCACGCGGGGCGAAGTTCCCCTGCGCAGCGAGATCGACCCGCGCAGCATCGAAAACGCGCTCGAATATGCCTTTCTTGCCGAACGGATCGCGCCAGGGCTCGCAAAGCTGCGGGTCGCTGGGGCCCATCTTAACGACCTGATGGGGATGGAGACCTCCGGCATGCCTCTGTCGACCCTGTTCACCCCCGCTGCCCGCGATGTGCTGGCCGATGCGGTGACCCGGGTGTTTGCCGAAAGCGTCATGGTCAAGATCCGCCTCTCGGGCGAAGAAGGGTTTGGACGCAATGGCTTGCAGGGCGATCTTCTGCTTCTTCCCCTGCGCTCTGACATGGGCGACATGACGCGGATGATCGGCGCTCTGGTCACCACGGGTCGGATCGGCCGCACTCCGCGCCGGTTCAACATCGAAAGCGTCTCGGTGCAGGCGGCGACCCTGACCCGGACTACGCCTGCTGCAGAGACCGCGCCCACCCGGACCGCGCCTGAAACGCCCCCGGTCCCGGGCCTCGCCGAAGAGGCCGCACCTTTCGAGGCGACGCCGTCGTCAGACGCCAAGAGGCCACCCTATCTGCGCCTGATCGTGTCGAATGATTGAGGGATTTATTCGAGCAAAGATAGCTTTTTACCCAGCGAACTTGATGTTCTGGTCAAAGCTGATCACGCAAAGTAAAAGCCCCCGCGCGATAGGCTCGCGCGGGGGCTTTCTTGTCTCCAACCTTCTGATAGGAAGGCTTACTCGGCTGCGAGTTGCATGCTGCCGTGCTCTTCCAGCACCGGATGAAACTCCTCGTTCTGACCCGCATAGGCCAACGTGGCGCGCAGCATGCCCGCCTTCGAGCCACAGTCGAAACGCTGGCCGCTGAACCGGAAGCCCGACAGCCCCACACGCTCGACACCCTTGGCGATGGCGTCGGTGAGCTGGATCTCGCCGCCAAGGCCCGGCTTCTGGTTGCGCAGGTCATCAAAGATCGAGGCATCGAGCACGTAGCGGCCAACCACCGCGTGCAGCGAAGGTGCCTCTTCCGGCTCGGGCTTTTCGACCATGCCGGAGGCCGGCACCATCTGGCCCACCGGAGTGCCCTTCGGGTCGAGCACGCCATAGGCTTTCACCTCGTCACGGGCGACCTCCATCGTCGCCACCATGTGGCCCGCGGCTCCCGTCTCGTAGGCTTCGATCATCTCGCTGAGGCAGCCTTTCTGGCCCATGATCAGGTCATCGGGCAGGATCACGGCAACCGGGCCCGGCAGGCATTCGTCGACGGCGCACAGCACCGCGTGGCCCAGTCCGAGGGGCTCGGGCTGCATCACGAAATGCGCCTGTTCCTCTTCGGGATCGATGGCATTCTCGTCGAGCGCGTCGGCGATGCCGTGCTTGCCCTTCTCGCGCAGCTGCTTGCAGAGTTTCTCGTCCTGATGGACGTAGCGCTCGATCGCGCCCTTGGAGGGGTGCGACACGAAGACCATGCGCTCGATGCCCGCGGCCCGGGCTTCATCCATGGCAAACTGAAGAAGCGGACGGTCGAGCACGGGCAGAAGCTCCTTGGGCGTGGCCTTGGTCGCCGGAAGGAACCGCGTTCCGAGCCCTGCCACCGGGAAGATCGCGGTGCGCACTTTCTGGCGGGCAGTCGGGCTGGTGTTGGTCACGTCGGTATCTCCTTGTGTCGCTGATCGCTGTCGCCGCGTCGCGGCAATTGCGTAAGAGCCTATGCCCTTTTCATGTTACGACCAACTAACGTCATCCGGGAAGAAAAGTTCCGGCAGAGAATTGCCTGATTTTATTGGCGATCGGCAAAGGCCCGTTTTTTCAATCTGTTGCGGGGCGCTGCGCCTGCGACCGCGAGAAAATGCAGTAATCGCGTCGAAATTGAATCAATGCCGCCCAGCCGGGGCGCATCAAGCGGCTTTTGGTGCTCAAAAACCGGGCAAACCGGGTCTGCGCTTCGCTCCTGCAGAAAAAACGCCCCCTGCGCTTGGTTCGATGGAACCCAGCGCCTAGTCTGGCGTTATCAGCTTAGGACAGAATGGAGTGAGCCAAATCGGCCTGAGGTTCCCAACGTTGAGGGTGATTTCAGGCACAGCATTATGGACGGACTGACATTGAACATCCCGCCCGCGCGCGACACCGGCGACATGCCAAGACGCGCTGAACCTTACGCCCGCCTCGCCGTTATCGGTATGGGAAGCTGGGGCACCGCCCTCGCCGCAGTCGCGGCATCGGCCGGATGCGACACCCGGCTCTGGGGCCGCCGCGACGCCCTCGCGCACGCGATGGCCGAGACCCGGCAGAACCCCGAGCACCTTCCCGATATCGATCTTCCCGCAACCCTGACACCGACCTCGGACCTCGCCACTGCCCTGAACGGCGTCGAGGCTGTGCTTCTCGTGACGCCGTCGCACACGCTGCGCGACATGGCGCGCAAGATGAAGCCGCACCTGCCCGAGGGCGTGCCGATTGCGCTCTGCTGCAAAGGCATCGAGCGCGGGACCGGCTTTCTGCTCAGCCACGTCGTCGAGGAAGAGCTCCCGGGCCACCCGGTCGGTGCACTCTCGGGCCCGACCTTCGCTCGCGAGACGGCGCTCGGTCATCCGACCGCTGCCACCGTGGCGTTCAATTTCCGCCATCACGACCGCATAGCCCCCGAGCGTGCGCCCGCCGCGCGCCTCGCGCTGACTATGCAGACACAGGCGTTCCGGCCCTACGTTTCCGACGACCTGATCGGCGTTGAGGTCGGTGGCGCGGTGAAGAACGTGGTCGCCATTGCCTGCGGCATGATGACTGGCGCCGGCTTTGCCGAGAACACCCGCGCCGCGCTGATCACGCGCGGCATGGACGAGATGAAGGCGTTGGCCGAGGCACTTGGCGGCAAGCGCGAGACCGTGACCGGCCTTGCCGGCGCCGGTGATCTGACGCTGACCTGCTCGTCCACAACCTCGCGAAACATGTCGCTGGGTACGCAGCTTGGCCAGGGCATCCCGCGAGAAGCATGTTTCGACGGCAAGCCCACCGTGGTCGAGGGTGAGGTCAACGCGATCTCGGTGGTCGATCTTGCCCGCCGGGTCGGTGTCGAGATGCCGATCTGCGAGGCGGTTCACGCCATCCTGCACGAGGGCGCCCCTCTGGCAGAGACCTTTCAGGCGCTGTGGTCCCGCCCGATCGAGGGCGAGCCGCGTGCGCTCGACATCACGCTTCACCCCTACGAGGGAGACCCCGCATGAGCTTTGATCACCCCCACAACCGTGACATCGCCGGCTGCCGCTTCGTACTGGCGACCGATCTCGACGGCACCTTCCTTGGCGGCTCGGAAGAGGACCGCGCGAAGCTTTACCAGTGGATCGAGGACAACCGTGACACCATCGGCCTGATCTTCGTCACCGGCCGCGATCCCAAGTTCATCGGCGAGCTCTGCGATGGCGGCGTGCCGTGGCCGGAATACGTGGTCGGTGACGTGGGCACCACCATCGCCCGGGTCGAGGATGGCAAGATCCACCCGATCGAGCCGCTTGAGGTCGAGATCGCCGAGACATGGGGCAATGCCGGGGACACTGTGCGCTCTGCGCTTGAGGGCCATCCCGGGTTGACGCTGCAGGCGACCGAGTTCCGCTACAGGGTGAGCTATGATCTCGACGCGGAGAATTTTGACGACAGCGCGCATGACATCGTGCGCGACATGGGCCATGATCCGCTGGTCTCGGACAACCGCTACTTCGACGTGCTGCCGCGCGGCATCTCGAAAGGTCCGTCCCTGCGCCGCCTCGTGACCCATCTTGGCATCGAGGAGAGCCGCGTGCTCGCCGCCGGTGACACGCTGAACGACTTGTCGATGCTGGAATGCGGGCTGCAGGCCGTCGCCGTGGGCGGCGCCGAGCAGGCCCTGCTCGACCGGGTCTCCCGCCTGCCCCATGTCCATACCGCCGAAGCGATCGGCGCGGCGGGCATTCTCGAGGCGGTCGAGGCCTTCAACCTGCATCCCCTCCCGAAAGGAGCGTAACTCTCATGTCCAGCGATCTGGTAATTGTCTATCACCGTCAGCCCTACGAAGAGGTCGAGGTCGATGGCAAGATCGAGTACCGCGCCAACAAAAGCCCCAATGGCATCGTCCCAACCCTGAAGAGCTTCTTCGGCAAGGTCGACAACGGCGCCTGGGTGGCCTGGAAAGAGGCGGAGGACACGTCGGATCCGGGCTTCGAGCGAGTGGTCCATATCGAGGACACGTTCGGCAAGTACACCGTCTCGCGTCTGCCGTTGACCGCGGCGCAGGTGAAGAGCTTCTACCACGTTACCTCGAAAGAGGCGTTCTGGCCGATCCTGCACGGGTTCAAGGAAAAGTATAACTACGATCCCGTCGACTGGCCGACCTTCAAAGAGGTCAACTGGGCCTTCGCCGAGGCCGCCGCATCGGAGGCCGCCGAGGGCGCGAGCGTCTGGGTGCACGACTACAACCTCTGGCTGGTGCCGGGCTATCTGCGCCAGATGCGTCCGGACGTGCGGATCTCGTTCTACCACCACACGCCCTTCCCGGCGGCGGACATGTTCAACGTGCTGCCGTGGCGCGGCGAGATCATCGACTCGCTGCTGTGCTGCGACGTGGTCGGCTTCCACATCCCGCGTTACGCCTCGAACTTCGTCTCCTGCGTGCGCTCGCTGCGCGACGTGGGCAACGTGCCGCGGATCAAGGTCGAGAACGACATGATGTCGGAAGGCTCTGCGCTCTCGGACCGCACCGTGCCAACCGAGATCCACACCGATGACCGCGTCGTGCAGCTTGGCGTGACGCCGGTGGGCGTGGATGTCGAGTACATCAAGTCGCTGGCCGCCTCCGAGAAGACCGACACCCTCGCCGCGCGGTTCCGCGAAGAGATCGGCGACAGCCGCGTGCTGCTTTCGGTGGGACGCACCGACTACACCAAGGGCGGGGCCGACCAGCTTCTGGCCTTCGAGCGCCTGCTCGAGCGCCGGCCGGACCTGCGTGGCGTGGTCCGCCTGCTGCACGTCTCGGTGCCCGCCAACCGCAACATGACGGTTTACGAGCCGATCCAGAAAGAACTGGAAGAGATCGCCGGCCGCATCAACGGGCGCTTCGGCACCTTCACCTTCCAGCCCGTTGCGCTGATCTCACGCGCCATTCCCTTCGAGGAGTTGGTGGCGTGGTACCAGGTGGCGGACGTGGCATGGATCACCCCGCTTGCGGATGGCATGAACCTCGTCTGCAAGGAATACGTGGCCGCCCGCAAGGATGGCGACGGCGTGCTGGTGCTGTCGGAATTCGCCGGTGCCGCGGTCGAGATGGGGGCTGCCGTTCTGGCCAACCCGTTCTCCAGCCGCGCCATGGATTTCGCCATCGACATGGCGCTGGATATGCCGGAGGACGAACGCAAAGCGCGCATGGAGCTGCTGCGCGCCTCGGTCGAAAAGCGCGACACGCAGCATTGGGCCGAGGATCAGCTCGCCCTGCTCTCGCCGAAGGATTTCGGGGACGCGAGCCAGAGCGAAGAAACCGAACTGGCCTGAGGAAGGCTTGGTTCGACCCGGATCTGATGATCAGGTTCGGGTCACGCAGAAAAGGGGCAAGCAGCGCTGCTTGCCCCTTTTTTTGTTCGGTTGATCAGTGGCATTGCGTCCTGGACGCCCTCAGTCGCGCATCTCATTGCGGCGCATGGGCATCCGGTCGATCACTGCGAAAAGCTCTTCGGGCGCCAGCACCGCGTCCTGCTCGAGCTTCACGCCACCATCCTTGCCCACCAAAACCAGCTTGAACCCGCCGGGCTGAAAGCCCTGCCGGAGCGGCGACGGCGTGCGGTCGTCGAGATCGCTCAGCACCACGATGTCGCGCTCGGCGAGCGCCGCCTGCGCCTCGCGCAGCATTTCGATCTGGCGGGCATAGTCGGGATGATCCTCCGACGGCGCAAAGAGCAGCACCGGTCGCTTGTCCCAGCGCATCCCGTCGAGGTCACGGGCGTCCGCGGGCAGGCTCTGGAACAGGTCGGGCGCGCCGACCGCCTGCGTGGCGGCAATCGCCCCCGCAACGACAGCGACACCAAGCTTGGTCTTCATGCGAATGCGGCCCATTGGGATCTCCTGTCTGAATGGGTTTGATCCCTACGCATGAGCGCCGCGATGGGTTCCGTGAGAATGTCGCGGCGCACGATGATCGGTCGATTCATGCTGCCGCGAACGCAAAACGGCCGCCCCGAAGGACGGCCGTTTGCAAGATCCAGACTGACCTGGATCAGCCGTGCGCAACCTGCGGCTGGTCATCGCGCAGCGAGGTCAGTTCCTCGGCCACGAGGAAGGCCAGCTCGAGCGATTGCGACGCGTTCAGACGCGGATCGCACGCGGTGTGGTAACGGTCGCTGAGGTTCTCGTCCGAAACCGCGAAGACGCCGCCGGTGCATTCGGTCACGTCCTGGCCGGTCATCTCGAAATGCACACCACCCGGGACGGTGCCCTGGTCGCGATGCACGGCGAAGAAATCGCGCACCTCGCGCAGCACCGAGTCGAACGGACGGGTCTTGTAGCCGCTGGCCGACTTGATGGTGTTGCCGTGCATCGGGTCGCAGACCCAGACCACGTTGGCCCCTTCGCTGCGCACCGTCTCGATCAGGCGCGGCAGGTGCTCGGCGGCCTTGCCGGCACCGAAGCGGGTGATCAGGGTCAGGCGGCCGGCCTCGTTCTCGGGGTTCAGCTTGGCCATCAGGACCTTGAGATCCTCGGAGGTCATGGACGGGCCGCACTTGAGACCGATCGGGTTCATCACACCGCTGGCGAATTCCACATGCGCGCCATCGGGCTGACGGGTCCGGTCACCGATCCAGATCATGTGGCCGGAGCCTGCGAGCCACTTGCCGGAGGTCGAGTCGATCCGGGTCAGCGCCTCTTCGTACTCGAGCAGCAGCGACTCGTGCGAGGTGTAGAAGTTCACCTGGTGCAGCGCCGCCGAGCGGTGGCTGTCGACGCCCGCCGCCTTCATGAAATCGAGCGTATCGCCGATGCGGTTGGCCATGTCGCGGTAGCGCGCGGCCTTCTCGCCCTCGGTGAAGCCCAGCGTCCACTGGTGCACCTGGTGCACGTCGGCATAGCCGCCGGTCGAGAAGGCACGCAGCAGGTTCAGCGTTGCCGCCGCCTGGGTGTAGGCCTGCAGCATCTTCTGCGGGTTCGGCTTGCGCGCTTCGGGGGTGAAGGCAAGCTCGTTGATGATGTCGCCGCGGAAGCTCGGCAGCTCGATACCATCCACGGTCTCGGTCGGGGCCGAGCGCGGCTTGGCGAACTGGCCGGCCATGCGGCCCACCTTCACCACCGGCACCTTGGCACCGTAGGTGAGGATCATCGCCATCTGCAGCATCACCTTGAAGGTGTCGCGGATCGCGTTGGCCGAGAACTGGTCGAAGGCCTCGGCGCAATCGCCGCCCTGCAGCAAGAAGGCCTCGCCGCGCGATGCCTTGCCCAGCTCGTCGCGAAGACGGCGGGCCTCGCCTGCAAATACCAGCGGCGGATAGTTCGACAGCTGCGCCTCGACGGCCTCCAGCTCGGCCTGATCCTGATACTCAGGCATCTGGATCCGGGGCTTGGTTCTCCAGCTCGATTTGGTCCACTCACTCATGGCTATCTCCCACGCGGTCTCCGTTAGCGAAAACGTCTGGAGGCTCTACCAAAGCGAGCGAAAGAAGGCCATAGGAAATGCAGGTGATCTCTTGACGGGTTTTTGCCTTTCTGCCCATGTGACCTGATCCGCCAGAGCGCCGTAAACGCGTTCTTGAGGATGCGACCCGTAATGGTTGCACGACCTAAATCGCCGCGAGGGATAGATGCCGGTGCAGAACAAAGCTTTCGAAGCCGATACGCAGGCGAAGCCGCGCCGGTTTGTGTTTGTCCTTCTGCCGGAGTTCACCCTGCTGAGTTTTGCCGCCGCGCTCGAGGCGCTGCGCATCGCCAACCGCATGGCCGGCGCGCCGATCTACAGCTGGGTTCTGACCTCCGAGGGCGGCGAAACCGCGCGCTGTTCGGCGGGCACCGAGTTCAAGCTCGATTGCGATCTGCCCGAGCTGACCCGCGACGATGTCGTGCTGCTCTGCGGTGGGCTCGACATCGCCGAGGCGACCACCAAGCGGCTGATGAACTGGCTGAGGCGCGAGGCCCGGCGCGGGCTCGCCATGGGCGGGCTCTGCACCGCCAGCTGGACGCTGGCCGAGGCCGGGCTGCTCGATGGCAAGCGCGCCACGATCCACTGGGAAAACCAGGACGGGTTCGAAGAGGAATTCCCCGAGGTCGAGCTGACCAAGTCGGTCTTCGTGGTCGACGGCAACCGGCTTTCGACCGCCGGCGGCACGGCCTCGATCGACCTGATGCTCAAGCTGATCGCCGACGATCACGGCGAGGACCTCGCCAATGCGGTGGCAGACCAGCTGATCTATTCCTCGATCCGCACCGATCAGGACACCCAGCGGCTCTCGACGCCGACCCGCATCGGTGTGCGCCATCCCAAGCTGGCGCAGGTCATCAAGATGATGGAAGCCAATATCGAGGAGCCGATCTCGCCGGCACTTCTGGCCAAGGATGTCGGCATGTCGACGCGCCAGCTCGAACGGTTGTTCCGGCGCTACCTCAACCGCTCGCCCAAGCGCTACTACATGGAACTGCGCCTCCAGAAGGCCCGCAACCTGCTGATGCAGACCGACATGAGCGTGATCAACGTCGCGCTGGCCTGCGGCTTCGCCAGCCCTTCGCATTTCTCGAAATGCTACCGGGCGCACTACCAGACCACGCCCTATCGCGAGCGCGGCACCCTCGCCGCCAAACCCGGGCGCGAGGACGCCTGAGCCCCGTCAGGGCCGCGACGCGCGGTAGAGCGTGCCGTTGACTTCGCTGAGGAACCAGATCGCGCCATCAGGCCCTTGATCGACATCGCGCACCCGCAGCGTTGCCTCGCTCTCGAGCTGTTCGACCTCGCGCATCGGAGTGCCGGACAGCCGGGCGATGTAGTTGAACTTGAGCGAGCCCACGAGCGCGTCGCCGTCCCAGCGCCCGCCCTCGAGAAACACGATGTCAGATGGCGCATTGGAGGGATCCCAATAGAAGACCGGTTGCTCCATGCCCGGCTTTGACGTGCCCTCACCGATCCTGGCGCCGGAATAGTGCTCACCGTAGGAGATCACCGGCCAGCCGTAATTGGCGCCCTTCTCAATGAGGTTGACCTCGTCCCCGCCCTGCGCGCCGTGCTCGACGGCCCAGAGCCGGCCGCGCCCGTCGAAGCCGAGCCCCTGCGGGTTGCGGTGGCCGTAGCTCCAGATCTCGGGCTGCGCGCCGTCCTGCCCGACAAAAGGATTGTCACGCGGCACCGCGCCGTCGCGGGTGATGCGGATCACAGAGCCATTGTGGCGCGCGAGATCCTGTGCCGACGGCCGGTCGCCGCGTTCGCCGATGGTGACGAAGAGATGCCCGTCCGGCGCCTCGACGATGCGCGAGCCGAAATGCCGCCCGCCGCTCGAGCCCGGCGCCATCTCGAAGATGGTCTCCGCCTGCGCGAGGCGGCTGCCATCCTGCGACAGTCGCGCCTTCAGCACCGCCGTGCCAGCGCCGCCCTGCTGGCGCTTGGAATAGGTCAGGAAGATCTCGCGGCTGGTGGCGAAATCGCGTGGCACCAGCACGTCGAGCAGACCGCCCTGCCCGCGCGTGTAGATCTCGGGCAGGCCCGAGAGCCGCTGCGCGCGTCCGTCGCGCACTGCCAGCAGATCGCCGCCGCGCTCGGTGATCAGGATGGTGCCGTCAGGCAGGAAATCGAAGCTCCACGGCGTGTCGAGCCCCTGCACCACCGGGCTGACCGAAAGGGTCCCGGCGCTGCTCGGAATGTCCTGCGCCAGCGCTGATCCTGCGGGGACAAGCGCAAGTACTGCTGCGAAAATCGCGTGTTTCATGTCGGGCACCTCCAGCCCGTCGATATGGGGCCAGGCCGCGCGCGGACAAGCCGGTTGCCCGTGCGGCAGCCACGCCCGTGGCCCCTTTTCTTTTGTCAAGGGCTTGCATAGGCTCCCGCCCGGACAATGCGTTCCAGCAAGGGAGATCCTGATATGAAAAAGTGGCTTCTGGCCTCCGCCGCCACCACGCTGCTTGCCGCAGGCGCCGCGCAGGCCCAAGACGCCAAGGTCGGCGTCATTCTCGGCTTCACCGGCCCGATTGAATCGCTGACCCCCTCCATGGGCGCGAGCGCCGAGCTTGCCCTGACCGAGGTCAACGACAGCGGCAAGTTCCTCGAGGGCGTCACGCTGAGCCCGGTGCGCGCCGACTCGACCTGCATCGACAGCGCCGCCGCGACGGCCGCCGCGGAACGTCTCATCACCACCGACGGCGTGGTCGCCATCATGGGCGCCGACTGCTCGGGCGTGACGGGCGCCATCCTGTCGAACGTCGCGGTGCCCAACGGCGTGCCGATGATCTCGCCCTCCGCCACTTCGCCGGCGCTGTCGAACGCCGAAGACAACGGCCTGTTCTTCCGCACCTCGCCGTCAGACGCGCGCCAGGGCGAAGTGCTGGCCAGCATCCTGGCCGAGCGCGACGTGTCCTCGGTCGCGGTGACCTACACCAACAACGACTACGGCAAGGGCTTTGCCGACAGCTTCGCGGCGGCCTTCGAAGCCGAGGGCGGCGAGATCACGCTTTCCACCCCGCACGAGGACGGCAAGGGCGACTACTCCGCTGAAATCGGGGCCCTGGCCTCGGCCGGCGGTGACGTGCTCGTGGTTCTGGGCTACTCCGACCAGGGCGGCAAGGGCATGATCCAGGCCGCGCTCGACACCGGCGCCTTCGACACCTTCGCCATGGGCGACGGCATGTACTCCGACGCGCTGCTGGCCGATCTTGGCGGCGACATCGAAGGCAGCTTCGGCTCCGTGCCGTGGGCCGAGGGCGAAGGCACCGAGGCCTTCACCACGCTCGCAACCGAGGCCGGCATCAACGCCGAGAGTTCCTACACCCGCGAGAGCTATGACGCCGCAGCCCTGATCGCACTGGCGATGATGAAGGGTGGCGAGGTCTCCTCCGCGGCGGTTGCGGCCAACGTGCTCGACGTGGCCAACGCACCGGGCGAGCCGATCCTGCCGGGCGAGCTTGGCAAGGCGATGGAAATCCTTGCCGAGGGCGGCGAGGTGGATTACGTCGGCGCAACAAACGTGGAACTCGTCGGACCGGGCGAAGCCGCGGGCACCTACCGCTATTACGAGATCAAGGACGGTGACTTCAGCACCGTTTCGTTCAAGTAATCTCGCCGCACTGGCGAATACGGACAGCCCGGGGTCAGTTCCCGGGCTGTTTCCAATAACAAGACAGGCGCAGCAAACCGCGCCGGAGGGGACGAAGCATTGATCCGGGTGGACAACCTGCACCGCCATTTCGGCGGCTTCCGCGCCGTTGACGGCGCCTCGCTCGAGATTGCCGACGGCTCGATCACCGGGCTGGTGGGTCCGAACGGGGCCGGCAAGTCGACGCTTTTCAACGTCATCGCCGGCGCCCTGCCGCCGACCTCAGGAACGGTCTGGATGGATGGCGAGGACATCACCGGCCTGCCGCCGCACGCGCTCTTCCACAAGGGCCTGCTGCGCACCTTCCAGATCGCGCACGAGTTCTCGTCGATGAGCTGCCGCGAGAACCTGATGATGGTGCCGGGCGAACAGGCCGGCGAGAGCCTGTGGAATGCCTGGTTCGGGCGCGGTCGCATCGCCCAGGAAGAGGCCGCGCTTCTGAAGAAGGCCGACGAGGTGCTCGATTTCCTCACCATCTCGCATCTGAAGGACGAGAAGGCCGGCAATCTTTCCGGCGGGCAGAAGAAGCTGCTCGAGCTGGGCCGCACGATGATGGTGGATGCCAAGATCGTGTTCCTCGACGAGGTCGGTGCGGGCGTGAACCGCACGCTTCTGAACACCATCGCCGACACCATCGTGAAGCTCAACCGCGAGCGCGGCTACACCTTCTGCGTCATCGAGCACGACATGGATTTCATTGGCCGCATCTGCGACCCGGTCATCGTCATGGCCGAGGGCAAGAAGCTGGCCCAGGGCACGCTCGACGAGATCAAGGCCAACGACGCCGTGATTGAGGCCTATCTTGGCACCGGGCTCAAGAACAAGGAGGCGGCGGGATGAGATCGGCGCTGCGCGGTGGGGGCGCTGCCCCCACACCCCCGAGGTATTTTCGAACCAAAGAAGAGGGGGCCCGGTCATGAGCGGCGGCCCCTATGACGACCGTGGCAACCACGACGCCAGCATCACCAACCCGCGCGGCATGGCCGAGGACGATCCCGTGCACGCGGGCGGCCACGAGCACCCTGCCCCCGGCGGGCCGTTCCTGATCGGCGAGGCGATGACCGGCGGCTATGGCCGCGGCGCGGATATCCTGCACAGCTGCACCATCGCGGTGGATCGCGGCGAGATCGCCGTCATCGTCGGGCCCAACGGTGCCGGCAAGTCGACGGCGATGAAGGCGGTGTTCGGCATGCTGAGCCTGCGCGAGGGCATGGTGCGGCTCGACGGCGAGGATATCACCGAGCTGTCTCCGCAGGCGCGTGTGCGCAAGGGCATGGGCTTCGTGCCGCAGACCCACAACATCTTCACCTCGATGACGGTCGAGGAAAACCTCGAGATGGGTGCCTTCATCCGGCGCGACGACATCTCGGACACCATGGAGCAGGTCTTTGATCTGTTCCCGATCCTCAAGGACAAGCGCAAACAGGCGGCGGGCGAGCTCTCGGGCGGCCAGCGCCAGCAGGTGGCAGTGGGCCGGGCGCTGATGACCAAGCCCAAGGTGCTGATGCTCGACGAGCCCACCGCCGGCGTCAGCCCGATCGTCATGGACGAGCTCTTCGACCGCATCATCGAGGTCGCCCGCACCGGGCTGCCGGTGCTGATGGTCGAGCAGAACGCCCGCCAGGCGCTGGCCATCGCCGACAAGGGCTACGTGCTGGTTCAGGGCCGCAACGCCCATACCGGCACCGGCAAGGCGTTGCTCGCGGATGACGAGGTCCGCCGCAGCTTCCTGGGGGGCTGAGCCATGACCCGTTTTCACACAAGACCAAGAATAACCGGGGAGCACCCGTGATGGATTTCCTCAACGCATTGGTCGCGCTGGCCAATTTCGTTTTCATTCCGGCCATTGCCTACGGCAGCCAGCTGGCGCTGGGGGCGCTGGGCGTGACGCTGATCTACGGCATCCTGCGGTTCTCCAACTTCGCCCATGGCGACACCATGGCGATCGGCACCATGTTCACCATCCTGGTGACCTGGGGGTTGCAGGCGCTGGGTGTGAGCTTCGGCCCGCTGCCCACGGCGCTGCTGGCCATTCCCTTCGGCATCGTGCTGACCTCGCTCCTGGTGCTGGGCACCGACCGGCTGGTCTATCGTTTCTACCGGGAGCAGAAGGCCAAGCCGGTGATCCTCGTGATCGTGTCGATGGGGGTGATGTTCATCTATAACGGCCTCACGCGCCTGATCATCGGCCCCGGCGACCAGAACTTCGCCGATGGTGAGCGCTTCCTGATCTCGGCGCGCGACTTCAAGACGATGACCGGGCTCGACGAGGGGCTGGCGCTGAAATCGACGCAGGCGATCACGGTAGTTGTGGCGATCCTCGTGGTGGCGCTGCTGTTCTGGTTCCTCAACCACACCCGCACCGGAAAATCGATGCGTGCCTATTCCGACAACGAAGATCTGGCGCTGCTGTCGGGCATCAACCCCGAGCGCGTGGTGATGGTCACCTGGATCATCGTGGCGGCGCTGGCGGTGGTGGCGGGCACGCTCTACGGGCTCGACAAGAGCTTCAAGCCCTTCACCTACTTCCAGATCCTGCTGCCGATCTTCGCCAGCGCCATCGTCGGCGGGCTTGGCTCGCCGCTGGGGGCCATCGCCGGCGGCTTCATCATCGCCTTCTCCGAGGTCGGCATCACCTATGCCTGGAAGAAGGTGCTCACCTACATGCTGCCCGAAAGCCTCGAGCCATCGGGGCTCGTGCAGCTCCTGTCCACCGACTACAAGTTCGCCGTCAGCTTCGTGATCCTGATCATCGTGCTGCTGTTCCGGCCGACAGGTCTGTTCAAGGGGAAATCGGTATGAGGACGCTCGCTCTCTTCGCGCTCGTCGCGGCGCTGATCCTTGGCACCGGAGTCCTGCAGAGCTGGAACTCCGCCCTGATCATCCTCAACATGGGACTGGTGAGCGCCATCATGGCGCTTGGGGTCAACCTGCAATGGGGACTTGCCGGGCTGTTCAACGTCGGTGTCATGGGCTTCGTCGCGCTTGGCGGGCTGGCCGTGGTGCTGACCTCGGTGGCGCCCGTGCCCGAGGCCTGGGCCGCGGGTGGCTGGCGTGTGCTGGGGGCCATCGCTTTTGCGCTTGCCGCCATCGCGGGCGCCGTCTTCGCCTGGAAGACCCTGCCCCGCAAGACCCGTGGCTGGGCCGTTGCCGCCATCGCCGTGGTTGGGTTCTTCCTCTATCGCGCCATCCTCGACCCGGCGGTGTCGGCCATCGAGTCGGTCGACCCGGCCGCCACCGGCTTCCTCGGCGGGCTCGGTCTGCCGGTGCTGCTGGCCTGGCCTGTGGGCGGTCTGCTCGCCGCGGGCGTTGCGTGGGTCATCGGCAAGACCGCGCTCGGGCTGCGCTCGGACTACCTCGCCATCGCAACGTTGGGCATCGCCGAGATCATCATCGCGCTCTTGAAAAACGAGGACTGGCTGACCCGCGGCGTCAAGAACGTCATCGGCCTGCCGCGCCCCGTTCCCTACGAGATCGACCTGCAGAATGACGCGGGCTTCGTCGAGACCGCCGCGGGCATCGGGCTCGACCCGACCACCGCCTCGACGATCTACGTCAAACTCGGCTACTCGGTGCTTTTCGCCGTGGTGCTGGTGGTGCTTCTGGTGCTGGCACAGCTGGCGCTGAACTCGCCCTGGGGGCGGATGATGCGCGCGGTCCGCGACAACGAGGAAGCCGCCGAGGCGATGGGCAAGGATGTCACCGCGCGGCACCTGCAGATCTTCATCCTCGGCTCGGCGCTCTGCGGCATCGCCGGCGCCATGATGACCACGCTCGACGGTCAGCTCACCCCCTCGAGCTACCAGCCGCTGCGCTACACCTTCCTGATCTGGGTGATGGTGATCGTCGGCGGCTCTGGCAACAACCTCGGCGCGGTTCTGGGCGGGTTCCTGATCTGGTTCCTCTGGGTCCAGGTGGAGCCGATGGGCCAATGGCTGATGGGCGTGATCACCGCTGGCATGGCGGATGGCTCGGCGCTCAAGGCGCACCTGCTGGGCAGCGTGCAGCACATGCGGCTTCTGACCATGGGGGTGATCCTGCTGCTGGTGCTGCGCTTTGCCCCGCGCGGCCTGTTGCCGGAGCGCTGATAACAGACGCTTAATCTCTGGTGCCGCAAGATGGCCCCGGTGACCGCGCCGGGGCCTTTTTCTTGCGAGGGTGTTTCGCAAGGATCCGCCGACGGCGCGGTGCACCACGACAGCCCTTGGAACGCAGAGCATGAGTGGACGTTGCCCCGGTATGAGACAGATGGAATGGACCCGCATCACCCGGAACTGGAACCAGGCCGCAGGCCGCCTTCGGCAGCGCTTTCCGCATGTCGATGACGCAGCGCTCAGCGATGCGCCGCCTCAGGTCGACGAGGTCGCGCGCCACGTGGCCGATCGGCACGATCTGACGCTGCATGAGGCGCGGCGCGAGGTCGAGGATCTGCTGTTCCCGGTCCGCTTGCCGGAACCGCTGCAGCGCGCGGCGGGCTGATCCCGGCAGGCGCGAATTCATCCTCCGGGGGCGGAACCCGGACAGCTCAGGCAGCGTTTCTCGAACAGGTATAGGAGGCTGCGCCGATGCTCGATTTCTTCTTCCGCCCGAAACGTCCCATCGCCCCCGGAACGCCCTCCCGGCCCCTGACGGAGCCGGCACGCGAGGTGCCGAAAGACGCCGCACCGCAGATCAACACGGCACAGCCCGAGGATCTGGCGTTCTGGCGTGCCGAGGACGAGCTTGCAAAGCTCGCCGCGCTGGCTCGCGGAAGCTGATCTGAAGAGGTAACGCTGTTGCAGAGGCCCTGCCGTCAGGCGCGACGCTCAGCCCAGCGAGGTAATCCAGAGGATCGTCGCATCCTCCGGGCTTACCGAAACCACGTTGTGGCCCATGCTGGCATCGTAATAGGCGCTGTCACCGCGGCGCATCTCGATCGGCTCGTAGAACTCGGTGTAGAGCGTGACAACACCGGTGAGCACGTAGAGGAACTCCTCGCCGTCGTGCCGCACCCAGCCGTCGAACTCTTCCATGCTCCGGGCGCGCACGCGGGCGCGGTAGGGCAGCATCTTCTTCTTGGTCAGGCTTTCGGCAAGCAGCTCGTGCTCGTAGGTCACCGTGGCCTGGTGCAGGCCCTGTCCCTCGCGCGTGTGCACCATCCGGCCCGAGACCTGCTCCTTCTTCGGCGGCGTAAAAAGCTGCGGCACTCCGATCCCGAGACCGACCGCAAGCTTCTTCAGCGCGTCATAGGTTGGCGACATCTGCCCGTTCTCGATCTTCGACAGCGTCGAGCGTGCCAGCCCGGCCTCGCGGGCCGCCTGCTCCAGTGTCCAGTCGCGGGCCTTGCGCAGCTCGCGCACGCGCGCCCCAAGGTCGAGCGGTTCGGCAGAGGCCTCTTCGCCGGTTTCCCGCGCCAGGCGGATCAAGGTCTTCGGGTCGCGGGTCATGGCTCTTCCTATAGGGCCGCCACGGGAGCCTTGCAACAAATCCGGAGCGGCCCTAAGCCAATGGCATGGTCTCGCTTTTCGATGAAGGCGCCTATGCGCCCTGCCCCGCGCCGTTCAACCTCGCCGCCCACGTGCTGGAGGCGGGCCACGCCACGCCCGACAAGATCGCGCTGGCCATCGTCAGGCCCACTGGCGCGGAGCGCTGGTCCTATCACCGGCTGATTGCCGCGGTCCGAGGCACCGCCACCGGCCTGCTCGAGGCGGGGCTCGCGCCGGGGGACATCGTGCTCATGCGGCTCGGCAACACCGTCGATTTCCCGATCGCCTATCTCGGTGCCATCGCCGCCGGGCTTGTGCCGGTGCCGACGTCGTCGCAGCTCACCGCACGCGAGGTGGCGCCGATGCTGGACCACCTGAAGCCCGCTGCCATCCTGCGGGGCGAGGGCGTCGCCAGCCCCGACACCGAGATCCCGGTCTTTGGCCCCGAGAGTTTCGAGGCGTGGCACACGCTGCCGCCCGCGCCCTGGCACATGGGCGATCCCGAGCGGCTGGCTTATATCATCTACACCTCCGGCACCTCCGGCTTTCCGCGTGCCGTGGGCCATGCCCATCGGGCGATCTGGGCGCGTCAGATGATGATGGAGGGCTGGTACGGCCTGCATCCGAGCGACCGGCTGCTACATGCCGGTGCCTTCAACTGGACCTACACGCTGGGCACGGGGCTCATGGATCCGTGGACGATGGGGGCGACAGCGCTTATCCCGGCGGCGGGCATCGATCCGGCGCAGCTGCCGCTCCTGCTCAAGCGCAACGATGCGACGATCTTCGCCGCCGCCCCGGGCGTCTATCGCAAGCTGCTGAAATACCCGCTGCCGCCGATGCCGAAGCTGCGCCACGGCCTGGCCGCAGGTGAAAAGCTCACCGCCGCCACCAGCGACGCCTGGCGCGAGGCCACCGGCAACGAGATCTACGAGGCCTTCGGCATGTCCGAATGCTCGACCTTCATCTCATCCGCCCCCGCGCATCCTTGCGATGCCGACATGCTGGGCCGTCCGCAGGCCGGGCGCCGCGTGGCAATCCTTGGCGAGGATGGCGCGCCGGTGCCGTTGAACGAGCCCGGCACCATCGCCGTGCATCGCTCCGATCCGGGACTGATGCTGGGCTATGTCGGCGCGCCGGAGGACACCGCGCAGCGGTTTATCGGCGACTGGTTCCTCACCGGCGATCAGGGCTGCATGAATGAGGATGGCCAGATCCGCTATCTCGGGCGCGGCGACGACATGATGAACGCCGGTGGCTACCGGGTCTCACCGATCGAGGTCGAGGCGGCGCTGGCCGACTTGCCGGGCATCACCGAAATCGGCGTCACGGACGTGGCGGTGAAAGAGGGCGTCAGCGTGATCGCGGCCTTCTACGTGGCCGAGGAAGAGCTCGACGAGACCATGCTCGCCGCCCGCGCTGCCGAGCGTCTTGCGCGCTACAAGCAGCCCCGCGCCTATCTGCGGATCGATGCCCTGCCGCGCAATGCAAACGGCAAGCTCATCCGCAAGGCACTGAAGGACCACGCGATTTCCTGAGCCGGGCCGGTCAGGCCGCGAACAGCACCACCAGGATCCCCACGGTCGCCGCGCCGATTACCGTCGACAGAACCACCGACGAGGAGGCCAGCCGCTCGGCCCGGTGCCGGGCGGCGAAGATGACGTAGAGGGTGAACATCGGCATTGCCGCGAACAGCGTGGCGCCTCGGATCTCGTCCTCGCTCATCGCGGTGAACAGCGACAGGGCCGCGAAGACCAGCACGGGATGCAGCAGAAGCTTCGCCCCGGCAACAAGGAAGACCGGCGGGTCGACCTCGTCGAGCCGCGAGCGCGCGACGTTGCCGCCGACGAGGAACAGCGAGATCAGCGGCGCCGCCGCGACGATCATGCTCCGGGTCTTGTCCAGCGGCTCGGCCAGCACCAGCCCGGTTGCCCCGAAGGCGAGCCCCGCCAAGAGGCCGAGCACGGTGGGGTTCTGCAGCGTCGTCTTCGCGGTGTGCAGCATCGCCTGCGAGGCCGGTAGCCCACGCTGCCGGCTCAGCACGTCGCCAAGCGTCAGGGCCAGCGGGATGACGACCATGTTCTCCACGACCATGATCCACGCAAACAGCCGGTCCGCCACGTCCGGCAGGACGATCATCGTGATGGGGTAGCCGAGAAACACCGAGTTCGGCACCGACGAGCCGAGCGCGGCCACCCAGCTCTGCCCCGGCCCGTACCCAAAGAGCTTGTTCAGCGCGAACCGTACCAGCGTCAGCGTGGCAAGCGACGCCAGCGCGTAGACAAGGATGAACCGCCAGTTGAACTGGCTCAGGTCGCCGGCACTGGACACGGCCGAGAAGATCAGCACCGGGACGCAGACAATCAGCATGAAGCGGCTGAGCTGCGGCAGGACCTCCGGCGCAATGAGCTTGCTCTTGATGATGCCGAACCCCAGCAGGATCAGCAGGTAGATCGGCAACAGCGTAAGAAGGGGTGCGAGCATGGGATGCCTTTTTGTATGTGCACTTTCTAACCACTGTGAGGCGCCTTGCAAAGACGCGGCCGCTACGGGGGCAGCCAAATGGCAGGCTGGACGCTGGCCGCGCCCAGAGCTTAGGCTCGATGGATATTACCCACGCTGCGGAGCACCCTTCGCGCGCAACCAGTGCTTTCAATCTGAGGAATTGCCATGAAACACGTTCTGACCGTGCTCGCCTTGTGCCTTTGCGCCGCCGGGGGCAGCGCCTCCGCCCAATCCTGCTCCGAGATCCGCTTCGCCAGCGGCGCCTCGTCGGGCGAGGTCTCGGGGCGCGTCACCGACAATGCACCGCTCTGCTTCGTCTTCGGCACCGGCGCGGGCCAAAGCGCCCGGCTGCAGCTGCTTGGCAGCGACAACACCTGCTTCACCATTCCCGGCGTGACCGACTGCCAGGACGATTTCAGCTTCCGCACCAGCGCCGGAACCTACCGCGTCAATGTCTTCCAGCTGTTCCGGGCCCCTGCCTACGAGCAGTTCACCCTGCGGCTCACGATCCGCTAAACAAACCGTACGCCAAGAAAAAAGGCCCCGCGAGGAGGCCCTTCAAAGGTTCGCTGACGGGGCTCGGTATTCTTACCGCTCGTTGTCTTCTGCCTGCGGCCCCGACCGCGCAGGGTGACCTCGGCCCCCCCGGATATCCGGCAGGGCACATGCGCGCCCTGCCCTGATCTCTCAGCTGCAGCCGCTGGTCGAGCCGCAGGTGTTGCACTTCATGCAGGTGCCGTTGCGCACCAGCGTGTAGTTGCCGCATTCGCCGCACGGATCGCCCTCGTAGCCCTGCATCCGGGCCTTGGCGCGGGCGTCCATCGCCACGGCGGAGGTCGAGGTGCTGAGCGTCGCAACCGTGCTCTGCACCGCCCCTGCGCTCATCGCTCCGTGCGAGGCCACGGGGCCGGTCCCGGTCCGCTGGCCGCCCTGCAGCACCACCAGTTCCTGCGGCAGGCGCTTGCGGAGATATCCGGTCGAGGAGATCTGCTTGAGCATCTCCAGCGAGCGCGCCGCGGTGTTCTCGGACAATTCCTCCACATTCGACACACTCTCTTCCTCGCCGCGGCCGAGATCGTCGAAGGTCGCGCCAGAGGGCTTCACATGCGCCAGATCGGTGCGGTCGAGATAGGAGACCGCCAGTTCGCGGAAGATGTAGTCGAGGATCGAGGTGGCGTTCTTGATGCTGTCATTGCCCTGCACCATGCCCGCGGGCTCGAACTTGGTGAAGGTGAAGGCGTCGACGAACTCCTCCAGCGGCACCCCGTATTGCAGGCCGACCGAGACCGCGATGGCGAAGTTGTTCATCATCGCGCGGAAGCCGGCGCCTTCCTTGTGCATGTCGATGAAGATCTCGCCGAGGTTGCCGTCCTCGTATTCCCCGGTGCGGAGATAGACCTTGTGGCCGCCGACGATGGCCTTCTGGGTATAGCCCTTGCGGCGCTCGGGCATCTTGGTACGCCCGGCGCGGATGACCTCCTTGACCACCACCTTCTCGACGATCTTCTCGGCGATGACCTGCGCCTTCTCCTGCGGCGTGCCGCTCTCGAGGGTTTCGAGCGCGTCGTCGTCATCCTCGACCAGCGCCGAGGCCAGAGGCTGGCTCAGCTTGGAGCCGTCGCGGTAGAGCGCATTGGCTTTTACCCCCAGCGACCAGGAAAGTTCATAGGCCTTCTGGCAATCCTCGACCGTGGCCGCGTTGGGCATGTTGATGGTCTTGGAAATCGCCCCGGAAATAAAGCTTTGCGCGGCGGCCATCATGTGGATGTGGCTGTTGACCGAGAGGTAACGCTTGCCCTTTTTTCCACAGGGATTTGCACAGTCGAAGATCGACAGGTGCTCGGATTTCAGATGCGGCGCGCCCTCGAGGGTCATGGTGCCGCAGACATGGTCGTTGGCAGCCTCGATATCGGCCTTGGTGAAGCCGAGATGCTTCAGCAGGTCAAAGGTCGGGTCCGAAAGCTTGTCGGCCGGAATGTTCAGACCGTCGCGGCAGAACGCCTCGCCCAGCGTCCACTGGTTGAACACGAAGCGGATGTCGAAGGCAGTGCCGAGGGCGCGCTCGACCTTCTCGATCTGCGCAGGGCCGAAGCCCATGCCGATCAGCGCGGTGTGGTTGATGCCGGGGGCATTCCCCAGCGTGCCGTGACCGACCGCGTAGCCCACGATCTCCTCGATCTGGCTCGAGCTGTAGCCCAGCTTCTCGAGCGCCGAGGGCACCGAGCGGTTGATGATCTTGAAGTAGCCGCCACCGGCGAGCTTCTTGAACTTCACCAGCGCGAAGTCGGGCTCGATGCCGGTGGTGTCGCAATCCATCACGAGGCCGATGGTGCCGGTGGGCGCGATCACCGAGACCTGCGCGTTGCGGTAGCCATGCTGCTCGCCCAGACGCAGTGCCTCGTCCCAGGCAGATTTCGCCAGTGCCACGAGCGCCTGATCGGGGCAGTTGCCGTGATCGAGGGCCACCGGCTTGACCGAGAGCCCCTCGTATCCGTCCGTCCTGCCATAGGCGGCGGTGCGGTGGTTGCGGATGACGCGCAGCATGTGCTCGGCGTTGCGCTCGTAGCCCGGGAAGGCGCCAAGCTCGCCGGCAATCTCGGCCGAGGTGGCATAGCTCACGCCGGTCATCAGCGCGGTCAGCGCACCGCAGAGGGCGCGGCCCTCGTCGCTGTCATAGCTGAACCCCATGTTCATCAGCAGGCCGCCGATATTGGCGTAGCCGAGGCCGAGGGTGCGGAAGTCATAGGAGAGCTGGGCAATTTCCTTCGAGGGGAACTGCGCCATCAGCACCGAGATTTCCAGCGTCAGCGTCCACAGGCGCGTGGCGTGCATGTAGCTCTCGGCATCGAACTGGCCGTCCTTGAGGAAGGTCAGCAGGTTCATCGAGGCAAGGTTGCAAGCCGTGTCGTCGAGGAACATGTATTCCGAGCACGGGTTCGAGCCGCGGATCTCGCCATCCGCCGGGCAGGTGTGCCAGGCATTGACGGTGTCGTGGAACTGGATGCCCGGATCGGCGCAGGCCCAGGCGGCGTGGCCGATCTGCTCCCACAGCTCCTTGGCGTCGACGGTCTTGGCGACCGAGCCGTCGGTGCGGCGGATGAGCTCCCACGGCCGGCCCTCGCGGACCGCCTCGAGGAAGGCATCGGTGACGCGGATCGAGTTGTTCGAGTTCTGGCCCGAGACGGTGGCATAGGCCTCGCTGTCCCAGTCGGTGTCATAGGTCGGGAACTCGATCGAGGCATAGCCCTGCCGCGCGTAATCGAGCACGCGCTTGATATAGGTTTCGGGGATCGCGACTTTCTTGGCCTCGCGGATCGCGGCCTTCAGCGCGGTATTGGCGTTGGCCTCATAGGCATCGCTCTCGAGCCCGTCCCACGCGCGGATCGCGTCGAAGATGGCGTTGAGCATCTTCTCGTGCATCTTCGAGCCGGCGACGATGCTCGCGACCTTCTGCTCTTCCTTGACCTTCCAGTTGATGAAATCCTCGATATCCGGGTGATCGGCATCGACGATGACCATCTTGGCGGCGCGGCGCGTGGTGCCGCCCGACTTGATCGCGCCGGCAGCGCGGTCGCCGATCTTGAGAAAGCCCATCAGGCCCGAGGACTTGCCGCCGCCCGAGAGACGCTCGTTCTCGGCGCGCAGGCTCGAGAAGTTGGTGCCGGTGCCGGAGCCGTACTTGAACAGGCGCGCCTCACGGACCCAGAGATCCATGATGCCGCCATCGCCCACCAGATCGTCGGCCACGGACTGGATGAAGCAGGCATGCGGCTGCGGGTGTTCATAGGCCGATTTCGACTTGGTCAGCTTGCCGGTCTTGTGATCGACATAGTAGTGGCCCTGCCCCGGACCATCGATGCCATAGGCCCAGTGCAGGCCGGTGTTGAACCATTGCGGGCTGTTCGGCGCCGCGGTCTGGCTCGCCAGCATGTGGCGCATCTCGTCGTAATAGGCCTGCGCGTCGTCCTCAGAGGTGAAGTAGCCACCCTTCCAGCCCCAGTAGGCCCAGGCGCCGGCGAGCCGGTCGAAGACCTGCTTGGCCGAGGTCTCGCCGCCACGCACCGCGTCCTTGTCGGCAGGCACCGAGCGCCACAGGAACTCGGGCACGTCCTTCTCGGCGACCTTCTTCAGGGTCGCGGGCACGCCGGCCTTGCGGAAATATTTCTGCGCGATGACGTCAGAGGCCACCTGGCTCCACTTTGCGGGAACTTCGAGTTCGTCGAGCTTGAAAACGGTGGAGCCGTCAGGGTTACGGATCTCAGAGGTCGTGGTGACGAACTCGATGCCCGCATATGCGTCCTGGCCGGCCTGCGTGTACTTTCTCTCGATCTTCATCGCTGTTCTGCCCTCAGCTGCCCAAATCTTTTGCCGGTCGGCAGAGACAGCCTCTCCGGGCAGCGACGGAAGCCAATCCGTCCCTGTCAGGTTTTCCTGTCTAACTGCTGTCTCGGTCTGTCCCCGCCGGCAACCACAACATGTTGTGATCTTGCCTCCGGCCCCCACAAACTGACGCAAGTGACCGGACTGGGTCAACGTGTTTTTCAGGACCGTCACATATATTTTGCGTTGTGCGCCGGGCCCCATACTAGGGCTATGGGTTGTTCCAAAGTCATCCACACCCGGAGCCAAAACCGCCTCGGGCCGCTGGACAAGGGAAATCCCCGCCTGCGAGGCGGTTTATCCACAGCTGTTGAGAACTGCCCTGAGCATATCTCCCAGAGTGTCATGACATTCCTGCAACAGCGGTGTTTCCGGAAGGAACAGGGAATGTCTGCCGAAAAACCGGGCAGCACGTGCTGATGACGCGATCAATCGCGCGACCAAGACGGCAAGGGCCCGGAATCACGCGGCATTGATGATGATGTGAGGAAAGTGGTCGGGGCGGCGAGATTCGAACTCACGACCTTCTGTACCCAAAACAGACGCGCTACCAGGCTGCGCTACGCCCCGACAGGCTCCGCATAAAGCGAAGCCGGAGGATTGAAAAGGGCCAATCCGCGCGGCGCGCTACTCGCAGGGCCAGACCGGATCGCCGGTAATGGCCGGATGCATCATTTCGCTGCCTTCAGCGATGCCAAGCTGTGCCGCCATGCCGCCATTGATTTCGAGCACGTATTGCACCGGCTCGCCGCTCGGGATCGGCGTTTCGTCATGCGGGATCGCCATCGGGTGAACCTTGACCACCCGTCCCTGCGCATCGGCAAAAATCATGTCGAGCGGAATGAGCGTATTCTTCATCCAGAACGCGGTCGGGCGCTCTGCCTCGTAGACGAAAAGCATCCCCGCGCCCGGCGGCATCTGCTCGACATGCATCAGCCCTTGTGCGCGTTCCGCCGCATCGTCGGCCACCTCGACGCTCAGGCGCACACTGCCCCAGTCGCCGCGGAGCCAGATGGCATCATCGCGGCAGGACTGTGCAACAAGCGGGCCGCCCGCGAGGGCGGCAGTCAGCAGTGTCAGGAGGGAGAAATTGCGGCTTCCCATGCATTTACCTCGGTGGCCATCTGCCCACGCTTGCCGTTAATCACGCGAATTGCAAGCGCTTCCCCGGGCTGAAGGTCCGCGAGGCCGGAGCGCCGCAACACTTCGATGTGAATGAACACGTCATCCGAGCGGCCGAACACGTTGGCAAAGCCGAAGCCCTTGGCCTTGTCGAACCATTTGACCCGTGCGGGCTCGAGCGGAGCCGATCGCATGATCTCGGGATCGACATCCTCGAAATCTGCCAGCGGAGCGCCGGACGGCGCTTCGGGCGGTTCGATCCTGCGCACTTCTGTCGCCTGAATTCCACGTTCTGTCCGTTGCGCGCTGACCTCGATTCGGGCCCCGTCGGCCACTGAGCTCTGGCCGAAATTGCGCAGGACATTGGCATGAAGCAGGATATCGGGCCCACCTTCATCGGCGATTACAAAGCCAAATCCCTTTACGGGATCGAACCACTTTACCTTCCCGAGAACGTCGAACGTCTCTTCGTCATGCTGTGTCAACTGTGCTTCCATTGGTCGTCATGCGTATCCCCGCTTCCCTCTTGCGACAGGCAGGGCAGCAAATGCAAGCCCACTCAACTTATATTTGCAAGCCTGTGCAGTTCACGTGACGTGAAATTCACGGGTTCAGCCGGTCCACGTTCCATGGGTCGGCAATGGACCGCCGACGCCACACGAAACGGTCATGCAACCGGAAGGCGCCATCCGCCCAGAACTCGATCTCCAATGGGGCGATCCGAAACCCACCCCAGAATGGCGGACGTTTCGGCGTCGCGCCATGGGTTGCGGTGATTTTCGCCACGTCAGCCATCAAAGACGCGCGCGAAGACAGGGGTTGCGACTGCCGCGACGCCCATGCTCCGAGACGGGATTTCAGAGAGCGGCTGTTGTAATAGGCGTCGGCTTGCGGTCCGTCTTCGCGGGTCACCGTTCCGCGCACCCGCACCTGACGGCGTAACGATTTCCAATGCATCACGAAGCCGGCCTTGCCGCTTTCTGAAAGTTCCTGCCCCTTCGCACTCTCGTAATTGGTGTAGAACACGAAGGCATCCGGCTCGATCTCCTTGAGCAGCACCATGCGCACATTGGGCAGACCATCCGGGTCGACCGTGGCCAGCGCGATGGCGTTGGGATCGTTGATCTCGGTCTTCTCGGCCTCGGCCAGCCAGCTGCGGGCGATCGCGAACGGGTCGTCCCCCGCGAAGATGCCTGTGCGGTCGGACATATCGGTTCTCCTTCACCTGCGATGACAGCGCAAACCCTTGAAGCCGTTCCGGGCTTGCCCTAAAGGGTTTCGAACACAGAAATGCCGGGCGGAGATAGGAAATGTCAAACACTCTGATGGCGGGCAAGCGCGGCCTGATCATGGGCCTCGCCAACGACAAATCAATCGCCTGGGGCATCGCCAAGGCACTTCGCGACGCCGGTGCCGAGCTCGCCTTCTCCTATCAGGGCGACGCCCTGAAGAAGCGGGTCGATCCGCTGGCCGCTCAACTTGGAAGCGACATCGTGCTGCCCTGCGACGTGGGCGACGAGGCCTCGATCGACGGGCTGTTCGACGGGCTGAAAGAGCGCTGGGACAACCTCGACTTCATCGTCCACGCCATCGGGTTTTCGGACAAGAGCGAGCTGCGGGGCCGCTATGTCGATACCAGCCGCGACAACTTCAAGCTGACCATGGACATCTCGGTCTACTCGTTCACCGCCGTCATGCAGCGGGCCGAGAAGATGATGACCAAGGGCGGCTCCGCCCTCACCCTCACCTATTACGGTGCCGAGCGCATCATGCCGCATTACAACGTCATGGGCGTGGCCAAGGCGGCGCTCGAGGCGTCGGTGCGCTATCTCGCCGAGGATCTCGGCCGCGACGGCATCCGCGTGAACGCGATCTCCGCCGGTCCGATCAAGACGCTGGCGGCGTCGGGCATCGGCGATTTCCGCTACATCATGAAGTGGAACGAGTACAACTCGCCTCTGCGCCGCAACGTGACCATCGACGATGTCGGCGGCTCGGCGCTCTACCTGCTGTCGGATCTCGGCGCGGGCGTCACCGGCGAGACCCATCACGTCGATGCAGGCTATCACATCGTCGGCATGAAGGCGCCGGACGCGCCTGATATCACCAAGGGCTGAGGAGGAGCTCGCATGACCAAAGACCTTCTGCCGCATGAAAAGGGCTTTCACGTCAGCTGGGACCAGCTGCACCGCGACGCGCGGGCGCTGGCCTGGCGGCTTCAGGGCCACGGGCCCGAAGATGGCGGCTGGAAGGCAGTGGTGGCAATCACCCGGGGCGGCATGGCCCCGGCGATGATCATCGCCCGCGAGCTCGACATCCGCACCGTCGACACGATCAGCGTCAAGAGCTACCACTCGGGCGGCGGAAAGGCCGACCAGCGGCGTGAGGCGCAGGTGCTGAAATCGCCCGACGCGGAGCTTGTCGGCGATGGCGACGGCATCCTGATCATCGACGACCTGGTCGACAGCGGCAAGACGCTCGAACTGGTGCGCAGTCTCTACCCCAAGGCCCATGTGGCGACGGTCTATGCCAAGCCGATGGGAAAGCCGATGGTCGACAGCTACATCACGGAAGTCAGCCAGGACACCTGGATCTTCTTCCCGTGGGACATGGCGCTGCAATACGTAAAGCCCTATCGCGGCGATTCCGACTGAGCGCCAAAATTTTTCGTACGAAAAATTTGCCGCCCCGCGCCCGATCAAGGCGCGGGGCGTCTTACGTTTAGAGCGCCGCGGCCAGCGTGTCGCGCCACGGCGTCGTCGGGCGACCGAGCAGGGTCGAGAGCGTCTTGTCCTCGCTGTAGAGACCGCCCTGCGCGGCGCCCTTCTCGCTGTCGGCCAGCATCTCGGCCACCGGTGCCGGCAGGCCCGCTCCGATCAGCGCCGCCTGATAGGCCTCGGGGGGCATGTCGGTGTAGCCGATCTCCTTGCCCGAGAGCTCCGAGAGCGCAGCTGCGAAGTCCGGCAGGCTGTAGGAGGTGTCACCGGCCAGCTCGTAGACCGTGCCCGAGGCCGGCAGATCGCCGCTCAGCACGATGGCCGCCGCTTCGGCATAGTCGGCGCGCGTGGCGCTCGAGACCCGGCCGTCGCCGATGGTGCCGATCATGCCGCCATGCTCCAGCGCCGTCGGAACGCCCATGGTGTAGTTCTCGGTGTACCAGCCATTGCGCAGCAGCGCGTAAGTCAGGCCCGAGGCCGCCAGCGCCTGCTCTGTCGCCATGTGCTCCGCCGGCAGCACGGTCAGCGGCGAGCTGTCGGCGCCGAGGATCGAGGTGTAGGCGATGAACCCGACGCCCGCGCTCTTGGCGGAGTCGATCACGTTGCCATGCTGCGCCGCGCGCTTGCCGACCTCGCTCGACGACACCAGCAGCAGGCGCTCGACGCCCGCGAAGGCTGCGGTCAGCGCCGCCGGATCGTCATAGGAGGCCACGCGGACGCTCACGCCCTTGGCTTCCAGCGGAGCCGCGGCCTCGGGGCGGCGCACCAGCGCACCGACCTCGTCTGCCGGCACGCGGGCCAGAAGCGCGTCGATGACGAGGCCGCCAAGCTGTCCGGAGGCGCCGGTGACAAGGTATTTGAGCGTGTCAGACATGGGATGTTCCTTTCGTGCGAATTTGGTCTATAACCGTGATATGGTCTCGGATGTAGACCGCCTGTAGGGCGCTGTGAAGGAGGCACTTTATCATGACCAGGGAACATGCAGGTAACCCGGACGGCATCGAGATCCTGCGCCAGCTTGCGTCCTTCGACGGCGCGCCGGACGATCCCGGCGTCTGCCCGGTGCGCGATGTGCTCGACCGGGTGGGCCAGAAGTGGACGCTGCTGCTGCTGATCGCCCTCACCACCGGTCCGAAGCGCTTTTCGGCGCTGCAACGTCAGGTCGGCGACATCTCCAAGCGGATGCTGACCCAGAGCCTGCGCCAGCTCGAGCGCGACGGGCTGATCTCGCGGCAGGTCTTTCCGACCAAGCCGCCATCGGTAGAATACGCCCTGACCGAGCTTGGTCATTCCGCGCTCGAGCCGATTGCCATCCTGACCGACTGGGCCGACCGCAACCACGGCCGCATCCGCGCCGCGCGCGCGTCCTTCGACACCTCGGAAGCCTGAGCGAAGCGCCCGCCACGGCGGGCCTTTCCCCGCCCGGAGCGGCCTGATAGCGTGCGCCGAAATCACGCCGGATCCGACAAAATGACCCAACTCAGCCGCACGCAATCCACCTTCACACCGCCGGTCCCCGAGGCCAAGCGCTGGATCGAGGGCGTGTCCTTTCCCGCCGACCGACCGCTGATCAACGTGAGCCAGGCCGCGCCCGTGGATCCGCCGCCCGCCGCCCTGCGCCGCGCCATGGCCGAGGCGATGGAGCAGCCCGAGACCCATCTCTACGGCCCGGTCCTCGGCCTGCCGGCGCTGCGCACCGCGCTGGCCCGCGACTGGAGCGCGCATTATGACGCCGAGGTGAGCGCCGATCAGGTCGCGATCACCGCGGGCTGCAATCAGGCCTTTGCGGCCACCATGGCCGCCATCGCCGGCGAGGGCGACGAGGTGCTGCTGCCGACGCCGTGGTACTTCAATCACAAGATGTGGCTCGACATGCAGGGCGTGCGCACCGTGCCGCTGCCCACTGGCGACGACCTGCTGCCCGGGGCCGAGGATGCCCGCGCCCTGATCAGCCCGAAGACCCGCGCCATCGTGCTGGTCTCGCCCAACAATCCCGGCGGGGTCGAGTATCCGGCCGAGACCCTGCGGGCGCTCTACGACCTTGCCCGTGAGCATGGCATCAAGCTGATCGTCGACGAAACCTACAAGGACTTCGACAGCCGCTCCGGTGCGCCGCACGATCTGCTGCGCCAGCCGGGCCACGAAGACACGCTGATCCAGCTCTACAGCTTCTCCAAGGCCTACCGTCTCACCGGCCATCGCGTGGGCGCGATCATCGCGGCGCCGGACCTGCTCGAGGAGGTCGAGAAGTTCCAGGACACGGTGGCGATCTGCGCACCGCAGCTCGGCCAGATCGCGGCGCTCTGGGGGCTCGAGAACCTGAGCCAGTGGGTCGCCGGCGAGCGTGACGAGATCCTCGCGCGCCGCGAGGCGATCACCGCGCAGTTCCCGCGGCTCAAAGCGCGTGGCTGGCGGCTCAAGGGCCTTGGCGCCTACTTCGCGTATGTCGAACATCCCTTCGCCGAAGGCTCCGACGTGTTGGGGCGCAAGCTGGTGCACGAGGCCGGCATCCTCGCCCTGCCCGGCACCATGTTCGTGCCGCCGGAGGACCCTGCCGGCGCGCGGCATTTCCGCTTCGCCTTCGCCAATCTCGACGCGGACGCGATCACGGTGCTGTTCGACCGGCTCGACGCGCTGGACTGGCCCCTTGCGGGGACCGACAGCCCGTCATAGACACGGGCGCCAGAACCATAAGGGGAAGAGGCAGTCATGGCGCGCGGAAAAGCCGGCATCACCAAGTACATCGTCTGGGCGATCCTGATCGCCTCGTTCGTCGGTTTCGGCGCCTTCGGCACGGTGAATTTCTCCGGCGGGGTCGGCAATATCGGCTCGGTCGGCGACACCACGATCTCGACCAGCGACTATGCCCGCGCGCTGCAATCCGAGCTGCGCGCCCAGCAGGCCCAGACCGGCCGGGCGATCACGGTCGAGCAGGCGCGCCAGTCCGGCCTCACCGATCAGGTGCTGGCGCAGGTCGTGACCAATGCCGCGCTCGAGGACGAGACCACCCGGATCGGCCTTTCGGTCGGGGACGAGCGCGTTGCCGAGGACCTGAGCAATGTCGAGGCCTTCAACGGCCCGGACGGCAATTTCGACCGCAGCGCCTATGCCTACGCGCTGCAGAATGCCGGCCTCAACGAAGGCGAGTTCGAGGAAAACCTGCGCCGCGACGCCGCGCGCTCGATCCTCAGCGCCGCGGTGATCTCGGGCACCGCCCTGCCCGACGCCTATGTCGACACGCTGCTCGAGTATATCGGCGAGAGCCGCGCCTTCACCTGGGCCACGCTTGAGCGCGACGCGCTCAACACAGGCCTGCCGGTGCCGTCAGAAGACGAGCTGCAAGCTTGGTACGATGACAATATCGACCTCTTCACCCTGCCCGAGACCAAGGTCATCACCTTCGCCTGGCTGACGCCGGACATGATCGTCGACACCGTCGAGGTCGAGGAAGACGCCCTGCGCGCCGCCTATGACGAGCGCGCCGAGGAGTTCAACCTGCCCGAGCGGCGCCTGATCGAGCGGCTGGTGTTCAGCACCGAGGCCGAGGCCCAGGCCGCCGCCGACCGCATCGCCTCGGGCGAGGCGGATTTCGAGACCGTGGTCGACGAGCGCGGCCTGGCGCTGATCGACACCGACATGGGCGATGTGACCCGCGACACGCTGGGCGACGCCGCCGAGCCGGTGTTCTCGGCCGAGGTCGGCGATGTCGTGGGCCCGGCGCCCTCCTCCTTCGGCCCGGCACTCTACCGTGTCAACGGCGTGCTGCCGGCGCAGGAAACCCCATATGAAGAGGCGGTGCCGGATCTGCGTGACGCACTGGTGCTCGACCGGGCCCGCCGGGTGATCGAGGGCATGGCCTCGAGCATCGACGACGAGCTTGCCGGCGGCGCGACGCTGGAAGAGCTGGCGCAGGACACCGACATGGAGCTTGGCCAGATCGACTGGACCGCCAGCACCGACACCGGCATCGCCGGCTACCAGTCCTTCCGCGAGGCGGCCTCCGCCGTGGCCGAGGGAGACTATCCGGCAATCGCCGAGCTTGGCGACGGCGGCATCTTCGCGCTGCGCCTCGACGAGCTTCGCGCCCCCGCGCCTGCCCCGTTCGAGGATGTGCGCGACCGGGTCGAGCAGCTCTGGGAGCAGGAGCAGGCCACCGACGCGCTGCTGGCACAGTCCGAAGAGATCGCGACCCGTATCTCCGAGGACCAGAGCTTTGGCGAGAACGGGCTCGATGCCAGCGCAGAGAGCGGCCTGACCCGCGAGTCGCGCATTCAGGGTCTGCCGGCGGCGGTGCTCGAGGCGGTGTTCGACATGGCCGCAGGAGAGGCCCGCGCGGTGCGCGGCGACGGTGCGGCGCTGATCGTGCGGCTCGATGACGTCACCCCGGTCAACATGGAAGACCCGCAGATCCAGCAGCTTGGCAACGCGCTGCGCGACCAGGCGGCGGGCAGCGTCTCGCAGGACCTGTTCCGCGCGCTCAATGCCGACATCCAGTCGCGTGCCGGCATCAGCATCGACCAGTCCGCGGTGAACTCCGTGCTCAGCACCCTGCAGTAAGGCCCATCATGGCGACGCTCATTCCCGCTTTCGAAGACTTCGCGCCGGCCTACGAGGCCGGCAGGAACCAGGTGGTCTACGCGCGCCTTGCCGCCGATCTCGACACGCCGGTCTCGCTGATGCTCAAGCTGACCGGCGCCGCCAAGGATGCCTTCATGCTCGAGTCGGTGACCGGCGGCGAGGTGCGCGGGCGCTACTCGATCATCGGCATGAAGCCCGACGTGGTGTGGAAGTGTCACGGCGAGACGTCGCAGATCAACCGGCAGGCGCGCTTCGACCCCGAGGCCTTCGAGCCGGTCGAGAGCGATCCGCTCACCGCGCTGCGCGAGCTCATCGCGGAAAGCCGGATCGAACTCCCCGAGGATCTGCCGCAGGCCTCTGCCGGGCTGTTCGGCTATCTCGGCTATGACATGATCCGGCTGGTCGAGCACCTGCCGAACGTCAATCCCGATCCGCTCGGCCTGCCCGACGCATTGATGCTGCGCCCTTCGGTCGTCGCCGTGCTCGACGGGGTCAAGGGCGAGGTCACCGTGGTGGCGCCGGCTTGGGTGCAGGACGGGGTGTCCGCCCGCGCCGCCTATGCCCGTGCCGCCGAGCGCGTGATGGATGCGGTGCGCGATCTCGAACGCGCGCTGCCGCAAGCGAGCCGCGATCTCGGCGAGGCGCACGAGGCCGGAGAGCCGGTGTCGAACTTCACCCGCGAGAGCTACAAGGCCGCGGTCGAGACCGCCAAGGATTACATCCGCAAGGGCGACATCTTCCAGGTCGTGCCGGCGCAGCGCTGGACCCAGACCTTCCCGCTGCCGCCCTTCGCACTCTACCGCTCGCTGCGGCGGACCAACCCGTCGCCCTTCATGTTCTATTTCAACTTCGGCGGCTTCCAGGTGATCGGTGCTTCTCCCGAGATCCTCGTTCGGGTCTTTGGTCGAGAGGTGACGATCCGGCCCATCGCCGGCACCCGTCCGCGCGGCGCCACGCCCGAGGAGGATCGCGCACTCGAAGCCGATCTTCTGGCCGACAAGAAGGAGCTGGCCGAGCACCTCATGCTGCTCGACCTGGGCCGCAACGACACCGGAAAGGTGTCGAAGATCGGCACCGTTCGCCCCACCGAGAAGTTCATCATCGAGCGCTACAGCCACGTGATGCACATCGTCTCCAACGTCGTGGGCGAGCTGGCCGATGATCAGGACGCGCTGTCGGCCTTTTTCGCCGGGATGCCTGCGGGAACCGTCTCGGGCGCGCCCAAGGTGCGCGCGATGGAGATCATCGACGAGCTCGAACCCGAGAAGCGCGGCGTCTATGGCGGCGGCGTGGGGTATTTCAGCGCCGGCGGCGACATGGATATGTGCATCGCGCTGCGCACCGCCATCGTGAAGGACGAGAAGCTCTACATCCAGGCTGGCGGCGGCGTGGTCTATGACAGCGACCCCGAGGCCGAGTACATGGAGACGGTGCACAAATCCAACGCCATTCGCCGCGCGGCGGCGGACGCGGCGCGGTTCACCTCCTCCGGCAACAGCTGAGACACGGGCCCGCTTGGGCCCGTTTTCCTTCAGCGCCCCGTCCGATCCCTCTGCCAAATCCGTCCCTCGACGCCCGCCGCGCCATCGGCGGCCCGCGGGATGGCGATCCTTGCTCAGAATCCCTCGTTTTATCCCAGCCATATCCGAAGGACCTCGCAGCGAAGCGCCTGCGGCCCAAGATCGCCGGCCCGTCCGGGCGGGCCGACGATGGCGCGGCGGCCTGCGGCCTTGATTCCGCGCTGGGGCGTGTTCGACCGACCCGCTTTGTACCCTTAAGGTCGACCGCGAGGCGAGACAGACAGCGTCTCCCCAACCCTCAGAGCAAGTCCGCAAGAACCCCCGGCAGCGCCTCCGGCAGATCCTCCGCGATCAGCCCTGGCCCAAAGGCCCGCGCCGCCTCGACATGCAGCCACGCCCCCGCCCCGGCCGCCTCGAAGGGCGCCAGACCGCGCGCCATCAGCCCGCAGATCAGCCCCGCCAGCACGTCGCCCGCGCCCGCCGTCGCCAGCCATGGCGCCGCGCGCGCACCGACACCGGCATTGACCGCGGAGCGCCCATCCGGCGCCGCGATCACCGTATCTGGCCCCTTGAGCAGCACCACGCAGCCCGCCCGCCGTGCCGCCTCGCGTGCCGCATCGACCCGGCTGTAGGCCGGGCCGGCCTCGGCGACCTCGCGCAGCCGCGCCGCGAGATCGGGAAACAATCGCGCGAACTCGCCGCCATGCGGGGTCAGTACGCAGCCTTTGTGCAGCAGCCCGAAAAGCTCTGCCGGGTCGTCGGCAAAGGCGGAGAGCGCATCGGCATCGAGCAGCGTCGGACGTTCCGCCTCGAGCGCCACCGGTGCCAGTTCGAGCGAACGCTCGAGCCCCAGCCCCGGCCCGAGACAGAGCGCGTTGAGCCGGTCATCCTCGAGCAGTTCCGAGAGCTCTTCCGCGCCTTCGATCCGGCGCAGCATCAGCGCTGTGATCTGCGCCGCGATCTCGATCTGCGCCGCGCCCGGCGCGCCAAGCGTTACCAGCCCTGCGCCCGCGCGCAGCGCCGCGCGTGCCGAGAGCCGGGCGGCGCCGGTGCGCCCGAAGCCGCCCGACAGTACCAGCGCATGGCCGTGGCTGAACTTGTGCCCACCCGCCTTGGCCAGCCCCGAGGGCGCCGTCACCTCGGCCACCCGCTCGCTACGCGGCGCGCGCGAGCGGCGCTGCTCCAGCCCGATCGGCACCACGACCACGGTGCCGCAAAGCTCGGGCCCTTCGTCTAGCACGTGGCCCAGCTTGCGGGCGTGGAAGGTCACGGTCAGGTCCGCCGCCGCCGAGGCCGCCTCGAGCACCTCCGGCAGGCCCACGAAATGCTCGTCGCGCAGCACCCGGCCGCTGTCGCTGCAAAGTCCGCTCGGCAGATCGACGGCGACGATCAGCGGGGTCCAGTCCGGGCGCTCGCCGGCGCTCAACGCCGCCCCTTCGCCGCGCAGCTCGGCAAGATCCAGAAGCGTCGCGCCAAGATCAGCGATGGGGCGGCTCAGGCCGGTGCCGAACAGCGCATCGACCACCAGCGCCGCGCGCCGGCTCGAGGCCTCGAAACCGGGCTCAAGCGGCAGGATCTGGCCGATTTCTTGCCAGCGTTCGGCGTTGCGCCGCGCATCGGGCGGCAGCCGATCGAGCACGCCGTAGAGGTAGAGCTCTACCTCCCACCCGCGCGCGACCAGCAGCCGCGCGATGACGAATCCGTCGCCGCCATTGTTTCCCGGCCCGCACAGCACCACGGCCCGGTGCGCGCGTCGTGCAAGCTCGGGCCAGTGCTTGAAAACTGCCTCCACCACGCCCGTTCCGGCCCGTTCCATCAGCTCCAGACCGGACACCTCGCCCGAGTTCATTGCCGCCGTCTCCACCGCGCGCATCTGCGCTGCCGTCAGGAGATCTGCCATGTCTTCCACCTCAAGTTTTCATTTCGCCCATTCTGAAGGCATGTTGCGCAAAATTCGCGCGGTCGATACAAATCGCTCTATGCACCCCCTGCCCCCGTAGGCTATCCGATTGTGGCCGCCGGGCAGAAATGATCTGGCAGGGTCCGACACGGGATTACGAGGAGAGATAGACCATGAAAAAGGTCGAGGCGATCATCAAGCCGTTCAAGCTCGACGAGGTCAAGGAGGCGCTTCAGGATGCTGGCATCCAGGGCCTCTCGGTTCTCGAAGTGAAGGGCTTTGGCCGCCAGAAAGGCCATACCGAGCTGTATCGCGGCGCGGAATATGTGGTCGATTTTCTGCCCAAGGTGAAGATCGAGGTCGTCCTGGACGACGAACTCGTCGACGCCGCCATCGAGGCAATCATCTCTGCCGCCAAGACCGACAAGATCGGCGACGGCAAGATCTTCGTGAGCCCGATCGAACAGGCCATCCGGATCCGCACCGGCGAATCCGGCTCGGACGCGCTCTGAGCGCGGCACGAGCGGCCGAACAATAATCATACCGGACCCAAAAGTCACAGAAAGGGAAGAAGGGAATGAGCATCAAAGACGTTCTCAAGCTGATGAAGGACGAGGAGGTCGCTTACGTCGACATCCGCTTCACCGATCCGCGCGGCAAGCTGCAGCACGTGACGGTGATTGCCGATGAGGTCGACGAGGATTTCCTCGAAGAAGGCTTCATGTTCGACGGTTCCTCCATCGCAGGCTGGAAGTCGATCGAAGCATCCGACATGAAGCTGATGCCCGACCCGGACAGCGTCTACATCGATCCGTTCTACGCCGAGAAGACCCTCTGCGTGCACTGCTCGGTGGTCGAGCCCGACACCGGCGAAGCCTACGATCGTGACCCGCGCGGCACCGCCCAGAAGGCCGAAGCCTACCTCAAGGCATCCGGCATCGGCGACACCGCGTTCATGGGCCCGGAAGCGGAATTCTTCCTGTTCGACGACGTGAAGTTCTCGGTTGCGATGAACAAGGTCTCCTACGAGGTCGACGCGCTCGACGCATCGTGGAACACCGACACCGACTACGAGATGGGCAACACCGGTCACCGTCCGGGCGTCAAGGGCGGCTACTTCCCGGTCAACCCGATCGACGACGCACAGGACCTGCGCTCCGAGATGCTCTCGACCATGAAGCGCATCGGCATGAAGGTCGACAAGCACCACCACGAGGTGGCGTCGTGCCAGCACGAGCTTGGCCTGATCTTCGGTACTGTCACCAAGCAGGCTGACGAGCTTCAGAAGTACAAGTACATCATCCACAACGTGGCCCAGGCCTACGGCAAGTCGGCAACCTTCATGCCGAAGCCGATCGCCGGCGACAACGGCACCGGCATGCACGTGAACATGTCGATCTGGAAGGACGGCAAGCCGCTCTTCGCAGGTGACAAGTACGCCGACCTGTCGCAGGAAGCCCTGTGGTACATCGGTGGCCTGCTCAAGCACGCCAAGGCGCTCAACGCCTTCACCAACCCGTCGACCAACTCCTACAAGCGTCTGGTCCCGGGCTTCGAGGCCCCCGTCCTGCGCGCCTACTCGGCCCGCAACCGTTCTGGCTGCGTTCGTATTCCGTGGGCGGAATCGCCGAAGGCAAAGCGTGTGGAAGCCCGCTTCCCCGACCCGTCGTCGAACCCCTACCTGTGCTTCGCAGCGCTCCTGATGGCCGGCCTCGACGGCATCAAGAACAAGATCGATCCGGGCGAAGCCATGGACAAGAACCTCTACGACCTGCCGCCGGAGGAGCTCGAGGGCATCCCGACCGTCTGCGGCTCGCTGCGTGAGGCTCTGGACGAGCTGAAGGCCGACATGGACTTCCTGCTGGCCGGTGACGTGTTCACCAAGGACCAGATCGAAGGCTACATCGACCTGAAGATGGAAGAGCTCGAGCAGTACGAAATGACCCCGCACCCGGTCGAGTTCAAGCTGTACTACAGCTGCTGATCCTCGCGGACGTATTCGGGAAAGGGCGCCTTCGGGCGCCCTTTTTCGTTATGCGGTGGCCGGCTTTCGCGACCCAAGCAGACTGACGAGAGCGCCTCTCGGAGGTGGTCGAATATGCGGCCCAATGACCCTTAGGTGGTCAGAATGTTGACGGTCCACCGCGATTCGTGGTCCGCATTTGGCCCTACCGTTTCCGATAGGGCGTCAGAGAATGAAAATTCCCCGGATTGTCCGACGTGGTCGCCGTGACTGCCGCGGGTGCCCAAAGAAAACCTCTCAAATTGATGATCCAAATACGGTCAGGCTGACGCGCGTTAGCGTCACCCCTTATGGATAGGTTGAGACAATTTCGGACTAAAATCTCGCAGACGCATCAAATCATGGCTGAAGCGCCTCAGTTCATTGAGATTGCGGCGGTTTCGCCCTGAACTCGGACGAAATCTGGGCAGGCCGGGCCACTCGCCTCCTCAGACAGGCCAGATTCTCACCCCAATCGGGACCAAGAGTGAGTGTCGTGGGGAAATGGAATACCAAGAAAAACACTGCTCAGGAGTTCAAGATGACCCAAGGTTTCACGAGTACAGCCCGTCTTGTCTTCGCCGCCCGTTCGATCGTGGTTCTCGACGAGATCCAACAGATCATGCGCGATGCCCTGACACATAACGATTTTTCCGTCGCCGATTGCGACCGTACAGATACCGTCACGCTGCGCTTTGCCACCTGCACAGGCGACTGGACGGTCAGCGTCCATCACGAGGCTGACGAGGCCATGCTGCACGTCTCGGCCCCGAGCGACGAGCAAGCTGTGCTCACGCCGCTGGCCCACGTGCTCTTCGCGCTTGTCGAAGCACTTCCGGTCTCGCACGTGATCTGGGCCGGCACCGACCTCCGCCTGCCGCGTGACCGCTTCATCACCGAACTCAAGCCCGCCTGCGCCGCGCAGGGGCCGGTGGCGCCCGCCGAGCCCGAGCGCCTGCGTCCGCGCCGCGTCCGCCTCGAGCATGGCCACGCCCGCACCGAGCGCCTGACCCAGAAGGACGTGCTGGCGCGCACCTTGCCCGTGGCCAAGAAATCCCGCCGCCAGCCCACCACGCAGCACAAGCGGAAGGAGGCGCACTACCAAGCCTATGACCGCCGCCTGCGCAGCGCATTGCTGGCACCGGTGCAGAAGGCCGAGATGGCCGATCTGCCGCGCGAAGTGCCGGAAACCGCGGAGGCTGCCAGTGCCTCGAGCTGGGCGCTTTCGGTGGGCGTTGCCACGATCTCGCTGCCTCTGGCCGTGCCGCTTCTCGCCTACAATGCCACCAGCGCCTTCCCGCAGCAGCGCCGCATGCTGGCCACCGGGATCGCCGGTCTCTTCGTGGCCCTCGACGCCACCGGCGTCGCGGCCGGCCTGCTTGGCACCTACTGATCCCCGTCCCGCGGCGCCGGGCCCTTGGTTTGGGGCTCGGCCCAAGGAGGCCGTCCTATCGGCGGTTTTCCGGCATAGGCATGGCGCTGGGACATTTCTGTTTGCCCCTTTTCGGGGCTGAGCTACCGTCATCTCCAACTCAGAGAGAATTGGAGAACCTAGAATGTTCCGCCGGGTATTCAGACTTGCCGCAGCCGTCACCCTCGGGCTCGCCACGGCAGGCACGGTGCAGGCCGCCACATGCGGCAACAACGCCAGTGGCTTCAACGCGTGGAAGCAGGCGTTCGCGGCCGAGGCGCAGCGCGCCGGCGTTGGCCAACGCGGCATCCAGGCGCTGATGAATGCGCAGTATTCCACCACCACCATCTCGGCGGACCGAAATCAGAAGGGCGTGAAATACGCGCTCAACGATTTCATCCGGATCCGCCTTGGCTCGCTCGACGGGTTTGCCGCCACCGGACGCAAACGGATCCAGCGCAACCCGCAATTCTACGCCGCGGTCGAGCAGCGCTACGGCGTCCCGGCGGGCATCCTCGTGGCGATCCACGGGATGGAGACCGGCTTTGGCCGCACCATGGGCAACGTGCCGGTGGTCTCGTCGATCAGCACCGTGGCCTATGATTGCCGCCGGTCCTCGTTCTTCACGCCGCACGCACTCGCGGCGCTTCAGATGGTCGATCGCGGAATGTTGTCGCCGACCCAGAAAGGCGCCGCCCATGGCGAGCTCGGCCACACCCAGTTCCTGCCGGGCAATGCCATGCGCTACGGCGTCGACGGCAATGGCGACGGCCGTGTCGATTTCTACAACGAGTGGGACGCGCTGGCCTCGACCGCCAACTTCCTGCGCCAGAAAGGCTGGCGCCCGGGCCAGCCCTACCAGCAGGGCACCGCAAATTTCCGCGTGCTGAACGAGTGGAACGCGGCCACGGTCTACCAGCAGGCAATCGCCCTCGCGGCCGAGCGGATCGACCGCTGAGCAGCGACGAGCTGCAACCAGAGGAAGATCGGTGGACGGGGTGACGATGGTTAATGTCGTATTAACGCCATCGCCCCGTCCCCGATATGCCAGATTTGCTATATAATTTCCAAATCGTAATCACTGAACGAGTTCAGGGAGTCCGACGGTTTGGACCACATCGAGACACCGCACGCGGGCATTTTTCTGACCCACGACATCGCGCTGAACGACCGGCAGTTGCTCAGCGATGCGGCGCAGGTGTTGCGACGTCTCGATTCCGCATCTGGCCGAGCGATCCGGAGGTCCAAGAAACGGGCGGCGCTGATGGCCGACCATTTCGGCGTGGCGGTAAGGGTGCAGCGCATTCCCGACGACGCGCCCTACCTGTCGGTCCGCATTCTGCATCGCAAGGACGAGAGAGGCGACGACACGCTCGCCCGCCGGATCCTGGCGCAAACCGTCCGCGGCATGCTCTCGCATATCCCGGTCGAGACGATCGACTGGTACGATTGCGAGACCCTGATCGAACCCGATGACTTTCGCGAGATGTTCGACCCTCAGGTGGCCGAGAGCGTCTACAGCCCGTCTCAGCCGCCCCACATGGACTTCGCCCTGTCCGAGCACCTGCGCGACATGATGGAGCTCGACGACGCGCCCGAACCCGTTGAGCCGCAACCCGCCGCTGTCGTCGCTCCTGTCGTCGAACGCAGGCAGGCACCCGAAAGAGCCTCGACCCGCTCGCCGTCCAAACGGCGCAAGCTCGGGCTTGGGGTCGTGCTTGTACCGCTGCGCGCGCCGCGTCTGCTCTGGAGCCTGTGGCGTCGCATGGATCTGCGTATCATCGCACAGGTCACGGCGGTCGTGGCGCTGCTGGTCGCGCTTCAGAACACCGAGTTCCTGCGCGACATCCTCTATCAGGTCATGCGCTGAGCGCGAGCGCCCGCGCGCGCTCCATCACATAGGTGTGGATTGAGAACACCACGGCGCGCGTTTCGGGCAGGCGCACGAGGCATTGGCGCTCGGAACGGAAATAGGCAGCGGTGCTCGGGTCCGAGCGATCGTCGTTGTCGCGTCGGGGCCCCGGCTGGAACAGCGTCGGATCGTCATACCAGAGGCGGTTGAAACGCATCAGCGGGCGTCCGGGCTGCACGCCGTCGAACAGGCGCTGCACCCGCGCGGCAATGACGTCGTCATACTCGGGGATCGGCACGTGGATCTCGACCAGCGGGCGCATCACCTTCTGCGCCAGCCGCCAGCCGGCGGGAAAGCACAGCACCGCCCCGGTCAGCACGTGCTCGGCCTCGCCCTCTGCCTTCTCGAGCAGGCAGAGATCCTCCTGCACCAGTCGTCCCAGCGTCCCCATCGGGTCAGCACGATCTAGCGTCACCTGCCCTCCGTCCGGGCGCGTGACGCGCTCGCCGTCGCGGCAAAAGCCCTCCGGCAGATGCGAGAGCACGAAACCCAGCAATTCGTCCGCCGCCGGGCGGGCGCGTTCCGAAAGTGCGAGCACCGCGTCGCGATTGGTGTCGAGCAGATGCTCGCGGGTCGCCATCTGCCCGGCGTAGGCTTCGTCGACGAGCAGCCAGTCGGACATGGCGGCCGGGCCGATATTGGGAAGCGGCCGCGAGGTGGAGAGATCGAAGGGAACGCGCTCTTGCAGGGTCATGGCAAAGGGCTAGCGCCACCGCAAGGGCACCGCAAGATGCGGCAGCGTCGCGGTCAACGAAAAGCGGCGCGGGAAGCCCCCGCGCCGCTTGATTTGCTTTCCTCTGAGGCGAAGGCTCAGCCGCGGGCGCGGCCCATGGCCTTCCAGGCCAGCGGCAGGATCAGCGCGGCCAGCGCCAGCTTCACCGCGTCACCGACGAGGAACGGGGTCAGGCCCCACTCGAGGATCGGCTTGTCCCAGCCGTAGAGCATGCCGAGCCAGATCAGGCCGGGCACGTAGATCAGGGCGTTGCCGAGCAGCATTGCACCCGCCATCTTGGGGGCCGAGCGGTCCCAGCCGGCGCGCGCCAGCGTGCCGAGCAGCAGCACCGCCATGACATAGCCCACGAGGTAGCCGCCGGTGCCGCCCATCATGTAGGCAAAGCCGTTGAGCTCGGCCGTGCTCCCGGCGAAAACGTCGAAGCCGAGCGCGCCCACCAGCATGTAGCCGAGGATGGTCACCAGGCCGAGCCGCGCGCCGTAGGCGGCGCCGAGGGTCAGCACGCCGAAGGTGCCCATGGTGATCGGCACCGGCCACATCGGCACCTTGATCTTGGCCATGATCGCCAGGAAGGCGATGCCGGCCACCACGAGGGCGGCCTGCTTGAGGCGCAGGGCGGTGCCTTCCGTGGCACCGAAGCTTTCCACCAGAACGGAGCGGTTCTGTGCGATGGTCATCGGGTGTCCCCCTTGTTTCATCTCCATTGCCTCAGGTTTTGCACCAAGGTGATGCACACCGCAAGCCGTCACGAAGCCGTCATGCACGCTTAATTTGCAAACTCGTGCTTTGCAGCCGCAAAGCGCCTGCCCTGCCCGGCGCCCGATCTCTGCGTTCGATCTTTGCGCCCGGGCCCTGCGTCTGTCGTGCCGGTCGGGCTTGCCGCGGGCGCCTCGCGGTGTCAGGTCTTGTGCGGTCCATAGCTCAGCGCGAGGCGCAGATGTCCACGCCGGTTTCCTCCATCCGCAATCTCGGCCCCGCCGTCGAGGCGGCCTGCGCCCGCGCTGGCATTCCCGATGCCCAAACGCTGCGCGAGCTCGGGGCGCATGACGCCTACGGCCGGATGCTGCGCGCCGGCACCAGGCCGCATTTCATCAGCTACTACGTGCTGCACATGGCGCTTCAGGGCCGGCCCTGGAACGATTGCCGGGGCAAGGAGAAAGACGATCTGCGGGCGCGGTTCGATGCGCTCTGCGGCGAGGTTTCGGGCCGTAGCGAGGCGCTTTCGGGGATCGAGGCGATGCTTGACGAGATCGGCGTCATTGCGCGGCGCAAGGACGGCTGAGGCAGAGTCTCGTCCGCCCAAGCGGACGCTGCTGCCGGCCCGGGGCGGAACCCGCAACGGGGTATTCACGTTGATTGGCCAAACGTAACACGCAACGGAGGCCCGTCCCCATGGACCTTATCCGCATCATCGTCGCCATCCTCCTGCCGCCGCTCGGCGTCTTCCTGCAGGTGGGTCTTGGCAAGCACTTCTGGATCAACATCCTGCTCACGCTTCTGGGCTATATCCCCGGCATCGTCCACGCCGTCTGGATCATCGCCCGGACGCCCGAGCACGCGTGATCGCCATGTCGCGTCGTGACACCTTTGAACGGGTCGAGCGTGTCGAGCGCTATGCACGCCGCCTCGACCGGGCTTTCCGCTTGCCCTTCACCGGGATCCGGCTGGGATGGGATTCGATCATCGGCCTCGTGCCGGGCATCGGCGACACGCTGGCGCTGGCACCGGCGGTCTGGATCGTCAACGAGGCCCGAGAGCTCGGTGCGCCCAAGTCGCTGGTTGTGCAGATGGGGTGGAACGTGGCCGTGGACTGGGCCATTGGCCTGTTGCCGCTGATCGGCGACATCATGGACATCGGCTACAAGGCCAACATGCGCAACGCAGCGCTGCTGCGCCGCTGGGCGGAGGAATACCACCGAACCGCCGGAGAAGGCCGGGCCGAGGCACCCGACTACCAAGGGGCCGAGCTGGCCTGAGATCTGCCGGACTCTGCCGGAAGGCAAAAAGAAAACGGGCGCCCCTCTGGGCGCCCGTTTCGCGTCTTGTGACGGGTCCGAAAGGACGGCTTAGCCGACCAGCTCGAGGCCCGAGAAGAAGTAGGCGATCTCTTCCGCGGCGGTCTCCGGCGCGTCGGAGCCGTGCACCGAGTTCTCGCCGACCGACTCGGCGAACTCTGCGCGGATGGTGCCTTCTGCGGCATCCGCCGGGTTGGTGGCGCCCATCACTTCGCGGTTCTTGGCGATCGCGCCTTCCCCTTCCAGCACCTGCACCACGACCGGCTCGGAAGCCATGAACTCGCAGAGTTCGTCGTAGAACGGACGCTCGGCGTGCACCTTGTAGAACTCGCCGGCCTGCGCCTTGGTCAGGTGAATGCGCTTCTGTGCGACGATGCGGAGGCCCGCTTCCTCGAACTTGGCATTGATCTTGCCGGTCAGGTTGCGGCGGGTGGCATCGGGCTTGATGATCGAAAAGGTCCGTTCGAGGGCCATGTCTGTCTCCATTGAAAGGCCGGGCATCTGGCCCGGCCGGTATTTTCTGATGTGGGCGTTACCATGCGCGCGAGGTCTTGGAAAGACCCGAGCCACCCCGCGCGGCGGCAGGTTTCGGCCTGCGAGGGGCCAGCCCCTCGCGCTCCCCGGGATATTTCAAGCCAAGAGAAGATCATGGGGGATTTCCGTGCCGCTGCGCCTCTGCTAGAGCGCGGGCATGCTCAGGATCGATGACATTTCCTATTCCGTCGAGGGGCGGCCCCTGTTCGAGGGCGCCTCCGCGGTGATTCCCGCCGGCCACAAGGTCGGCCTCGTTGGCCCTAATGGCGCCGGCAAGACCACGCTGTTCCGGCTGATCCGCGGCGAGCTGACGCTCGACGGCGGCGAGATCGGCCTGCCCGAGCGCGCCCGCATTGGCGGAGTGGCGCAGGAGGCGCCGGCGTCGGACGTCTCGCTGATCGAGACGGTGCTGGCCGCCGATGCCGAGCGCGCGGCACTGATGGCCGAGGCCGAGACGGCCACCGATGCGCATCGCATCGCCGAGGTCCAGACCCGGCTGGCCGATATCGACGCCTGGTCGGCGGAGGGGCGCGCGGCCTCGATCCTCAAGGGTCTGGGCTTCGACGAGGCCGACCAGCAACGCCCGAGCTCGGATTTCTCCGGCGGCTGGCGGATGCGGCTGGCGCTGGCCGGGGTGCTTTTTGCACAGCCCGACCTGCTCCTGCTCGACGAGCCGACGAACTATCTCGATCTCGAAGGCGCGTTGTGGCTCGAGAGCTATCTCACCCGCTATCCGCATACGGTGATCGTGATCTCGCACGACCGCGGGCTGCTGAACCGGGCGGTGGGCGCGATCCTGCATCTCGAGGACCGGCAGCTGACGCTGTATCAGGGCGGCTACGACACCTTCGCCCGGACCCGGGCAGAGCGCCGCGCGGTGCAGGCGGCGGCAGCGAAGAAGCAGGAGGAGCGCAAGGCCCACCTGCAGAGCTTTGTCGACCGGTTCCGCGCCAAGGCCTCGAAGGCCAAGCAGGCGCAGGCGCGTCTCAAGATGATCGCGCGGATGGACACCATCACCGCGCCCGAGGAGGCCGCCAAGCGGGTGTTCAGCTTCCCGCAGCCCGACCAGCTCTCACCGCCCATCGTGGCGCTTGAAGGCGGCGCCACGGGCTATGGCGATCGGCAGGTGCTGTCGCGGCTGAACCTGCGCATCGATCAGGACGACCGCATCGCGCTCTTGGGCCGCAACGGCCAGGGCAAGTCGACGCTATCGAAGCTTCTCGCAGATCGGCTGGTTCTGATGGACGGCAAGATGGTCCGCAGCTCAAAGCTGCGCATCGGCTATTTCGCCCAGCACCAGGTCGACGAGCTGCATCTCGATGAGACGCCGTTGCAGCATCTCCAGCGCGAGCGCCCCGAGGCCGCCCCGCCGAAGCTGCGCGCCCAGCTTGCGGGCTTCGGGCTGATGGCGGCGCAGGCAGAGACCGAGGTGGGCCGGCTCTCGGGTGGGCAGAAGGCGCGCCTGTCGCTGCTTCTCGCCACGCTCGACGCGCCGCACATGCTGATCCTCGACGAGCCGACCAACCACCTCGACATCGAGAGCCGTGAGGCGCTTGTCGAGGCGCTGACGGAATATTCCGGCGCGGTGATCCTGGTCAGCCACGACATGCACCTCCTCAGCCTTGTGGCCGACCGGCTGTGGCTGGTGAAGGACGGCACGGTGAAGCCCTACGAGGACGATCTCGACGCCTACCGGGCGCTGCTGCTGACGCAGGACAAGCCCGCGAAGCCCGAGAAGGCGAAAGCCGCCGCGCACAAGGCACCGAAGCCCTCGCGGGACCAGATCCTGGCGCTGCGCTCAGAGGTACGCAAATGCGAGGCGCGGGTGGAGAAGATCGAAGAGATGCGCGAGAAGCTCGCCAAGAAGCTCGCCGACCCGGCGCTCTACGAGGCTGCCCGCGCCGGCGAGCTCGATACCTGGAACAAGAAATACGCCGAGGTCATGGACGGCTTGCATCGCGCCGAGGCGCTCTGGGAAGCGGCGCTGCAGAAGCTCGAGACCGCCGAAACCGCCTGAGCCCGACCGCGTCGCCTTCTGGCAGACCTCGGATGCCTCCGGCGGGAGTATTTTTGACGAAGAGAAGCCAGGAGCGCTGCGCCCCTGGCTTCTTTGGTTCAAAAATACCTCGGGGGTGAATTGGCCGCAGGCCAAGAGGGGGCAGCGCCCCCTGTTGCCCCCGTCGCCAGGTGCCGCGTCAGGCGGTGGCGCCGTCCTCCGAGGGCTCATCGACCGGCTCGGTGGTCTCCGCGGTCTCGGGGATCGCCAACGACAGGAGGATTGCCGAGAGCCCGGCCAGCGTGATCGGCGTTGCCACCACCTGTTTGAGGAAGGCCGGCAGGTTCTGCGTTGCCTCCGGCACCAGCGTCACCCCGAGGCCCAGACCGAAGCTTACCGCCATGATGTAGACCTTGCGGCGGTCGATCTCCTGAGTGGCGAGGATGCGGATGCCGGCCACCGCGATGGTGCCGAAGAGCACCAGCGTCGCGCCGCCCAGCACCGGCTTGGGGATCAGCAGGAAGAGCTGGCCCACGAAGGGAAAGAACCCGAGCAGCACGAGGATTCCGCCGATATACATCCCCACGTGCCGTGATGCGACACCGGTCATCTGGATGACGCCGTTGTTCTGCGAAAACGTCGTATTGGGGAAGGTATTGAAAAGCGCCGCCAGCGCCGAGTTGACCCCGTCGGCGAGAATGCCGCCCTTGATCCGGCGCAGGTAGACCGGCCCCTTGACCGGTTGGCCCGCGATCACCGAGTTGGCCGTCAGGTCGCCCGAGGTCTCGATCGCCGTCACGAGGAAGATGAAGGCGATGGGGATGAACAGGCCGATGTCGAAATCGAGCCCGTATTTCAACGGTTGCGGGATGGCGATCAGCTCGCCCTCCCCGGCCCTCGAGAAATCCACCATGCCGAAGACCATCGACACGATGGTGCCGACCACGAGTCCGACCATGATCGCCGAGATGCGCAGCATCGGGCTGCCGGTGAAGGTCAGAACGAGGATCACCGCCACCACGATCGAGCCCATGATCAGGTTGATCGGCTTGCCCAGATCCTCGCCCGCGCCGACGCCGCCGGCGAAATCGGTGAAGCCCACCTTGACCAGAGACAGGCCGATCACGGTGATGACGATGCCGGTCACCGTGGGCGTGATGATCTTGCCGAGCTTGTCGATGAACTGGCTCAGCACGATCTCGACCACGCAGCCGGCGAGGCAGAGACCGAAGATCATCGCCAGCATGTCTTCGGGCGTGCCGCCATTGTTCTTGACCGCGAAGCCCGCGGCGAGGATCGGCCCGAGGAAGGCGAAGCTCGTGCCCTGCACGCTCAGAAGCCCCGAGCCAACCGGCCCGATGGTCTTGCACTGGATGAAGGTGGCGACGCCGGAGACGAGCAGCGACATCGCGATGAGATAGGGCACGTACTCGCCCAGCCCCAGAACCCCGCCAATCACCAGTGTCGGCGTCACGATGCCGACGATGGAGGCGAGGATGTGCTGGAACGCGGCAAGCGCCGCCGCGGGCGGCTCGGGCTTGTCCTCGAGCGTGTAGATGAGTGATCCGGTCGATTGCGTGTCGGTGGCCATGGCGCCCTCCATCCTGTGTCCCCGGAAGGGTCAGACGCGCCGCGCCGGCTCTCCCGCAACAAGCTTTCGGAGATCGGGCGCGCCGGGCCAGTTCTTTGACGGTTCCATGACAGGCCGCGCGGGCCGGGCGTGGCAAACGCGCAAAGCTGGCGCGTTCGCTTGAAGCCATGCACGTAAAACGGGCAGACGTTGGACCGCCTGCCCGTCTGTGGTCATGACGGCCGGACCCGTGCCTCAGCGGTAGAGCAGCGACACGCCCTCGCTGAAGAGATGCACTTTTTGGGGCGCGGCGGAGAGCGTCACCTCGGAGCCGCGCAGCCCCTTGTGGATGCCAGGCAGCTTGGCGATCACCGGCTCCTTGGAGGCGCCGTCATCGACGAAGTGCAACAGCGTCACCTCGCCGAGCGCCTCGGTCAAGGCCACCTTGCCGGTATAGGCCCCCTCGCCTTCCGCCAGCACGAAATCCTCTGGCCGGAAGCCAACGTTCACCTTCAGGCCCATATCGGCATCTGTGGTCGGCACGGTAGAGACCGCGCTGCCGCCGGCGTCCAGCCTCACGGTGGTGCGTTCGCCGGTCGCGATCACCTCGCCGGGCATCAGGTTCATCGCCGGAGAGCCGATGAACTGGGCCACGAACTCGGAATTCGGCGTCTCGTAGAGCTCGAGCGGCGAGCCCACCTGCGCCACGCCCTTGTTGGCCAGCACCACGATGCGGCTGGCCAGCGTCATCGCCTCGACCTGGTCGTGGGTGACGTAGATCATCGTGCGGTCGGGCATCTGCTCCTTGAGTTGCGCGATCTCGATCCGGGTGGCGACGCGCAGCGCCGCGTCGAGGTTCGAGAGCGGCTCATCGAAGAGAAAGACCTTGGGGTCGCGCACAATGGCGCGGCCAATGGCGACGCGCTGGCGCTGGCCGCCCGAGAGCGCTTTGGGCAGGCGGTCGAGATAGGGCTCGAGCTGAAGCATCTTTGCGGCACGGTCCACCGACTCGCGGATCTCGTCCTTGGACTTCTTGGCGATCTGCAGCGCGAAGGACATGTTCTCGCGCACGGTCATGTGCGGATAGAGTGCGTAGCTCTGGAACACCATGGCGATGCCGCGCTGCGCCGGCGGCACGTCGTTGACCCGCTGGCCGTCGATCTCGAGCGTGCCGGCGGTGATCTTCTCGAGCCCCGCGATCATCCGCAACAGCGTGGACTTGCCGCACCCCGAGGGCCCGACGAAGACAATCAGCTCGCCGGCCTTGATGTCGAGATCGATGTGTTTGAGCACCTCGACGGTGCCGCCATAGGTCTTGCCAACATCCGTGAGTTTCAGATCGGCCATTTGCGTACCCCCTCCGAGATCAAGATTTCAGCGCCAGCACGGGCTGCCAGCGCCCGAAATGCAGCTTGCCGTCGGGCGCAGGTCCAGCCGATCCGAGCTCGGCTCCGATCTGGTGCCAGGGTCCCGCCGGCGCGTTTATGGTCACGGGCTCGTCGCCGATGTTGAAGGCGCAGAACAGCTCTTCGCGACCGAGGCAGCGGCGGAAACTGAGCACCGTGCCGTCGCAGTGCACCTCCGAGATGTCGCCCTTCTTCAGCGCCTCGTGGCTGTGCCGGAACGAGATCGCCCGGCGGTAATGATGCAGCATCGCCAGCGGGTCGGCCTCTTCTCCCGCGACGGTGCGGCTGAGATGGGCGTGGCTCACCGGCAGCCAGGTGCGCATGGCACTGCTGAAGCCGCCATTGTGCTCGTTGGGATCCCAGACCATCGGCGTGCGAGCGCCGTCGCGGCCCTTGAAGGCGGGCCAGAAGCGCTTGCCATAGGGATCCTGAAGATCCTCGAAGGCGACCTCTGCCTCGGGCAGCGCCAGTTCCTCGCCCTGGTAGAGGCAGGCCGAGCCGCGCAGGCACATCATCAGCGTGATGTAGAGCCGGGCCGCCGCCTCGGGGATGTTCCAGCGGGTGATGTGGCGCACCACGTCGTGGTTCGAGAACGCCCAGCAGGCCCAGCCTCCCGGCGCCTTCTCTTCCATGTCGTCCATCACCTTCTTGATGAAGGCAGCAGTGGGCGCGTGGTCCGAGAGCAGCTCGAAGGCGTAGGACATATGCAGGTGATCGTCGCCACGCGTGTACTCGCCCAGTACCTCGAGCCCGCGCTGATCCTCGCCGACCTCGCCCACGGCGGCGGCGTCGTACTCGTTCATCAGCGTGCGCAGCCGCGCGAGGAAGTCGAGATTCTCGGGCTGGGTCTTGTCGTAGAGGTGGTTCTGCCAGGTGTAGGGATTCACCGCCGGAGCGGTGATCGGGTTGCGCTCTTCCGGCGGCAACGCCGGATTGTCGCGCAGCTGCTCGTCGTGGAAGTAGAAATTCACCGTATCGAGGCGGAAGCCATCGACGCCCCGGTCGAGCCAGAACTTCGTCACGTCGAGAAGCGCCTGCTGCAGCGCTGGCTCGTGGAAGTTCATGTCGGGCTGCTCGGTGAGGAAGTTGTGCAGGTAGTACTGGCAGCGGGTCGGATCCCATTGCCAGGACGAGCCGCCAAAGATCGACAGCCAGTTGTTGGGCGGTGTGCCGTCGGGCTTGGCATCGGCCCAGACATACCAGTTGGCGCGCGGGTTGTCCTTCGAGCTGCGGCTCTCCTTGAACCACGGATGCTCGATCGAGCTGTGCGAGATCACCAGGTCCATCAGCACCTTGATGCCAAGCGCGTGGGCGGTCTCGATCACCGTGTCGAAATCCGACAGCGTGCCGAACATCGGGTCGATGTCGCAGTAATCGCTGACGTCGTAGCCGAAATCATGCATTGGCGAGCGGAAGAACGGCGAGATCCAGATCGCGTCCACACCGAGCGAGGCGACATAGGGCAGCCGCTGGGCGATGCCCAGCAGGTCGCCGACCCCGTCGCCGTTGCTGTCCTGATAGCTGCGCGGGTAGATCTGGTAGATCACCGCGCCGCGCCACCAGTCGGGATCCTTCTTGAGGTGGCGTTGCGCGGTCATGTCCGGAGTGTCGGTCATGGGGTGTATTCGTCCTTATTTCACCGAGCCGGCCAGCAGGCCGCGCACGAGGTATTTCTGCATTGCGAAGAAGACCACCAGCGGCACCGCGATCGACACGAAGGCGGCGGCGGCGAGGATGCCCCAGTCGCCCCCGCGCGACCCCAGAAGGTCGTCGGCGATCTTGACGGTCATCACCCAGCTCTCGCTGTTGGACGGCAGGAAGACCTTGGCGACGAGCAGGTCGTTCCACGTCCAGAGGAATTGAAAGATGGCGAAGGAGGCCAGCGCCGGGAAGCTCAGCGGCAGCACGATCTTGGTGAAGACCTGGAAATCCGTGGCGCCGTCGACCTTGGCGCTTTCGATGATATCGCGCGGCAGGCCGATCATGTAGTTGCGCAGAAGGTAGACCGCGAGTGGCAGGCCAAAGCCGGTATGCGCGAGCCAGATGCCGAGGAAGCTCTGCCCGATGCCGATCTGGTTGTGCAGCGTCAGCATCGGCACCAGCGCCAGCTGCAACGGCACCACCAGAAGGCCCACCACGGCCGCGACGAGCCAGCCGCGCCCCGGAAAATCCATCCACGCCAGCGCGTAGGCCGCGAAGGCCGCGATCAGGATCGGAATGACCGTCGCGGGCACCGTCACCGTCAGGGTGTTGATGAAGGCACGGTCCATGCCATCGGAGGTCAGGATCTGGCGGTAGTTCTGCCAGCCGAAATCCGGCGGCTGCTTGGTGATGACATAGAGCGAGGGCGCGCGGCTGATCTCGCCGTCATTCACGTAGGAGAAATCGCCGTTTTCGGCAACGGTCAGAGAGCGTTGCAGCACCGCGCTGCCCGGCGTGATCGGCAACCCGTCCTCGGTGGCCTCGGGGAATTCGGGCTCGCCATCGGCGGGATAGGCGATCTCGATGCGCTCGTCGTCGATCTCACCATCCTCTTCTGTCACCTCGACCTCGAACCACGCGTAGGTCTGGCCCACCTCGGCGGCGCCCGGGTCACGCCCGGTCAGCCCGAAGCCCGACACGCTGCCCGAGCCGGCCTCGAAGACGTTGCCTTCGAGCACGTAATAGTCGCCGTCCTGCGTCACGCCCTCGGGCTCGGGGCGCATTCGCTCGGCGCTTTCGACCGGGAACATCGCGGCCCACCAGCCGGTCTCGGAGATCTGCTCGCGGTCGCGGAAAGACGACACCAGAAGCCCCACCGTGGGGATCAGCCAGATCACCACGAGACACAGCACCGCGATATTGGTGACAAGGCTGAGCGAGGATTTGTGGCCTGCAATATTGTCCATGATTACAGCTCCTTGTGCGCCTGGCGGATGTTGTAGATCATCACCGGCGTGACGATCAGCATGATCACGAAGGCGACCGCCGTGGCGCGCCCGTCATCGCGGAACATGTAGCTCATCATGTAGCTCGGCAGGATCTCGGTATCGAAATTGCCGCCCGTCATCGTGTAGACGATGTCGAACACCTTGAGCGTCAGGAAGGTGATGGTGGTCCAGACCACGGCGATGGTGCCGGCGATCTGCGGGATCTTGATGCGGAAAAAGATCTGAAACGGGTTGGCCCCGTCGAGGATCGCGGCCTCGATGGTCTCTTCCGGAATGCCGCGCAGCGCCGCCGAGAGGATCACCATGGCAAAGCCGGTCTGCATCCAGACCATGATGATCATGACGAAGAAGTTGTTCCAGAACGGGATCTGCAGCGGATCGATGGCGGCAAGGCCGAAATAGTCGCGCACCGCGTTGATGATGCCGATATTCGGGTCGACCGCGTAGACGAATTTCCAGATCAGCGAGGCACCGACGAAGCTGATCGCCATCGGCATGAAGATCAGCGACTTGGCGATGGAGCCCCATCTCAGCCGGTCGGTGAGCTGCGCCACCAGCAGGCCGAAGAAGGTCGCCGCGGCGGGCACGAAGAGCACCCAGAGGAAGTTGTTGAACAGCGCCACGCGGAAGCCGTGCTCGGAGAACATCTGCACGTAGTTGCCGAGGCCGATGAACTCGTCGCCCGATCGGTTGTAGAGCGAGCGCAGGAAGCTGCCGACAACCGGATAGACGAGGTAGAGCCCCAGAGCGAGGATCGCGGGCATCAGGAACAGCCACGGCCGCACCGCGGTCGCGCGGGCGATGTTGCGGCCCTGGTCGTCCTTGCGCGCCGGAAAGACGAAGCGGTCGAGAATGATGTTGGAGAGGTAGAAGTAGCCCACGCATCCGCCGACCCCGATGATGATGGTCAGAATGCCCTGAAGGATCGGTGACATGGCGTGCGTGCTCCCCTCGCGTTAGCCTTGTGGGCGGCCCCCCGCGCCCGGACGGCACGGGGGAGGTTTGTTGTGGCGTCAGCCGGTCAGCGGATCGAGTCCCAGCGGTCCTGAATCGTCTCGGCCACGCTCTCGGCATCGTCGCCGCCCACGTAGTCGATCATGCCCGTCCAGAAGGCGCCTGCGCCGATCTCGGCCGGCATCAGGTCCGAGGCATCGAAGCGGAAGGTGGTCGCGTCAGCGAGGATCTCGCCCATCGCGCGCTGCGCGTCGGTGGCATAGACCTCCGGGTTGACGCCGGCATGGGCGGTGAGGAACCCGTCCTGCGCCATCCACAGCTCATGCGCGATCGGCAGCTTGAGATACTCGAGCATCACGTTCGTCGCCTCGGACGGGTTGGTGATCGAGAACAGCGTCCCGGCGCCCAGCACCGGATTGCCGAGGTCCTTCTCCTCGTAGGACGGGAAGTAGAAGAAATCGACATTGTCGCCGAGTTCTGCGCTTTCGGGGAAGAAGGCCGGGATGAAGCTTGCCTGACGGTGCAGGTAGCAGGTCGGCGGCACCGCGAAGAGGCCCGAGGGGCTGTCGCGGAAATCGGTGGTGGCCGCGGCCTGCGCGCCGCCGCGCACGTACTCGTCGTTGCGGATGAACCAGCCGAATTCGTCGATGCTCTCGACAACCTGCGGGTCGTTGAACGGGATCTCGTTGGTTACCCACTGATCGTAGACCTCCGGCGCGTGCATTCGAAGCATCAGATCCTCGACCCAGTCGGTTGCCGGCCAGCCGGTGGCCGCACCGGACCCCAGCCCGATGCACCAGGGCGTGCCGCCATCGTCGACGATCTGCTCGGTCAGTTCCTTGAGCTCTTCCATGCTCTCGGGGATCTCATATCCCATCTCGTCGAAGGCAATGGGCGAGTACCACACGAGGCTCTTGAGATCGACGCGGTAGAACAGACCGTAGACATGCTCCTCGCCGTCCTCGCCCTCATAGGTCGACAGGTCGACCCAGCTGTCCCCGGCAGAGAAGTTCTCGGCCACCCACTCGGCGGTGTCGTCGGGCAGCGGCGTCAGCAGGCCCTGGCTCGCCATGTCGGCAGCAAGACCGGGTTGCGGGAACACCGCGAGGTTGGGCGCGGTGCCGGCGCGGGCCGAGATCACGATATCCTGCTCGAAGCTGTCGGAGCCGGAATAGTTGACGTTGGCGCCGGTGGCCTCTTCGAAGTAGCGGAAGACGACGTCCACCTTTTCCTTCTCGTTGCCTGTCCAGGGGCCGGTGATCTCGACGGTCTGGCCGCTGAGGTCGTGCTGTTCGGCAAAGGTCTCGTAACCGTCCCACTGGAAATCGCCCTCGCCCACCTCGAAGGGCATGTCCTGGGCAAAGGCGGCACCGGCGGACAGCGCAAGAACTGCGGCACTGCCTAGAAACGAGGGTTTCGAGAGATACTTCATGTGTGATCGTCCTCCACGGTTTCGCGAGATACGGCTCGCGCGTTCACCGCTTTGAAGCGAGTCACCCCAAAGCGCTTTGAAGTTGGCCGAGCGTTGCGTGTTTCCAACGGCAAGTCAATCGCCATATAGCTTCTTTTTCTGAGGTTTCCATGCTGCACTGCAGCTTTCCGCGGCTTGAACAAAACCCCTTTTCGTCGTGTTGGATTTGCGTCTATGGTGATGGTCATCCGAAGCGCTTTGGAGGGCCGTGCCATGAATCTGAAGCAACTCGCCGCCCATCTCGGACTGTCGCAGACGACCGTGAGTCGCGCCCTCAACGGCTATCCGGAGGTCAGCGAACAGACGCGCATCCGCGTGGCCGAGGCCGCGCGGGCGCTGAACTATTCCCCCAACGCCCGCGCCAAGGGGCTGGCGACGGGCCGCGCCATGGCGATCGGGCACGTGATCCCGATCTCGACCCAGCACGAGATGGTCAATCCGGTCTTCGGGGATTTCATCGCCGGCGCGTCGGAGGCCTATCTCAAGGCCGGCTACGACATGACGCTGTCGCTCTCGGGCGACGAGGACGAGGCCGACAATTACCGCCGGCTCAAGGCCAAGGGTCACGTCGATGGCATCATCGTGCACGGACCAAAGATGGCCGACGGGCGCATCCCCTTCCTGCGCGGGCTCGACCTGCCCTTCGTGGTGCATGGCCGCGCCTCCGAACTCGACATTCCCTACAGCTGGATCGACATGAACAACACCAGCGCCTTCAAGCGCGCGACCTCGTTCCTGCTCGATCTCGGCCATACCCGGATCGCGCTGCTCAACGGGCTCGAGTTCATGGATTTCGCCTATCGGCGCCGCATCGGCTATGAAGAGGCCCTGACCGACCGTGGCATCGCGCCGGATCCGGCCCTCATGCGCGGCGAGGAGATGACCGAGCCCTTCGGCTACCGCGCCGCCGCCGAACTGCTGGCCGCCGCGCATCCGCCCACCGCCTTCCTGACCTCTTCGCTGATCACCGCCATCGGCATCCGCCGGGCGATCCACGAGGCCGGGCTCGAGATGGGCCGCGACGTGTCTGTCATCACCCATGACGACGATCTGAGCTACCTCGCCAATGGCCGCGACATGCCGATCTTCACCGCCACCCGCTCCTCGGTGCGCGAGGCCGGACGGCTCGCAGCCGAGATGCTGCTGCGCCACATCGCGGCACCGGCGCGCGATCCCGAAACCCATCTGCTCGAAGCGCAACTGATCATCGGCGGGTCCACCGGCCCTGCCCCGAAACCGACTTAGGATTTGCACTCATGCTCTTGACCCGAAAGGACTTCCCCGAAGGCTTCACCTTCGGCACAGCCACCTCGAGCTACCAGATCGAGGGCCACAAGTTCGGCGGCGCGGGCCGCACCCATTGGGATGATTTCGCCGATACGCCCGGCAACGTGGTCCGGGCCGAGAATGGCGACGTGGCCTGCGACCACTATCACCGCTATGCCGAGGATCTCGATCTCGTGGCCGCCGCCGGTTTTGACGCCTACCGCTTCTCGATCTCCTGGGCGCGGGTGCTGCCCGAGGGCCGTGGCGAGGTCAATGCCGAGGGGCTCGATTTCTACGACCGGCTCACCGATGCCATGCTTGAGCGCGGGCTCAAGCCCTACGCCACGCTCTACCACTGGGAGCTGCCCTCGGCGCTGGCCGATCTCGGCGGCTGGCGCAACCGCGACATCGCGCAGTGGTTCGGCGATTTCACCGAGGTGGTGATGTCGAAGCTCGGCGACCGCATGGAGACCGTGGCCCCGATCAACGAGCCGTGGTGCGTGGCGTGGCTGAGCCATTTCCTTGGCGGCCAGGCACCGGGCCTCAGGGACATCCGCGCCGCCACCCGCGCGATGCACCACGTGCTTCTGGCGCATGGGCGCTCGATCGAGGTGATGCGTGGGCTTGGCATGTCGAACCTCGGCGGCGTGTTCAACCTCGAATGGTCGGAACCCGCCGACAGCAGCGAAGAGGCCTATCAGGCCGCCGCGCGCTATGACGGCATCTACAACCGCTGGTTCATGGGCGGCGTGTTCAAGGGCGAATACCCGCAGATCGTGCTAGACGGGCTCGAGCCGCACATGCCGGCCAACTGGCAGGATGATATGGCGCTGATCTCGCAACCGATCGACTGGTGCGGCATCAACTACTACACCCGCAAGCTCATCACCGCCGACAAGAGCCCGTGGCCCTCGCTCAAGGAGGTCGATGGCATCCTGCCCAAGACCTACATGGGCTGGGAGATCTATCCCGAGGGCCTGCTCAACTTCCTTGAGCGCACGGCACGGGAATATACCGGCGAGCTGCCGATCTTCGTCACCGAGAACGGCATGGCGGCGCATGACGACATCGTCGCGGGCGAGGTTCAGGACGAGCACCGCATCGCCTATATCGAGGCGCATCTGGCGGATGTCCGGCGTGCCATCGCGCGCGGCGTGCCGGTGAAGGGCTATTTCTGCTGGTCGCTGCTCGACAATTACGAATGGAGCTTCGGCTACGACAAGCGCTTCGGGCTGGTGCATGTGGATTTCGACACGCTTGCACGCCTGCCCAAAGCCTCCTACCACGCGCTTAAGGGAGCGCTAACGGAGGGCCAGTCATGAGCCACGCGATCACCGCAGTTCTTGCCGATATCGGCGGCACCAACACCCGCGTCGCGCTGGCAGCCGGCCCGACGGTGCAGGAGGCCAGCGTCAAGCGCTATCGCAATGCCGAGTGGAGCGGCATCGGCGCCGTCCTGCGCGACTATCTCGATGCCGCCGAGATCGCGCCCGACGCCGCCTGCGTCGCCATGGCGGGCCCGGTGCGCGACAGCGCCGGCAAGCTCACCAACCTCGACTGGGAGGTGAACCGCGAGATCTTGCAGAACGCCACCGGCGCCCGCACCCTCGCGGTGCTCAACGACATGCAGGCGCAGGGCCACGCGCTGGGGCACATCCCCGTCGAGAACCTCACCACGCTGCACGAGGGCGCGCCCGCCAGCCCGCATTCGGCGCGGCTGGTGGTGGGGGTCGGCACCGGCATGAACGCCGCACCGGTCTATCGCCTTGGCGAGCAGACGCTGGTGCCGCCGGGCGAGGCCGGCCATGCCACGCTTGCGCTGCGCTCGGATGACGAGTTGCGGCTGTTCCAGTACGTCTCGCGCAAGCATGACGGCGCAGGCGTCGAGCATTTCCTCTCGGGCCGCGGCTTCGAGCGGATCTGGCACTGGCTCTGCGAGGAGGACGGTGTCACCGATGCCTCCAAGGTCGACATCCCGGCCGCCGAGATCATGGCGCTGAAGGAAGCGGGCGATCCGCGCGCCGCGCGGGCGGTCGAGACCTTCTCGCGGCTGCTGGGACGGGTCTGCGGCGATCTGGCGCTGATCACCCTGCCCTTCGGCGGCCTCTACCTGATCGGCGGCGTGGCGCGGCATTTCGGCCCCTACCTGCTCGAGAACGGTTTCACGGAAGGATTCCGCGACAAGGGCCGGTTCAGCACCTTCATGGATCAGTTCCCGGTGCATCTGGTCACCGATGACTTCGCAGCGCTTACGGGTTGTGCATGTCACCTGACCGAACAGCTGCAATTGCAGAACCATTGAGACGGTAACCTTGTATTCTGACCGGAAGCGCTATTGATAGCAGGACACTCCGCTCAGGAGCACCTCTGACCCTATCGAGCGAGCCAAAAGACCATGCTGCAACTTTCCACGCCCTCCCTGCGCGACTCGATCCTGCGCCATCTGACCTATTCCTTCGGCAAGGATCCCGAGCACGCCATTCTCGAAGACTGGCGCATGGCGCTGAGTTACGCGGTGCGCGACCGCATTGTCGATGCGTGGTTCAAGGCCACTCACCAGACCTATGAGACCGGCGCCAAGCGGGTCTATTACCTGTCGATGGAATTCCTCATCGGGCGCCTGCTCGAGGATGGCATCGTCAATCTCGAACTGGTCGAGGAGGCGAAATCGGCGCTGGCCGAGTTCTCCAAGGATTACAACGACGTGCTGGCGGACGAGCCGGATGCGGCGCTGGGCAATGGCGGCCTTGGCCGGCTTGCCGCCTGTTTCCTCGAAAGCCTGTCGACCATCGGCTGCCCGGCGCATGGCTACGGCATCCGCTACGAGCACGGCCTGTTCCGGCAGAGCTTTGTCGGCGGCCGCCAGGTCGAACAGCCCGAGCTCTGGCTCGGCCAACGCCACGCCTGGGAATTCGAACGCCCCGAGGTCCGCTACCGCATCGGCTTTGGCGGCCACGTGACCAACCACGGCGAGACCGTGCGCTGGCACCCGGCCGAAGAGGTCGAGGCCGAGGCGTTCGACACGCCGGTGGTCGGCTGGAAGGGCCGCTGGGCCAATACCCTGCGCCTGTGGTCGGGCCGCGCGATCCACCCGTTCGACCTTGCCGCGTTCAATCACGGCGATTATGCCGCCGCCGCCGCCCCCGAGGCGCTGGCGCGGACCATCAGCCGCGTGCTCTACCCGGACGACACCACCGAGCAGGGCAAGGAGCTGCGCCTCAAGCAGGAGTACTTCCTGACCGGTGCTGCGCTGCGCGACATCCTGCGCCGCTTCAACAACCAGTTCGGCGACCTGCGCAAGCTGCCCTCGAAGGTGGCGATCCAGCTCAACGACACCCACCCGGCCATCGCCGGGCCCGAGCTGATCCGCATCCTGCATGACGAGCGCGGCATTCCTTTCGACGAGTCGATGGACATCGCCCGCAACACGCTCAGCTACACCAACCACACGCTCCTGCCCGAGGCGCTGGAAAGCTGGGGCGAGGCGCTGTTCGGCAGGCTGCTGCCGCGTCACATCCAGATCATCGACCAGATCGACAACGAGCACGCCAACCGCAACCCGTCGCGGACCCAGTCGATGCGCGCCGACCATCAGGTCAAGATGGGCCAGCTCTCCTTCGTCATGGCGCACAAGGTCAACGGCGTCTCGGCGCTGCACACCGAGCTGATGAAGACGACCGTGTTCGAGGAACTGCACAACCTGCACCCCGACCGCATCGTCAACCAGACCAACGGCGTCACGCCACGGCGCTGGCTGCTGGCCTGCAACCCGCGCCTCGCCGGCCTGATCACCGAGTCGATCGGCGAGGCCTGGGTCGACGATCTCGAGCAGCTCGAGAAGCTCGAACCCTATATCGAGGACGCCGGCTGGCTCGACCGCTACGGCAAGGTCAAGCGCGACAACAAGGTCGAGCTGTCGAACTGGATGGGCCAGGCGCATGGCTTCCATGTCGATCCCGACATGATCTTCGACGTGCAGATCAAGCGCCTGCACGAGTACAAGCGCCAGCATCTCAACATCCTCGAGACCATCGCCCACTGGCTCGAGATCCGCGACAACCCGGACGCGGACTGGACGCCGCGGCTCAAGCTTTTCGCCGGCAAGGCGGCGCCGGGCTATTTCTTCGCCAAGGACATCATCCGCCTGATCAATGATGCGGCGGCGGTGATCAATGCGGATCCGCTGACCAACAAATATCTCAAGATCGCCTTCCTGCCGAACTACAACGTGACGCTCGCCGAGCGGCTGGTGCCGGCAGCCGACCTGTCGGAGCAGATCTCGACCGCCGGCAAGGAAGCCTCGGGCACCGGCAACATGAAGTTCGCGCTCAACGGCGCGCCCACCGTGGGCACGCTTGACGGCGCCAATGTCGAGATCCGCGATCACGTGGGTGCCGAGAACTTCTTCCTCTTCGGCATGACCGCCGAGGAGGTGATGGAGCGCCGCATGGTCGAGAGCCACGCCCAGAAGGCCATCGCCGCAGATCCGCGCCTTGCCCGCGCGCTCGAGGTGATCCGCGAGGGCCGCTTCTCGCCCGCCGAGCCCGAGCGCTATCACAACATCACCGGCAATCTCGAAGGTGCGGATTACTTCCTCGTCTGCTCGGACTTCAGCGATTACTGGCGCGCGCAGCGCGAGGTGGATGCGGCCTTCAAGGACCAGCAGGGCTGGGCCCGGATGGCGGCCTTCAACACCGCACGCTCGGGCTGGTTCTCGTCCGACCGCACGATCCGCGGCTACATGAAGGATATTTGGGACGCCAAGAGCCTTCTCGACTGATACGCGATAAGAGTTGACGCGAGTCATTGCAGCTCGCGTCAATCGCACTAAAGTTCGAGGCATGACTGATGCAAATCATCCTCCCGCCTCGGAATTTCATCGCCTGACCCAAGGTCAGCACGACGATCCATTCGCCCTGCTCGGGCCGCACAGGACAGAGGGTGGTGACCGCCATGTCACCGCCTTCGACCCCGGCGCCAAGCAGATGTGGGCGGTGATCGGCTCAGACACCCACCCGCTCGATCCGCTTCCCGATGCGCCCGGAATCTTCCGTGGCAAGGTGCCGGGCGATGCGCCCTACCATCTGCGCGGTGCAGCCGGAGACGCGAGCTGGGATTTCGAGGATCCCTATCGTTTCGGCCCGGTCCTCGGCGAGATGGACGAATACCTGCTCGGCGAAGGCAGCCACCTGCGGATGTGGGAGGCGCTCGGCGCGCATGTCATGGAGCACGAGGGCTGCCACGGCACGCATTTCGCGGTCTGGGCGCCGAACGCCCGGCGCGTCTCGGTCGTTGGCGACTTCAACTGGTGGGACGGCCTGCGCCATACCATGCGCAAGCGCGGCGCCACCGGCGTGTGGGAGATCTTCATCCCCAATGTCGGCGATGGCGCATTCTACCGCTACGAGATCGTCGGCCCCGATGGCACCATCCAGCCGCGCAAGGCCGACCCGGTGGGCTTCGGTTCCGAGCATCCCCCCGCAAACGCCTCGATCGTACGCGACATCCGCGAATACGGCTGGTCGGACGGCGACTGGATGACCAAGCGCGAGGCCATGCAAAGCCGCGAGGCGCCGATCTCGGTCTACGAGGTCCACCTGCCCTCGTGGCGCCGCAAGGACTGGGGCCGCCCGATCTCCTATATCGAGGCCTCTGACGAGCTCATCGCCTATGTCAAGGAGATGGGCTTCACCCATATCGAACTGATGCCGATCAGCGAGTACCCGTTCGACGGCTCCTGGGGTTACCAGCCCATCGGCATGTTCGCGCCGACCATCCGCTGCGGCCTGCCGAACGAGTTCCGCGACCTGATGAACGCCGCCCACCGCGCAGGCGTCGGGGTGATCCTCGACTGGGTGCCGGGGCACTTCCCGTCCGACCCGCACGGGCTCGGCAAGTTTGACGGAACTTCGCTCTACGAACACGCGGACCCGCGCGAAGGCTTCCACAAGGACTGGAACACGCTGATCTACAATTACGGCCGCGCCGAGGTGTCGAACTTCCTCACCGCGAACGCGCTTTACTGGCTCGAGGAGTTCCACGCCGACGGCCTTCGCGTCGACGCGGTGGCCTCGATGCTCTACCGCGACTACTCGCGCAGCCCCGGTGAATGGGTGCCCAACAAGGATGGTGGGCGCGAGAACTACGAGGCCATCGCGGTGCTGCAGCGGATGAACACCGCCACCTACGGCGACAACCCCGGCATCATGACCGTGGCCGAGGAAAGCACCGCCTATCCGGGCGTGTCGCAGCCGGTTGATCAGGGCGGGCTTGGCTTTGGCTTCAAGTGGAACATGGGGTGGATGAACGACACCCTCGAATACATCAAGAAGGACCCGATCCACCGCTCGTATCACCACCACCAGATGACCTTCGGGCTGGTCTACGCCTTCTCGGAGAACTTCATTTTGCCGATCAGCCACGACGAGGTGGTGCACGGCAAGGGCTCGATGTTCGGCAAGATGCCGGGCAACGAGTGGGAGAAGTTTGCCAACCTACGGAGCTATTACGGCTTCATGTGGGGCCATCCGGGCAAGAAGCTGCTGTTCATGGGCCAGGAACTGGCGCAGCGCAGCGAGTGGAACCACGACGCGCAGGTCGACTGGGAGTGCCTCTCGGACCCGAACCACGCTGGCATCCAGCGCCTCGTGCGCGATCTCAACCACCTCTACCGCGACACCCCGGCCCTGCACGCCAAGGACTGCTTCGAGGATGGCTTCCAGTGGATCAATGGTGGCGACTCGCAGAACTCGGTGTTCTCGTGGGTGCGGCGCGGCGGTCCGGATGATCCGGAGGTCGTGGTGGTCTGCAACTTCACGCCGCAGGAGCACGGCGCCTACCGCTTGGGGATGCCGGCCGCCGGCACCTGGCGCGAGGCGCTCAATTCCGACGCCGAGATCTACGGCGGCAGCAATCGCGGCAATTACGGATCTGTCGAGGCAAGCGACGGGGAATATCACGGTCAGCCGGCCCATGCCGACGTGACCATCCCGCCGCTCTCGGCCATTTACCTGGTGCGCGACACCTGAGTAGCTGACGGGGCATTTCAATCGGTCACCAAACCACGGGGGAGAGGCGACCGGAAAATTAGGAGGAATTGACATGCCTTTGACACACCAGAGGCTGTCGGGACGGAGTATGGCCTTCGTCCTGGCGGGAGGTCGTGGATCGCGACTGCACGAGCTGACCAACAGCCGGGTGAAACCGGCGGTGTATTTCGGCGGCAAGGCGCGGATCATCGACTTCGCGCTGTCCAACGCGCTGAATTCCGGCATCCGAAAGATCGCGCTGGCGACGCAATACAAGGCGCACAGCCTGATCCGGCATTGCCAGCGCGGCTGGAACTTCTTCCGCGCCGAGCGCAACGAGTTCCTCGACATCCTCCCCGCCTCGCAGCGGGTCTCGGAGGGCATGTGGTATCGCGGCACCGTGGATGCGGTGGCGCAGAACATCGACATCATCGACAGCTACGATATCGACTACATCGTCATCCTCGCCGGCGACCACATCTACAAGATGGATTACGAGGCGATGATTCGCCAGCATGTGGAAACCAGCGCCGAGGTCACCGTGGGCTGTCTCACCGTCGACCGTCCCGAGGCAAGTGCCTTTGGCTGCATGGCCGTCGACAGCCGCGACCGCATCACCTCGTTCCTCGAGAAGCCCGCCGACCCGCCGGGCCTGCCCGACGATCCGGAAAAGACGCTGGTGTCGATGGGCATCTACGTCTTCAACTGGCACTACCTGCGTGAGCGGCTGATGGAAGACATGGCCAACGAGGCCTCGAGCCACGATTTCGGCAATGACATGATCCCCGAGATCGTCGCCAAGGGCACCGCGCAGGCGCACCGTTTCGAGGATAGCTGTGTTCGGTCGCGCCCCGATGCGCCGGCCTACTGGCGCGACGTCGGCACCATCGACGCGTTCTGGAAGGCCAATATCGACCTGACGGACTTTTCACCCGATCTCGACCTGTGGGACCGAGACTGGCCGATCTGGACCTATTCCGAGCTGGTCCCGCCGGCCAAGTTCATTCATGACGAGGACGACCGGCGCGGCGCTGCCGTCAGCTCGATGATCTCGGGCGGGTGCATCGTCTCGGGCACCGAGATCCGCAACTCGCTGCTCTACACCATGTGCCACACCAACTCCTATGCCTCGCTGCAGGGGGTCGTGGCGCTTCCATACGTCAACGTGTCGCGCCATGCGCGGCTTACCAATGTTGTCATAAACCGTGGTGTACACATCCCCGAGGGGCTCGTCGTCGGCGAGGACCCCGAGGAAGACGCCAAGTGGTTCCGCGTCAGCCCCGGTGGCGTGACGCTCATCACCCAGCGGATGCTGGATCGGAGGGAAGCCGAGAAATGACCAGAGTGCTGTCCGTCACGTCGGAATGCGTGCCACTCATCAAGACCGGAGGGCTCGCGGACGTGGCGGGCGCGCTGCCCGGCGCGCTGGCCACCAAGGGGGTCGAGATGCGCACCCTGCTGCCGGGCTATCCCAAGGTGATGGCCGAGGTCGGCCGGCGCCGCAAGGTGGCCGAATGGGATGACCTGTTCGGCGGCTTCGCGCGGGTCTACCGCGGCAAGCTTGGCGATCAGGTGCTCTACGCGCTCGATGCGCCGCATCTCTTTGACCGCGACGGCGGCCCCTATCTCGACAGCCACGGCCGCGACTACCCCGACAATGCCGAGCGCTTCGCCGCGCTCTCGGTGGCCGCGGCGATGCTCTGTGCAGAGGGAGTCGAGGGCTGGTTTCCGCAGATCATGCACTGCCACGACTGGCAGGCCGGCTATGCGCCGCTCTACCTGCGCGAGCTTGGCGCCAGCGATCGGGTGGCGTCTCTGATGACCATCCACAACATTGCCTTCCAAGGCCTGTCGCCGGCTTCGATGATCTCGCGGCTGGGACTTCCGCGCTCGGAATTCAACGAGCGCGGATATGAATACTGGAACAATATCAGCGCCTTGAAGGCCGGTCTTGTCTACGCGGACAAACTTTCCACCGTCTCGCCCACCTATGCCTCGGAGCTGATGACCGAGGAATATGGCATGGGGCTCGATGGCGTGCTGCGCGAGCGTCAGGAAGATCTTGTCGGCATACTCAACGGCATCGACGAAGCGCTCTGGATGCCGCCCTACAAATCGCCCTCGGGCAAGGCAAAGCACCGCGCCACGCTGCGCAAGGAGTTCGGCCTGCCGGATTGGCCGGGTCCGGTCTGTGTGCTGGTCTCGCGCCTCACCGAGCAGAAAGGGATCGACATCCTGCTGCAGGCCCTGCCCGCGCTGCTCGACCGTGGCGGCCAGCTGGTGCTTCTGGGCAGCGGCAACCGCGACCTCGAGCGCGCCTTCCAGGACTATGCCGAAGCGCATTCCGGCGTTGCTGCCACCATAGGCTACGACGAGGCTCTGGCGCGGAGAATGATCGCCGGGGGCGATGCCATCCTCGTGCCGTCACGATTCGAGCCCTGCGGCCTCACCCAGCTCTACGGGCTGCGCCACGGCACCCTCCCGGTGGTCGGCCTGACCGGCGGGCTTGCCGACACGGTGATCAACGCATCGCCTGCAGGATTGGCAGCCGGTGCGGCAACCGGGCTTCAGTTCCACCCGCTGACCGCGCAGGCCCTTGCGCAGGCCCTGATGAAACTGGTCAATCTCTACCAGGATCGAGATACCTGGACGAAAATGATGAAGAACGCCATGGCCGCCCCCGTGGGCTGGGACCAATCCGCCGCCACCTATGCGGCGCTCTATGCCGAGATGGTCAGACCCGGATGAGCGCACCGGAAATGCTGGCAGGCCGCGCCGCGCCCCTCGGCGCGAGCTTCGACGGCGACGGGGTGAACTTCGCCGTGTTCTCCGAGCACGCCGAAGCCATCCACCTGTGTCTCTTTGACGAGCATGGCACCGAGACCGCGCGGCTTGCCATGCCCGAGCGTGACGGCGATATCTGGTACGGTCGGGTTCCCGGCCTGACACCGGGTCAACTCTACGGCTACCGCGTCGAGGGGCCCTTTGCCCCGCGTGAGGGCCACCGTTTCAACCCCGCCAAGCTGCTGCTCGACCCTTACGCGCGGCGGCTCACCGGCCACCCCACGTGGCACGCCGCACTTTATGGCGGGTCCGAGGCGCCCGATCCGCATGACAGCGCCCGCTACATGCCGAAATGCGTGGTCGAGGACACCAGCTTTGACTGGGGCAGCCACAAGGCCCCCAACACACCGCTCGAGGAAAGCATCATCTACGAGGCCCATGTAAAGGGCCTGACAAAGAAATTCCCCGGCGCAGACCACCCGGGACATTTCCTTTCACTGGCTTCGGACGCGGTGCTCGAGCACCTGATCAAGCTCGGCATCACCGCGGTCGAGTTGCTGCCGGTGCATGCCTTTCTCAATGATCGCTTTCTGGTTAAGAAAGGCCTCGTAAACTACTGGGGTTACCAGACCTTGGGCTTCTTCGCGCCCGAGCCGCGCTATCTCAGCCACGGCCGCCTCTGGGAGTTCCAGTACATGGTCGCCCGGCTGCATTCGGTGGGCATCGAGGTGATCCTCGACGTGGTCTACAACCACACCTGCGAGGGCGATGAGAACGGCCCGACCTTCTCGTTCCGCGGGCTCGACAACCGCTCCTATTATCGGCTGCACGAGGACAAGCGCTTTTATCACAACGACACCGGCACCGGGAACACCGTCAATATCGAACACCCGATGGTGCTGCGCATGGTGCTGGACTCGCTGCGCTACTGGTCGACGACCATGGGCGTCGACGGCTTCCGCTTCGACCTCTGCTCGACGCTGGGGCGCACCGAGACCGGCTTCGACCCCAATAGCGCCTTCTTCAAGGCCGTCAGGCAAGACCCTGTTTTGGCGACGAAAAAGCTCATTGCAGAGCCGTGGGATATCGGTCCCGGTGGCTATCAGCTTGGCAATTACCCGCCGCCCTTCGCCGAGTGGAACGACCAGTATCGCGACGGTGTGCGGCGGTTCTGGCGCGGCGATCTCGGCCATGTGCCGGTGATGGCCGACCGCATCACCGGCTCGGCCGGCCTGTTCGACCATTCGGGGCGCCACGCCACCTCTTCGGTCAACCTGCTCACCGCCCATGACGGATTCACGCTGATGGACGTGGTGAGCTACACCGAGCGCCACAACGAGGCCAACGGCGAGAACAATCGCGACGGCCACGGCGAGAACTACTCGGACAATTTCGGTGTCGAGGGCCCGACCGGGGACGCCGAGATCGTCGAGAAGCGCGCACAGCGCCGCCGCAACATGATGGCGACGCTGCTCCTCAGCCAAGGCACGCCGATGATCCTGGCCGGCGACGAGCTCGGCAACTCGCAAAACGGCAACAACAACGCCTACGCTCAGGACAACGACACCACCTGGATCGACTGGGAGGCCGCCGACGAGGCGTTCCTCGCGTTCACGCGCTGGCTCATCAGCTTCCGCAAGGCGCACCCGATCCTGCGGCAGAAACGCTTCCTGCACTCGATTCCGCGCAAGGTCGACGGCGTCACAGACCTGTTCTGGTGGCGCCCCGACGGCGCTGAAATGACCCGCGCCGACTGGACCAACGGGCATATGACGGTGCTTTGCGCCGAGTTTCGCATGGCCAGCGGCACCCCGAAATACGCGCAGCGAGAGGAGGCGATCTATCTTGCCTTCAATTCCGGCGATGCCACCGCACTGACCCTTCCCAAGCTCCCCGACGGCTTCTGCTGGGTCCGCCATGTCGACACCGCAAGCCCCGATCTCGGCGCCGAGCGCGTCGGAACCACCATTCAGATGGCCGCAAATTCGGTGATCGCCCTTGTCGAGGAACCGGTATGAGTGACAGCATGAACGACCGCGCCGCAAAGGCTGGAATTATATCTGAATTCCGCGACTTGTACGGAGATATTCAGGTCGCAAGTGAGGAGACGAAGGCGGCCCTTCTGGCCGCGATGGGGCTCGAGGATGCGCCCGACCGGCCAGAGCCTGTCCTGCCGCGCTGGCATGTCTGTGAGCCGGGCGAGCCGGTGGGTCTCGTGCCCGCGGGCGCCTGGCAGCTGACCCGCGAGGACGGCAGCCAGACCGAGGGCCGCGGCGCGCTCCCCGAGTTGCCGCTGGGCCGGCACCGGCTCGAAAGCGGCGGAGAGCGCTGCTGGCTGCTCTGCGCACCCGCGCGCCTGCCGCTGCCGCGCAAGCTCTGGGGTCTCATGGCGCCGCTCGCTTGCCTGCGCAGCGAGACCGAGGGCGGGATCGGCAGCTACGAGGATCTCGCGCGGCTCGCCGAAGGGCTCGGTCCCACTGGCGCGGCTTTCCTCGGCATCAACCCGATCCACGCGGGCTTCCTGACAAATCCCGAGGGCTTCAGCCCCTACACGCCCTCGCACCGCCGCCGCGTCGCACCGCTCTACCTGCCGACCGCGGCCCGGGCCGAGACCCCCGGCCCGGTGCTGATCCTGCCCGAGGAGCTGCCGGCCCGTCTTGCCGCGCTCGAGGAAGAGTTTCGCGCCGCGCCGCCCGGGCCCGGCTTCGACGAGTATCTGCGCCACGAGGGGGCCTCGCTGCATCACTTCGCCACTCACCAGGCACTGTCAGAGAAATTCGGCGCCTTCTGGGACAGCTGGCCCGCCGCCTATCACGACCCTGACAGCCCGGAGGTGGCTCAGGCTGCGCATGATCTCGCCGACCGCGTGCGCTTTCATGCCTGGCTGCAATACAGCGCCGAGGGGGCGCTGTCGGAGACCCAGCGGCGGGCGCAGGCGGCAGGGCTCGAGCTCGGGCTCTATCTCGACCTTGCCGTGGGCACCCACCCGCACGGCGCCGAGACCTGGGAGGACCGCGAGAGCTTTGCCTTCGGCGCCAGCCTCGGCGCGCCGCCGGACGCCTTCGCGCCACAGGGCCAGAACTGGCACCTCGCGCCGTTCAACCCGGTGCACCTGATCGACACCGGCTTCGCGGCGCTGGCCGCCACGCTGCGCCAGCAGCTGCGCTTCTCGGGTGCGCTGCGCATCGACCATATCCTCGGCTTCGAGCGCGCCTACTGGGTGCCCGATGGCGACCTGCCCGGCGCCTATGTCACGATGCCACGCGAGGCCATGCTGGCGGTGGCGCGCATGGAGGCGGCGCGGGCCGGCGCGGTGATTGTCGGCGAGGATCTGGGCGTCATTCCCGACGGGCTGCAGCACGCGCTGAAGGACAGCGGCATCCTCGGCTGCCGGCTGATGTGCTTCGAGCACACCGGCGATCCGCCCTGGTACAAGGCACCGCAAGAGTATGACGAGGGCGTCATCGCCAGCTTTTCCTCGCATGATCTGCCGACCTGGAAAGGCTGGCGCGAGGGCCGCGAGATCGCGCTGCGCCGCGACATGGGGATCATTCCCGCCGAGCATACCGAGGGCATGTTCGGTTTCCGTGGCCGCGAGGTCGAGGGCATGGACGGCGCCACCGCGCCCTACCGCAATGGCTACGCCCCCGAGAGCCCCGAGGCGATGGCGGCGCTGCTGGCCGAAACCGCCTCTTGCATGGTGGCGTTACAGGTCGAGGATATGCTCGAGATGGAGAGCCAGCCCAACATGCCGGGAACGGTATGGGAGTACCCGAACTGGCGTCAGCGGCTGCCCGCTGGCGTCGACGAGATCGCGGCAAGCCCGGTGCTTGCAAACGCCGCCCGGATCATGAAACGTGCCGGGCGATAGGAGACAGGAATTATGACCAGCATTCGTACCATCCCGACCGAGCCGATCGAGGGCCAGAAGCCGGGCACCTCGGGCCTGCGCAAGAAGACCGAGGTGTTCCAGACGCATCACTACCTCGAGAACTTCATCCAGAGCATCTGGAACGGCATTGGCGGCGTCGAGGGCAAGACGCTGGTGCTTGGCGGCGACGGGCGCCACTTCAACTCGCAGGCCGCGCAGGTGGTGCTGCGCATGGCCGCAGCCAGCGGCGCCAAGAAGGTCATCGTGGGCAAGCGGGCGCTGCTGTCGACCCCCGCCGCCTCCAACCTGATCCGCAAGCGCGGCGCCGATGGCGGCATCATCCTGTCGGCCAGCCACAACCCCGGCGGCCCGAAAGGTGATTTCGGCGTCAAGTTCAATGCCGCCAACGGCGGCCCCGCCGCCGAGGGCATCACCGGAAAGATCTTCGACGCCACGAAGGAGATCGCCGAGTTCCACATCGCCGAAAGCCAGGATATCGGCCTGCGCATGACCGACACGGTGATGCTGGGCGAGATGGAAATCGAGATCGTCGACCCGGTGGACGACTATGCCGAACTGATGGCCGAGCTGTTCGATTTCGATGCCATCCGAGCGCTCTTCAAGTCGGGTTTCCGCATGCGCTTCGACGCGATGCACGCGGTCACGGGCCCCTATGCGACGCGGGTTCTGGAAGAGACCCTGGGGGCCTCGCCCGGCACCGTGTTCAATGCCATCCCGCTGCCGGATTTCGGCGAGGGCCACCCCGATCCGAACCCGACCTGGGCCAAGCAACTCTGGGACGAGATGATGTCGGACAGCGGCCCCGATTTCGGCGCCGCCTCCGATGGCGACGGCGACCGCAACATGGTGGTGGGCCGGCATTGCTACGTCTCGCCCTCCGACAGCCTCGCCGTCCTTGCCGCCAATGCCACGTTGGTGCCGGGCTACAAGGACGGGCTCAAGGGCGTCGCGCGCTCGATGCCGACCTCGCAGGCAGTGGACCGCGTGGCCGAGAAGCTGGGCATCGACTGCTACGAGACCCCGACCGGCTGGAAGTTCTTCGGCAACCTGCTCGATGCCGGCCGCGCGACTCTCTGTGGCGAGGAAAGCTTCGGCACCGGCTCCGACCATGTGCGCGAAAAGGACGGGCTCTGGGCGGTGCTGTTCTGGCTCAACATCCTCGCGGTGAAGAAATGCTCCGTCGCCGAGCTGATGGAGGCGCACTGGGCCGCGTATGGCCGCAACTACTATTCGCGCCACGACTACGAGGCGGTCGACAGCGACGCGGCGGCGGGCGTGATGGAGCATGTGCGCTCCCAGCTCACCACCCTGCCCGGCACCAGCTTCGGCAGCCTGACCGTCGCGGCGGCCGACGAGTTCGCCTATGACGATCCGGTCGACGGCTCGCGCGCCGAGGGCCAGGGCCTGCGGGTTCTGTTCGAAGGCGGAGGACGCCTCGTGCTGCGCCTCTCGGGCACCGGCACCGAGGGCGCGACGCTGCGGGTCTATCTTGAGAAGGTCGAGACCGATCCCGCTGCCTTCGGGCTCGATCCGCAGGAGGCGCTGGCCGAGGTCATCGCCGCCGCCGAGACCATCGCCGAGATCACGTCCCGCACCGGTCGCGACGCGCCCGACGTCATCACCTGATCCAAGGTGGACACGTTACGCGCCATCGCGCTGATGGTGGCCGGCATGGCGTTGCTGGCCGCCAGCGACGCCTTTCTCAAACTCGCCTCCCAGACCGCCCCCGTGGGTCAGGTCATGGTGATGCTGAGCATCGGGGCCACCGCGCTGTTCCTTGTGCTCGCCGCGCTCCGCGGCGTGCGGCTGAGCCTGTCCGAAGCCTTCGAGCCCAAGGTGATGCTGCGCAATCTCTTCGAGATGATCGGCGCTCTGGGCATGATCGTGGGGCTGTCGAAGATCCCGCTGGCCCTGATGGCGGCAATCATGCAGACCGCGCCTCTGGTGGTCACGCTCGGCGCGGCGCTGTTCCTGCAAGAGCCGGTGGGCTGGCGGCGCTGGCTGGCGATCGGCGTGGGGCTCGTGGGCATGCTGATGGTGATCCGCCCCGGCGGCGCGGCGTTCACCGGCTGGGAGATCTTCCCCGTCGTCGGCGTCACCGGACTGGCCGCGCGTGATCTCGTGACCCGGCTCCTGCCGGCGCGCATCCCCTCGCTCGCGGTGTCCGCCTACGGCTTCGCCGCCGTGCTGCCGGTCGGTCTCGTGGTGCTGCTGATAACCGGCGCACCGTTCTCGGGCGAGGGAGAGACCTTCGGCTACATGACCGGCGCCGTTGTGGTGACGGCAGCCGGCTACCTTGCCGTGACGATGGCGATGCGCATGGCGCCGGTCTCCTCCGTGGCCCCCTTCCGCTACACGCGGCTGGTGTTCACCGCAGGCCTCGGCATGGCGATCTTCGGTGAGCGTCCGGACGGCTGGACCTGGACCGGCGCAGCGCTGATCCTCGCCGCCGGGCTCTACAGCTTCCTGCGAGAGAACCGGCTGGCGCGGCAGCAGGCCGCTGTTCTTCGGCCCTGAAACCGCCTCCCGGCCGCCAGGAGCGGCCTGCCTCCGGCGGGAGTATTTTTGACGAAGAGAAGCCAAGGGCACAGCGCTGCTGGCTTCTTCTGGCTGAAAATATCCCGGGGGAGTCCGCGCGCATCGCGCGGGCGGGTGCAGCGCCCCCATACGTCCCTATCCGCCCACGACCTCGATCCCTGCCGGCATCGGACGGTTTCCGCCATCCACCGAAACCGTCTCGCGGGTGCGCGGCAGCGCCTCGGGCATCTCCTTCTGGATCCAGGTGATCAGCTCCTCGCGGATCTCGCAGCGCAGGTCATAGGTGCGCGGCGCGTTGCGGGCCGAGGCCAGCACCCGCACCTCCATCACCCGCTCGCGGAAATCGTTGACCTGCACGTGGCAGACATTGCCATCCCAGAGCGCCGAGTTGCGGCAGACCTCCTCGGTCTTGGCGCGCAGTCGCTTGATGTCGGCGCAATGGTCGAGATAGAGCAGCACGCCGCCGATCAGGGACGAGCTGTCGCGGGTCCAGTTCTGGAACGGCTGCTCGATGAAGTAGCTCAGCGGCACCACGAGCCGGCGCCAGTCCCAGATCTTGATCACCACGTAGGTGCCGGTGATCTCCTCGACCCAGCCCCATTCGCCCTCGACGATCACCGCGTCGTCGATGCGGATCGGCTGGGTGACGGCGAGCTGGATGCCGGCGATCAGGTTCTTCAGCACCGGCTGGAACGCGAAGCCAACCACGATCCCGGCGGCACCACCGGCCGCCAGCAGCGACACGCCCCATTGCCGCACCCCCTCGAAGGTCATCAGGATCGCCGCCGTGGCGACGATGACGATCACCCAGCCCGCCAGCCGTACCATGATGCGGCTCTGGGTGACGTGCTTGCGGGCGAGGTAATTGTCCTCCGCATCCAGCGTGAATTTGCGCAGATGCACCGTGGTCCAGATGTGCAGCGCCGTGTGCAGCGTCCAGGCGACCAGCACCATGAAGGCGATGAGCAGCGCGTGCTGGCCGAAATCGGTCTGCTCCGGACCGAGCGGCGCCACCGCCACCCCGATGAACAGCGACGCCACCACGAGCGCCAGCCGCAGCGGACGGCGCGTGCGCGCCACGAGGCTGCGCCAGAACAGGTCCTTGCCGGCCACTGCACGGTTGAGGATGGCATAGACCAGCCGGAACACCAGCAGCCCGAGAAAGAAGAACGCCACCACCACCGCCACCGGCATGACCCAGTCCGGCAGGACGGGAATGACCGCCTCGATATCGGTCGTGATCTCGGCCACCTGCTGCTCGATCTGATCCAGCTCTTCTTCCATGCGTGCTCCTTGCCGGTGCACGCCTCCTCTCGCGCCCGCGTTCGTTGCCTGTTGCCTCCCTGTCTCCACAAACAATAGCTGCGCCGCGGCATTTGGCAAAACCCCGACCCCGCGGCGAGAAATGTTAGCGATATCGCGCCACCTAGCCATCTGTTAGCGCTGCGCAAGTTTACTTTCGCGCACCGGCTGTTATAGCTCGCTCAAACCCAATTGGAGGCGAGGGACGCACCCATGAGCACCATCATCGACATTCACGCCCGCGAGATCCTTGACAGCCGTGGCAACCCCACAGTCGAGGTCGACGTCATGCTGGAAGACGGCACGCTGGGCCGCGCCGCCGTGCCCTCGGGTGCCTCGACCGGCGTGCACGAGGCGCATGAGCGCCGCGACGGCGACAAGGGCCGCTACATGGGCAAGGGCGTGCTCGACGCCGTGGCCGCGGTCAATGGCGAGATCGCCGAGGCGCTGGTGGGCTTCGACGCCACCGAGCAGGAAGCCATCGACGGCGCGATGATCGAGCTCGACGGCACCGACAATAAGGGCCGTCTCGGCGCCAACGCCATTCTCGGCGTCAGCCTCGCCACCGCCAAGGCCGCGGCAGAGTTCACCGCCCAGCCGCTCTATCGCTACGTTGGCGGCACCGCCGCCCGCGTCCTGCCGGTGCCGATGATGAACATCATCAATGGCGGCGAGCACGCGGACAACCCGATCGACATCCAGGAATTCATGATCATGCCGGTCAGCGCGGAGAACATCCGCGAGGCCGTTCGCATGGGCTCCGAGGTGTTCCACACCCTGAAGAAAGAGCTCTCCGCCGCCGGCATGTCGACCGGCCTCGGCGACGAGGGCGGCTTTGCCCCCGAGCTCGGCGGCACCCGCGAGGCGCTGGACTTCATCCTGAAGTCGATCGAGAAGGCCGGCTACAAGCCCGGCGAGGACATCTACCTCGCGCTCGACGCCGCCTCGACCGAGTATTACAAGGACGGCAAGTACGAGATGAAGGGCGAAGGCCTCTCGCTCTCCTCGGCCGAGAATGTCGACTATCTCGCCAAGCTCTGCGCCGACTACCCGATCATCTCGATCGAGGATGGCTGCGCCGAGGATGACTGGGAGGGCTGGAAGCTGCTCACCGAGAAGCTCGGCGACAGCGTGCAGCTGGTGGGCGATGATCTCTTCGTGACCAACCCCGCGCGCCTGTCGATGGGCATCGAGCAGGGCGTGGCGAACTCCATGCTGGTCAAGGTGAACCAGATCGGCTCCCTCTCCGAGACCCTGCGGGCGGTCGAGATGGCCCACCGCGCGCGCTACACCAACGTGATGTCGCACCGCTCGGGCGAGACCGAGGACTCGACGATTGCCGATCTCGCCGTGGCCACCAACTGCGGCCAGATCAAGACCGGCTCGCTGGCACGCTCGGACCGGCTCGCGAAGTACAACCAGCTGATCCGCATCGAGGAGATGCTGGGCGACACGGCGATCTACGCCGGCCGCTCGATCCTGCGCTGAGGGCTGGGCGCCCCTGTGGGGGCGTTTGATGGAGATTGTGGAGGGGCGGTGACCTGTGGTCGCCGCCCTTTTTTCTGGACCATTAAGGTCCATGCGAGTTCGAAATAAGAGTGACGACCTCTTTCACTCACCCCAAGCGGGCCGCACACACCGCTCATCGCAAGAAGAGTCTGGTCTGTTTCCTGAACGCTGTGCTCTGTGACGGAGTTGCGCACTCCTCACCGCGGCCCAGGTGGTGCTTCGAGAGCTTTCGATAATTCCGTATCACCATTTCTTCTCTGGAGGCTGCGACGGCGGGCACACAGGCTCGGGAACACAGTTCAGCGCGTGCACATTGCGCAGGTGGTGCCCTTTAGATCGTGCAAAACTTGTGCCTTTTCGAAGCAGTCTCATGACTGTTTCAGAGATATTTTCCGGTTCTTTTTGCATCAAATCAGAAACTATTCTGCGCAGGCCACGTGAGTAGTTGGTGTGACCCATGATGAAAGAGGAGATCACCAATGGCACATCTGGCTTCGTCTTACAGCTCGTTCGAAACGTTTCTTTCACGCGCAGACGCGTTCTGGACGGTCGACTTCAACGCGCTAAACAGTTCCGGTGTGAACGCGACTGCGATCATCGCCATGGAGACCGAGGAGGATGGTTCGTCCTACCTCAATGTGGCTATCGCGGGCAACGGCCTTACTCCATCGCAGACCCATGCGCAGCATGTGCACGGGCTTTTTGACGAGGATGGCAATCCCATCGATTCGACAGCCCCGACACTGGCGGATGACGCTGATCTCGACGGCATGGTCGAGGTTCTGGAGGGGCTGGGGAAGTACGGTGACGTGCTGTTGCCGCTGGTCTCCCCCGAGGGGGGGGCGATGCCAATGGCTGACGAGACGGGTGCGATCTCATTCGTTCAGAGCTACGATCTGACCGACGACAGCAACTTCTTCAGCCCGGTCTCGATGGCCGACTATACTGCCGAAGACCTCATGCCCCTCACGCTACGCGAGATCGTGATCCATGGTGTGGATGTCCCCGATGGCATCGGTGAGGGCACCGGGGGTGAGGTCGATGGCGGCGAGAACGGCTATACCAGCATTCTGCCCGCGGCCGCTGGCGACATTGAAGCGGCGACAATCGAAGAGGCCATGGCTCTACTGAGCGCGCAGCGCTCTCTGGCATCGACGACGACGATGCTTGGAGACGGCGACGACATGTATGACGCCGGTCTCGGAGACGACAAGGTCAATGGTCAAGCCGGCGACGACAGCATCAACGGCGGCGCGGACAACGATACGCTCATCGGCGAAGCTGGACGGGACGTCCTCTATGGCGCCGGCGGCGATGATGATCTCCGGGCCGGAACGATGGACCAAAATCAGACGGATGCTGCGGATGACGGTGCATCCGGAGCGTTGATGCTTGGCGATTATGACAACGGCTACGCCGGCGGCGCAGGCGATGACATTATCCACGGCGGCGCTGGCGACGACATCATCACCGGCGATGACGACAGCCGGGTGTCCGACGCGATCGGCACGACGTTCGACGCGTCTGCGGATGGCGCAGACACGATCTATGGCGGCGCCGGCAACGACGAGATCCACACCGGCACCTGGGCGGATGGTGATCAGGGCCTCAGCAATGCCTCGACGGGCATGACGGGCGACTGGGCGTCCGGCGGCATGGGCGATGATATCCTGCGCGGTGCAGGTGGTGACGATACGTTGTTCGGGGATCGTGGCGCAGACAATATTGGCGGCGGCGGCGGCGATGACATGATCTACGGGGATTTCGAGAACAGCGCGAGCCTCGAGGTCGAGACTGCCCAGATCTTCCGCCTCTACCAGACCGCCTTCGACCGCGATCCGGACAAGGGGGGGCTGAGCCGCTGGGTCGAGGACTACGCGACCGGCGAGCTGACGCAGCTCGGCGTCGCCAGTGGCTTCGTCGGCAGCGCGGAGTTCAATGAGATCTACGGCAACACCTCGAATGGGGAATATGTGACGGCTCTCTACGAGAACGCGCTCGATCGTGACCCCGACGCGCAGGGCCTGGCAAACTGGACAGCCCGCCTTGACGAGGGCGCTTCGCGCGCCGAGATCCTTATCGGCTTCGCACAAAGCCCGGAGTTCAGTGCGAAGACCGTGAGCGACATGAACGCCTGGGTTATGGCTCAGGATACAGACGACGTTCTGATGGGCAATGGCGGCGACAACACCCTCTCGGGCGGCGTCCTTTCGGATCACTTCGTATTCTCAACGGATACCGACAGCTCCCACACCGTCACTGACCTCGAATCCTGGGACGTGCTCGACTTCACCGCGTTCGGATATGACAGCGCCGATGACGTCATCGCGAACATGACTGAAGAGAACGGTGGTGTGGTCTTTGAAGACATGGATGTCACCGTCGTTCTAAACGATACCGGGCTGGCCGATCTTGACAGTGACATGATCATGGTTTGACCTCGCAATCTCTCACGGATCCGGCCCGAGGGCCGGATCCGTTCTTTAACGTTGGCGCTCGGCGCATGTGGTCAAAGTGGACAGTTTACCGGTTTGAGGCATTCTTGAATGCCTCCTAGTTTCGTGACCGCTCCCTGCGCATCTTAGTCATACAAGACTTGACCTCCTGCATGTCTTTGAGACTGGGTGCAAAAATCTCCGAAGGGATCGGAGTGGCGCCTTTAGGCAAGTTCAGCCCCACAGGGTCCAAGAGGCGGTCACCAAAATCGATCTCCTCTTTCTCAGCTCGAACTCCAAGCAGCCCTCAGCCCGCCGCCTTGGCCTCGATCTCCTCGGCCACCGCCTCGGCGCGCGCGGCGAGTTCGGCGAGCGTATCAGAGACGCTCGCCGGGATCACCGGGACCTCGACCTTCTCGGGCTCCGGCAAGGGCCGCTCGCGGAGCTCGCGCAGCTCCTCGGCCATTTCGCCCAGCTTGTCCTCGGCCTCGCGCAGGCGATCCTCGAGACCGGCGGTCTTGTCGGCCAGCATCAGCCCCGACATCAGCAGCATCCGCGCCTCGGGCATGCGGCCGATCTGGTCCACCAGCACCGAGGCCTCGGTGTCGAGCATGCGCGCGGCGGTGAGCAGGTATTGCTCCTCGCCCTCCTGGCAGGCGACGTCGAAGGTCCGGCCACCGATGTTGATCTGTACTTCGATCTGCTGGCTCATTGCGCCGCCTCCTCTTCGCCTGCAGCCTGCGCCAGCACCGGCTCGAGCGCGCCGAGCACCGCCCGCGCCTCGGCCACCTCGACCGCGCGGGCCGCGCGCAGCGCCTCGAGTTCGGCCAACATCGCCTCGTTGATCAGGTGCGGCTCGCCGAGGTTCTCGGCCAGCGCCTCGCGCATCTCGGTGCAGCTTTTCAGCAGCGCGTCATTGGCCTGACGCAGGCGCTGCAGCTCGCCGTCGAGCGCCTGCATGCCCTCACGCTGCGCCGCGATCTGTTCCTGCAGCGCGGCGTCGGGCTCGGGGGCCTCCGGGGTCTCGGGCTGCGCCTCGATCTGGTCGTGCAGCGACTTGACCCGTGCCTCGAGCTGGGCATTGGCCATCTGCTCGTCCTCGAGCGCCGCGCTCAGGCGGGCGATCTCTTCGGCGGAGCCGTCATCCACAGGCTCCGGCGCGGGAGGCTCCATCGCGGACAGCGTCTCGACCCCTTTCGAGATGCGGTCGAGCGCCCGCGTCATCCGTGACTGCAACTCGTCAATCTGGCTCATCTTGCCCTCTCTCGATCTGCCTTCGGGACCTGTCGCGTCGATCGTTGCGAATCGAACCCGCCCCGTTTCGCATCAGTTTATCAAGCGCTCACGGAAAATGCGCCCCATATGTCCCAAGTGGTTACGGGCGGGAGTTCACCCACCGGCGGCGCATTGCCGGCGCTAACGCTTGATCTTCGGCCCCACACTGCTATTAGCCCCGAAACGGCTCTGGGATAGAGAGGACTGCCCGTGGATATCAATGCCCTTCGAGACGCACATCCCGATCACTGGATGCGTGCCACCGCCATCCGTGCCCTGACGCTCGACGCGGTCGCGGCAGCCAATTCGGGCCACTCCGGCATGCCCATCGGCATGGCCGACGTGGCGACCGTGCTGTGGTCGAAGCACCTGAAATTCGACGCGAAGACACCGACCTGGGCGGATCGCGACCGCTTCATCCTGTCGGCGGGCCACGGCTCGATGCTGCTCTATGCGCTGCTCTATCTCAGCGGCGACGAGCAGATCACCCTCGAGCAGGTGAAGAACTTCCGCCAGTGGGGCTCGCGCACCGCCGGCCACCCGGAGAACTTCCACGCCGACGCCATCGAGATGACCACCGGTCCGCTCGGCCAGGGCATCGCGCATTCGGTCGGCTTCGCCATGGCCGAGGAAATCCTGCGCGCCCGCTTCGGCAAGGCCGCGATGAACCACCACACCTACGTCATCGCCGGTGACGGCTGCCTGATGGAAGGCGTGAGCCAGGAGGCCCTCGGCCTCGCCGGGCGCTACGAGCTCGGCCGCCTGATCGTGATGTGGGACAACAACGACATCACCATCGACGGCAAGGTGTCGCTGTCGGACCGCACCGACCAGGTGGCGCGCTTCAAGGCGTCGGGCTGGCACGTGCAGGAGATCGACGGCCACGACCCCGAGGCCATCGACGCGGCCATCACCGCGGCCAAAAAGGTCACCGACAAGCCGTCGATGATCGCCTGCAAGACCCACATCGCACTGGGTCACGCCGCGCAGGACACCTCCAAGGGTCACGGCGCACTGACCAATGCCGAGCAGAACGCCGACGCCAAAGCCGGCTGGGGCTGGACCACCGGCCCGTTCGAGGTGCCCGCCGAGATCAAGAGCTGGTGGGAAGAGATCGGCACCCGCGGTGCCGCCGAGCGTGAGGCCTGGGACGGCCGGATCGCGTCGATGTCGGACCGCAAGCAAGCCGAGTTCGCCCGCACCATGGCCGGCGACGCTCCCAAGAAACTGTCCTCGGTGATCCGCGCGCTGAAGAAGCAGAGCACCGAGACCGAACCCAAGGTTGCGACCCGGAAGGCCTCGGAGATGGTGCTCGAGGTGATCAACCCGGTGATGCCCGAGACCGTGGGCGGCTCGGCCGACCTCACCGGCTCGAACAACACCAAGACCGGCGACATGGGCGTGTTCGACACCGACAACCGCGGTGGCCGTTACGTCTACTGGGGCATCCGCGAGCACGGCATGTCCTCGGCGATGAACGGCATGGGCCTGCATGGTGGCATCCGCCCCTATGGCGGCACCTTCATGGCGTTCACCGATTACGCCCGTCCGGCGATGCGTCTGGCCGCGCTGCAACAGACCCCGACGGTCTTCGTCATGACCCATGACAGCATCGGCCTTGGCGAGGACGGCCCGACGCACCAGCCGATCGAGCATCTCGCGATCTCGCGCGCGACGCCGAACACCCTCGTGTTCCGCCCCGCCGACGTGGTCGAGACCGCCGAGGCGTGGGAGATCGCTCTGACCCAGAAGACCACGCCCTCGGTGCTGTCGCTGACGCGTCAGAACGTGCCGACCGTGCGCACCCAGCACAAGACCAACAACCTCGTCGAAAAGGGCGCCTACGTCCTCGCCGATGCCGAGGGCAAGCGTCAGGTGATCCTGATGGCCACCGGCTCCGAGGTCGCGATCGCGCTCGAAGCGCGCGATCTGCTGCAGGCCGAGGGCATCGGCACCCGCGTGGTCTCCATGCCCTGCTTCGAGCTCTTCGAGGCGCAGGACGAAGCCTACCGCAAGCGCGTGCTGCCGGGTGGCCCGGTCCGCGTCGCCGTGGAAGCCGCGACCCGCTTCGGCTGGGACAAGTGGCTGCTGGGCGAACGTGGCCGCGAGGCCAAGGCCGGCTTCGTGGGCATGGACAGCTTTGGCGCGTCGGCCCCGGCAGAGACGCTTTACGAGCAGTTCGGCATCACCGCCGAAGGCGTGGCCGCGAAGGCGAAGTCGCTGCTCTGAGCCCTGCCCTTCATCGTGAGACAGAAAAGCGCGCCGCAGCTGCGGCGCGCTTTTTTCGTCTGGCCCTATGACACGAGCGTAAAGCGCAGCTGCGTCAGTAACCCGTTCAGGCGTCAATGCGCCTCTTTCGCGCCCCCGAAGAGCGGCATGACCAGCTTGGTGACGATCGGCACCAGCACCAGCCCCCAGGCCAGGCCAACAACGAAATCCATCGCAGCCGTGGCCAGCCAGAGCACCGCCCCCTGCCATTGCTCGCTCACCGCGTGCTCGGCGATCACCGCGTAGTGGTGGATGAACTCCTCCGGCGCGTGCCAGCCGATCTGCGCCAGCGAGTGGATGATGATCGAGCCGCCGACCCAGAGCATCGCCGCTGTGCCGACGATGGACAGCAGCTTCATCACGTAGGGCATGCCCTTGACGATGCCGCGGCCCACGGCGCGAGTGACCGAGAGCTTGCCCACCTGCGTGAGCCACAGGCCCACATCATCCATCTTCACGATCAGCGCCACCGCGCCATAGACCAGCGCCGTGATGCCAATGGCCACCAGCGCCAGCACCACCGCCTGGATCCAGACCTCGGGCGCCTCGATGGTCGAGAGCGCCAGCGTCATGATCTCGGCCGAGAGAATGAAGTCGGTCTTGATCGCGCCCTTGACCTTGGTCTCTTCAAGATGCGCCGGGTCGCCGATATCGTGGCTGCCATCCGGTCCACCGGAGTGGTCGTCATGCGGCAAAACCACGTGGGCGACCTTCTCAGCGCCTTCGAAGCAGAGATAGGACCCGCCGAGCACAAGCAGGTACGGCACCAGCCATGGCGCGAAGGCCGCCATCAGCAGCGCCGCAGGCAACAGGATGATGAGCTTGTTGAAGATCGACCCGCGGGCGATCTTCCAGATGATCGGCAACTCACGCGAGGCTTCGAACCCGTGCACGTATTTCGGCGTCACCGCCGCGTCGTCGATCACCACGCCCACGGCCTTGGAGCCGGCCTTGGCGGCGTGGGCCGAGATGTCGTCGACAGAAGCCGCCGCGATCTTGGCGATGCCCGCCACGTCGTCGAGTAGCGCCAGAAGCCCGCTCATGTCTGTCTCCGTCCGTTCGTTTCGCTCAACCTAGCGGACGCCCTGCCCGGTTCAAGCGCCGTTCTCTTCAGACCCGCGCCTGGCGTGGCCGGAGGAGCGTTACCGCAACCGTGCAAGATGCCATGGCGACAGGCTCAAAAATGTTAGCGCAACCCACATGTTTATCGCTAACATATTGTCTTTTCTGCATAATTAGGATTGAGCGCGTGGTGTACATACGTATACAGATCAGGAAATTCCGAGCCACAGCCAAGAGGACATCGCCCCATGACCGTCACCGTCGGGATCAACGGATTCGGCCGCATTGGCCGCTGCACGCTGGCCCATATCGCCGAGAGCGCCCGCAACGACGTGCAGGTGGTGAAGATCAACGCCACCGGCCCGATCGAAACCTCCGCCCACTTGCTGCGCTACGACAGCGTGCACGGCCGTTTCGGCGGCGAGGTGAAGGTGGTGAACGGCAACGCTCTGGATCTGGGCCGCGGCCCGATCGACGTCATGTCGACCTACGAGATGGGCGAGCTCGACTGGACCGGCTGCGACGTGGTGCTCGAGTGCACCGGCAAGTTCAACGACGGCGACAAGGCGGTGCAGCACATTCACCAGGGCGCCAAATCGGTGCTGATCTCGGCCCCCGCCAAGAACGTTCAGAAGACCATCGTCTACGGCGTCAACCACCGCGAGCTCGTGCAGGGCGACGTGATGATCTCGAACGGCTCCTGCACCACCAACGGCCTTGCGCCGCTGGCCAAGGTGCTCGACGAGGCCATCGGTATCGAAAGCGGCGTGATGACCACGATTCACAGCTATACCGGCGACCAGCCGACGCTGGACCGTCGCCACAACGACCTCTATCGCGCCCGTGCCGCGGCCATGGCGATGATCCCCACCTCGACCGGTGCCGCGAAGGCACTTGGAGAAGTATTGCCAAATTTGAAGGGAAAGCTTGACGGATCGGCCATTCGTGTGCCAACTCCTAACGTCTCGGCCGTGGACCTGACCTTTCAGGCCTCCAAGGACGTGACCGTCGAGGATGTGAACGAGATCGTGCGCGAAGCCGCGTCTGGCCGGATGGGAATGGTCCTGTCCTATGACCCGGAACCCAAGGTCTCGGTTGATTTCAACCACACGACGGCCAGCTCGATCTTTGCACCCGAGCAGACCAAGGTCGTCGGCAAGCGCACGGTGCGTGTGCTCGCGTGGTATGACAACGAGTGGGGCTTTTCCGCCCGTATGGCGGATGTGGCCGCAGCAATGGGTCGCCTTCATCACTGATGGAGCGACCTCGGTCCTGACCCCACATCGAGGGGCGGCGGAGGGGAGACCGCCGCCCCTTTTTGCGTCTTGCGCAATGTCGGGCGCCCCTATCGGCGCCCGCCTGCTTCGCCTCAGGTCAGCTTCTCGATCCACGCGGCGAAGGCCTGCATGAAGCCTTTCAGGAAGTCCTTCGTGCCCTCGTTGGTCAGCCGCCCTTCCTCATCGAAGAGCTTGGCGATATTGCCGATATAGGCCTCGGGCTGCTGCATCGGTGCGGCGTTGAGGAACACCAGGCTCTGGCGGAGGTGGTGGTTGGCGCCAAAGCCGCCGATGCCACCCGGCGAGCCGGTGACGATGGCCGAAGGCTTGCCGTCCCAGACGCTCTCGCCCATCGGGCGCGACCCCACGTCGAGCGCGTTCTTGAGGTTGGCGGGCACCGAGCGGTTGTACTCGGGCGTCACGAACAGGATGGCATCGCTGCGGCCGACGCAGCGGCGGAAGCTCTGCCACGCCTCGGGCGGCGTCCCCTCGTCGAGATCAGGGTTGTAGAGCGGCAGCTCTCCGGTGCGCACGAAGCTGAACTCAAGCCCCTCGGGGGCGAGCTCGGTAAGGGTACAGGCGAGCTTGCGGTTATAGGACCCCTCGCGGAGGGATCCGACAATGACAGTGACGTGTTTGGACATGATGGTCTCCAATGTTCGGTGACCAAAAGGTAAGCGCTTCGAGCGACTTACTTTAGGGGCCGAAACGCACCGCCGCTGTTCATGGATTGACGGAACGTCAGACCGGGCCGCGACCGGAAGAGGCGTACGGCGCCGGGCTCAGGCCCGGCGCAGCGCGAGCACCGCGTTCAATCCGCCGAAGGCAAAGGCGTTCGACAGCACCACCGAGACATCCGCCTCTCGGGCCTCGTTCGGCACCACGTCGAGGGCGCATTCCGGGTCGGGTTCTTCGTAGCCGATGGTCGGTGCGATGATACCGTCGCGCAGCGCCATGATGCAGGCCAGAAGCTCGATCGCCCCGGTGCCGCCGATGCAGTGGCCGTGCATCGCCTTGGTCGAGGAGATCATCACCCGGTCCGCCTGACCGCCGAGCGCATCCGCGACGGCGGCGCATTCGGTCTTGTCATTGGCAGCGGTGCCGGTGCCATGCGCGTTGATATAGCCGACCTCGGAGGCATTGATGCCGCCGTCGCGCAGCGCGCCGGTAATGGCTCGCGCCGCGCCCTGCTTGGAGGGCATCACGATGTCGGAGGCATCCGAGGTCATGGCAAAGCCCACCACCTCGGCGAGGATCTCGGCGCCGCGCGCCTTTGCGTGCTCGTATTCCTCGAACACGTAGACCCCGGCGCCCTCGCCCTGCACCATGCCGTTGCGGTTGGCCGAGAACGGCCGGCATGCGTCGCGCGACATCACCCGCAGCCCTTCCCAGGCCTTCACGCCGCCGAAGCAGAGCATGCTCTCGGAGCCGCCGGTGAGCATCACCGAGCAACTGCCGCCGCGCACCATGTGATAGGCCAGCCCCATGGCGTGGTTCGACGAGGCACAGGCGGTGGCGACGGTGAAGGTCGGACCGCGCAGGTTCATCTCCATGCTGACATGGGAGGCGGCGGCATTGTTCATCAGCTTCGGCACGACGAAGGGATGAACGCGGTTCTTGCCCTCCTCGTAGACCGAGCGGTAATTCTCGTCCTGCGTGGTCAGACCGCCGCCGGACGTGCCCAGCACCACGCCCGAGCAATCCGCCAGGGCGCCGGTGAAATCGAGCCCGGACTGTGCCACCGCCTGCCTTGCGGCGAGAAGCGCGAACTGGGTGAAGCGGTCATAGAGCGACATCTGCTGGCGATTGAAGGAGCTCTCGGGCTCGTAGCCCTTGATCTGGCCACCGATGCGGATCGCCAGCCGCTCCACGTCGCGGAACTCGAGCCCGGAGATACCGCAGCGGCCTTCGCGCATCGCTTCGAGGGTTTCCGGCACGTCGCGCCCGAGAGCATTGATCGTGCCGGCGCCGGTAATGACGACGCGTTTCACTTCTTCTGCTCGGCGATCAGCGCTTCGATGCCGGCCACGATGCTGGCGACCGACGAGATGTCGAAATCGCTCTTCTCGGGCTCGTTGGCGTTGAAGGGGACTGAAATGTCGAACTCTTCCTCGATGGCGAAGATGCTTTCGACGAGGCCGAGGCTGTCGATGCCCAGATCCTCGAGCGTGCTCTCCATCGTGACATCGGACGGTTCCAACACGGCCTGTTCGGCGATGATCGCGATCACGCGGTCCTTAACACTCATGGGCGGCGCTCCCTATTCGTCGCAGAGTCCCGGCTCGTCTACTCATTCCCCGTCAGCTTGGAAACCGCTTTCTTCAGCTCCGCGACATCGCGGAACAGCCGTGGCAGGCGGCGCATCCCCTTGTAGCTTTCCACGTGCTGATCCATCTTGATCGCCGGGTAGCCGAGCATGGCGCGGCCGGCAGGCACATTGGCCAAGACCTTGGCGCCGGCGCCGATCACCACGTTGTCGCCGACGAAGACGTTGTCGACGAGCCCGCTCTGACCGGCCATCACAACGTTGTTGCCAACCTTGGCCGAGCCGGCGATCCCGGACAGACCGCAGAGCAGGCAATTCTCGCCCACGATGGTGTTGTGGCCGACCTGCACAAGGTTGTCGATCTTGGTGCCCGCGCCGATCATCGTGTCGCGCACGGTGCCGCGGTCGATACAGGCATTCGCGCCCACCTCGACATCGTCGGCGATGGTCACGCCGCCCAGCGAGTGGATGCGGGCCCAGGCCTGCGCCTCGCCTCCGGCCTCCTTGCCGAGGCTCTCGCGCACCTTCTCGACCCCCGAGGGCTCGGGCGTCACGAAGGAGAAGCCGTCGCCACCGATCACCGCGTTGGGCTGGGCAATGAAGCGCGCGCCGATGGTGCAGCGCGCGCCGATCCTAGCGCCGGCATGGATCAGCGCGCTCGCGCCGATCGTGGTGTTCCAGCCGATATTGACCTGCGGCCCGATCACCGAACCCGCCCCGATGCTGACACCGGCCCCGATCACCGTGAATGGCCCGACCGAGACGCCTTCGCCAAGCCGTGCCGAGGGGTCGATCACCGCCATCGGGTGGATCCCCTCGTGATAGCCCTGACCGGGATCCATCATCGCCGAGACGCCGGACAGAGTATGACGCGGGCGCTTCGGCAGCAGCACCGCGCTCAATCCCATGGCCTGCCAGTCAGCGCCCTCCCAGAGCAGCGCGGCGCGCGCCCTGCCCTCGGAAAGCTGCTCGGCGTATTCCGGCTTCATCGCGAGTGCGAGGTGCTCCTCGCTCGCCATCGCAGGCTCGGCCACGCCGCTGACGCGGATATCGGTGTCGCCAAGCGCCTCGAGCCCGAGGGCAGCGGCAATGTCGGAAATGCTGTAGGTCGGCATCGGATCCTCCGGGATGTCTCCCCGAAGGACTTAACTCTCCACGCCGCCCAGTGCCACCCCTGCTGCCGCGAGGGCGTCCCAGATCTTGGCATCACGCCCGTAGACATCGGCGCGGTAATTGACCCGGCCCTTCGCCTGCGTGAACGCGGTGCGGTAGATCAGGTGCACCGGCACCGGCTGCTCGAGATTGACCCGGCTCTCCGAGCCGCCTCGCAGACGCGACGCGAAGAAACCCTCGGGATCATCGGTCTGCAGCGCCAGCAGCGCATAGGCGAAATCCTTGGGATCGCCGAGCCGGATGCAGCCGTGCGAAAAGGTCCGCTGGCCACGCGCGAACAGGTGCTTCGACGGCGTGTCATGCAGGTAGATGTTGTACTTGTTCGGGAACATGAACTTCACCTGCCCGAGCGCGTTCTTCGGGCCCGGGGGCTGGCGCATGGCAAACGGGAAGCTTGCGGCAGAGTACTGGGCAAAGCCGTTGCCGCGATTGACCCGTCGCCCTCGGCTGTCGGTGATCACCAGATGGCTCACCGCACCCGGGTTGCGGCGCAGCAGCGGCAGGTACTCGTTCACCACGATCGAGCGCGGCACGTACCACGACGGGTTGATCACCATGAACTCCATCACGTCCGAGAACTCGGGCGTGCGGCGATCAGGGTCCTGATGGCCCACCACCGAGCGCGTCTCGAAGGTGACCTTGCCGTCATCGATGATGCGGGCGTGGAAATCGACGATGTTCACCAACACATGACGCTCACCCAGACCGTCGGCGAAGTTGATCCAGCGTTCGCGCTCCATCGCCACGATCACCGATTTCAGGCGCTCGGTCGCAGGCACGTTCACGGCGCTCAGGGTCGAGGAGCCGGCCACCCCGTCCGCTTCGAGCCCATGGTCACCCTGAAAGGCCAGCACGGCGTCGCGCAGCGCATCGTCATAGCGCGCAGACAGCGTCGGCTTGAGGTAGCCCATCTCGATCAGCCGGTCGCGCAGGATCACCACGCCGGGACCGCTGTCGCCGGGATCGAGCTTTCCCACAGTCACCGGCGCGCCCCAGCCGCCGCGGGCGATGACCCGCTCGAGGCTCAGCTTCTCGCGCATCAGGCGCGTGTACTCGGGCGTTTTCGGCGCGAGATCGCGAAACACCGCGCGCGGCTCACCCGTCGCGAGCGCCTCGAGCAGATCCTCCGAGGCGCGGCGAGCGGGCTCGCGCTTGATGCCGCTGTCGATGCGGCGGCCATCGAGGGCACCGCCGCTGAGATCGCGGGCGAATTGCAGATAGGCGCGCGACAGCTCGATCTCGAGCTGCCCCCGGTCACGATCACTGCGGACCGCGCGCATCCGGGCCAACAGCGACACGGGATCGTAGCGACGGGCCGGCAATCCGTGCTGGCCAGCACTCGAAAGCGCCTGGATCAGTGCCGCGCGCCGCGCCGTGGCAGCGTCATCCGCAGAGGTCCAGATCGGCTCGAAACCGCGAGCCCGGTAGAACGCCGCCATGCCTTCGTCTTCCGAGAGCGACTCGGCCACCGCCTGTTTGTACCCGGTCAGTGCGAGGCTCTGGGCCTGCGCCGCCTGTGGCGCGGCGGCACACATCCAGCCAGCGGCCATCCCGGCCACGAGACCGAGTTTCAGAGCGGTGGAAAGCTGCCTGCGTGAATTTGTCATAGTGATCCCTGAACTCGAACGGCCTGCTACAAAACTAGTGTTGGACGTCAGTATCCTACACTGTCCACTCACATTTCCCGAAGGCGTGATAATTCCGCCGCAGCGCGGCAGCGCTGCACCGGTCATGCGTGTCGGCGCGTTCCGGCCACAAGATGTACGCTATTTGCGCAGGATCTTGCCGAAAACGGCTCAATCTCTTCGACCCACCGAAAACCGCCTTCTCAGAATTTTTACTCTGTGGCATATAATCCACGCATCTGGGGATAGATGGCAGGTGTCGTCCAACGAGGCGACGCAAACAGGTACAGCGACTTAACGGGACAGGCGCTTTCACATGACAAAATCAACTGCAGGCGGCCTCACACGCCGCGGCCTTCTTGGCGCATTTGGCGCTACACTCGTCACAGCAGCTCCGACATACGCAAACGCGGCAGGGTTCCTGCGCGGCGCTGGCGATATTCGCCGGCTCAAGATGTATTCCGGGCGCACCGGCGAGAAGATCGACATGATCTATTGGATCGAGGGTGAGTACATCTCTGAATCCCTCAAGCAGATCAACTACTTCATGCGCGACTGGCGGACCAACGACGTCACGTCGATTGATCCGCGCACCATCGACATCATGACCGCGGCGCACAATCTGCTCGATTCCGATGAGCCGTACATGCTGATCTCGGGCTATCGCAGTCCCAAGACCAATGCCATGCTGCGTGCGCGCAGTTCGGGCGTTGCCAAGAATTCGCGCCACCTCCTCGGCGAGGCGGCCGACCTTCATCTGAAGTCGCGCTCCGTCAACCAGATCGCGCGCGCAGCCTCTGCCTGCAAGGCCGGTGGCGTCGGGCGCTACACCAGCTCGAGCTTCGTTCACATGGATTGCGGTCCGGTGCGCACCTGGGGAAGCTGAGCACCGACTTTTACCGCGTGTTGAGAGTATAACATGTTGCAAGGCGTCCGGTTCCGGGCGCCTTTGCTTTTTTCAGCAATTCATGACTTTTTCACGGACCATGCGCGTCGGCTGCGCGCCGCCTGCCCCAAGCCGCCCAGAAATCGAAAAGCGCCCCGCGATGGGGGCGCTTCCGGAACGGGATTTCAGGTAAGCCTGCGTGCGGATCAGGCCATGCGACGCAGGTAGGTCCAGGTCGGCACCTTCGCGTTGCGTGCCACTGAAAAGGCCTCGGCATCGCCGATATACTCGAAGCCGCAATTCGTCAGCACCCGCGCCGAGGCCGGGTTGTCCTGAAACACGCTGGCGAACATGGTTGCCGAGCCGAAGGGGTTCGCCTCGATCAGCGCACGCAGCGCCTCGGAGGCGTGTCCGGTGTTCCAGTATTGCGGCGCCACCCAGTAGCCGATTTCGCTCTGGTTGCCCTCGAGACGCTCGAGCGAGATGACACCCATGACCTCGGGGCCCTCCTGCGCCGAGGCGTCCAGGACCCAGATATCCTCTGCCCGGTCCTCGGCGGTGCCGCGCGCGATGAACGCCTCGGTGGCGCCGGGCGGCAGCGGGTGCGGGATCGAAGTGGTCATGCGGGCGACGCGCTCATCCGAAGAATAGAGCGAGATCAGCCCAGCGTCCGAGCGCCGCAGCGGGCGCAGGACAAAGCGCTCCGTCGGGATCTCGGGCTGCAGAACGACGGGCTTGGGCCGCGTCGGCATTTTCAGTTGGTCCAGACTCATGTGCATACTCCTCAATGCACGTTCCGGTGGATCGGCGCCCCCTCCTCAAGAAACGCCGAAGGGGACCGGCTTTCGCCGATCCCCCTGATTTTCACATCCTGTGGATCGGCTTACTCGGCAGCCTCGGCAGCCTCGGCCACCGGCAGGACGGATACGAAGGTGCGGCCCTTCAGGCCTTTGTGGAAGGTCACGGAACCGGCTTCGGTTGCAAAGATGGTGTGATCCTTGCCCATGCCGACGCCGTTGCCCGGCCAGAACTTGGTGCCGCGCTGACGGATGATGATGCTGCCCGGAGCCGCGTCCTGACCGCCATAGAGTTTGACGCCAAGACGGCGGCCAGCGGAGTCGCGGCCGTTACGGGACGAACCGCCTGCTTTTTTATGTGCCATGGGTTAGTCTCCTTGTTCTCAGGCGAGGGTCTTGGCCTGCTCGACCCACTCGGGCTTCACCTTGGTGGCCTCGAAGGTCTCGGGGTTCACTGCGGCGAGCTCGGCGTAGGTGGTGATGCCGGCCTCGTTGAGCTTCTTGGCGGCGGCGGGGCCGACACCGGTGATTGCGGTCAGGTCGTCACCTGCGGCAGCGGCCTGAGCGGCAGCCTTCGGTGCGGCAGCAGCAGCCGGAGCGGCCACGGAGCCTGCGCCAGCGGCAGCCTTGACGCCCGATGCGTCGGCGCCCGAAGCAAGGATCTCGGTCACGCGGACGAGGGTCAGCTTCTGGCGGTGGCCCTTGGTGCGCTGCGAGCTGTGCTTGCGGCGACGCTTGACGAAGTGGATGACCTTGTCACCCTTGATCTGGTCGATCACCTCGGCCTGCACGGCGGCACCAGCCACCAGCGGCGCGCCGACGGTGACGCTGTCGCCGCCCAGCATGAGGATATCGTTGAACTGCACGGTTTCACCCGCGTCTGCGGCCAGCTTTTCCACGCGGAGCACGTCGCCCGCCTGGACCTTGTATTGCTTGCCGCCGGTTTTCATCACCGCGAACATCTGCATCTTCCTTCGTTTCCCGCGTCCTATGGTGCCCTTGCGGGTCTTTCCCGAGCCTTAAGGCCCACCTCGGACAGCGCGCCCTCTTGGGGCTGTCATTGATATAAGAATCGAAACCGGGGCCGCAATAGCCCCGATCCGAGCCGCGCTTATGCGAGGATACCGCCGCTTTGTCAACCCGCACGGGTGACGAGCGGGAGAAAAGCCTTACAGCTCTTGCGCCTGCATCTGCTTGGCCGCCGCAAGGCCGAGCGCGTAGGAGATATTGTCGTACATCGTGTTGAAGCCGGCAAACAGCGCGCGGTTCATCGCCTTGCCCTCGGGGCTGGACGACAGATCCACATAGGCCTCGAGATCGCCCTCCGGCAGAGGCTCGTAGGCCATCAGAAGGTAGGCGTAGAGCCATTCGCGGCTGTCAGCCCGGGTCTCTGGCTCCTGCGACCAGACCTCGTCGAGGATCTCGCGCTCGGTCATCTCGAGCGCGCCACCATCCACCAGCCCGGCATAGAACTGGAAGCTGGCGTTGAGCGCGCCGGTCACGTTGGCTTCGACCAGATCGTTGGCCTGCACGAAATCGGTCACCAGCCCGAGCCGCTCGTCCGATGAACCGTCGAGCCCACGAAACACCTCGCGCGCGGCGGCCTCGACGCCGTCGTCGATCAACGCGCGCCGCGCCGAGAGCTCGACCTCGACCACCCGCTCGCCGGTCTCGCTGCCGAAGAAGCGCAGCAGCGGCGTGGCATCGGTGTCTCCAAAGCTCTCCTGAAACTCGGCCCGGACGACCTCTTCCATGGCGTCGGTGTCGTAGATCCGTGCAACGGAGGCCTGCCACCCCTGTGTTGCGCCCCCCGGAATCAGGTCGCGCGCCATCTCGGTGCCGTAGCCGATGCCCTCCTCGCGCATGATCTGAACGATCTCGGGAAGGCCCAGACGGTCGAGCAGCGCATCCGCCGGGCGCGCCGGATCGGCGATCACCGGCGAGGCCAGGGTTGCGGACAGAAGGCAGGCGACGAAGCGCAGGGCCATGTGAAAGATTCTCCGGTCATCGGGTCGGGGCGAGACTAGGCTCGGACACGAGGTTTTCCAAGGCCGCAGGGGCTGACGGACCAACTTCGACAAGTTCTGCACGGTTCCGCAAATTTCCCTGTTGCACCCCGTCGCGCATCTCGTTAAACGGCCCTCCACGACCCCCGCGGAGAGGTGCCGGAGTGGTCGAACGGGGCGGTCTCGAAAACCGTTGACCCTTCACGGGGTCCCAGGGTTCGAATCCCTGTCTCTCCGCCACTTACCTTTGTTTTCAAAGGTGAAACGGCAGTTCGCGGCACACCCGATGGTGCGCGCTACGCAGATTATCCTTGATCACGTCAGGTTCCACTACCCCGGCAGGGGTAGCGCGTGCCATTGGCGTCGCGACCACCCGCGAGGCCGGTTCGGTGCTCTGCGCAGGCGCAGGTCCCCCTTTCGACAAGGCGGCGTGAAGCCTCGTGACGGTTCGAACCCCTTGCGGCATCGTCGGGATTTTTCATCGCTGCCGAAGCGAAGACGTGCGCCCGTTACAAGAACACGAAGTTTCGCGCCGCGTTCACGTCGGCGATGCGCAGGTCGCCCTGCAGAAGAAGGCTGCCCTCCGAGCCGAAGCGGACGGTGATGCCGTCCTCGCCTGCGACGAAGGACACATCCGAAAGACCGGCGATCCCGGGCAGATCAACCTCGATCACGTCCTCGCCAGGCGTGAAATCCGTCACCACGTCGCCGCCCGTGAGATCGCCCTCCGCGAGAGCGAAGATGTCCGCCCCGAACCAGCCGGTCACGGTGTCGGCCCCCGGCCCGCCGACGGCGCTGTCGTCGCCCACCATGCCGTTCAGCTCGTCGTCGTCCTCGGCCCCGTTCAGGGTGTCGTTGCCCAAGCTGCCGACCAGCGTGTCATCGCCCTGGTTGCCCGAGATCTGGTCGTCGCCGTCGGCGCCCTTGAGGTAATCGGCGCCGCCCCAGCCCCGCAGCCGGTCGTCGCCTTCGCCGCCAAGCACCCGGTCGTCGCCCTTGGCGCCGGTGAGCGTGTCGTCCCCGGCCAGACCATCGAGCGTGTCGTCGCCATCACCACCGGTGAGCGTGTCGGCCCCGGGCGTGCCGGTGACCGTCAGGCCTTCGGGCGCCTCGGGCTCGGGCGGCGGTGCGTCGATGCCGGTGGTGTCGAAGGTGATCTCGATCACCTCGAAGGGGCGCAGCGTGACCGGCACCGTGGTGCCGTCGATCTCGAGGTCGGTGAGCGCGGCGCGCACGTCGTTCTCGTTGATGTAGTAGCGCTGGCCGTCGATCAGCAGGCTCTCGGCCTCCTGATAGCCCTCGCCCGGCACGAAATGCACGCCATCGCTGGAATTGGTCGAGAAATCGGCGCTGATCCGGATCGCCGAGGCCTCGACGTACTCGGGCACCAGCTCCGACAGATCCAGGTCCAGGTCCAGCGTGTCCGTCGCGCGCGAGGCGACGTAGACCACGGTACTGTCCTCGCCCTGCCAGGCGTGGAAGGTGAAGCTGCCGTCTTCCAGCGACAACTCGGTGTCGAGCGCCTCGAGCCCCACGAGGCTCGACGACATCAGGTCGAAGGCCGCGCCGTTGATGGTGTTGATCACCCGCCCCTCGGCATCCGTGATCACGTCTTCCTGCTGCTTGCCGGCAAGATCCGTCGGCGTGTTGTGCTGCACCGGCCAGACATGCGCCGCGTCGACGCCCAGATCGCTCATGTTCGAAGTCATCTCGAGCATCACCGAAGCCGAGCGCAGCCCGGTCTCGGATGTGGTCGAGGTGCGCACGTTCCACTCGGTGATGTAGAGGTCGAGCTCCTTGTCGAAAGCCTCGTCCCAGGTCGAGAAGTCGCGGCTGATGAAGTTGACCTCGCCGGTGGTGCCTTCGAACCCCAGCACCTGCTTGTCGAAATAGTAGTGCTCCACGACGCCGTCGATGGCATCGCGCGATGCCTCGCCGAGCTGGTCGATGATGGTCTGGTTGGCAAGGTCGACGCGCTGCGCGAAGGGCCGGTCATCGACCGAGACGTGGAATTCCGAGCCCGCGAAGGGCGAGGCCATCTGCACGAGGATCGCCGCCTGATCGTCTTCCTCGACCCCCGCCGCCTCCATGCCCCGCGCCAGAGCGCCGGCGGCGACATCGGCCTTGGATCCGTAGGCCGTCTCGCCCATGCTCCAGTATTCGTTGCCGATCTCGAAGGCCTCGACCACGTCGGCGTAATCGCGCACCACCGCCTCAGCGAAGCGTTCAATATCGCCGCCCAGGTCCTCGTACTCGGCCACGGTATAGTTCTTGGTGGGCAGCACCAGCGTGAGCTGGGCATCGTTCTCGCGCGCCCATTCCAGCGCCGAGACCAACTCGTCGCGCAGCTCGTATTCGCCGTCGGCGCCCTGCTCCATGACAAGGATGTTGAGGAAGCCCTCGCCGTCCACCTCGAGATCGCCCGCGTCGCCCTGCCCCGCCGGAAAGCGCAGATGCGAGATGTCGAGCGCCTCGGCGGCGGGGCCGAAGGTCGGCTTCGGGACGCCGTCGATGGTGTTGACGCTGAACACCATGTTGCCGCCGAAATAGGCCTCGTTCATGACCTCTCCGGTGCCGCTGGACGACAGAACCGTGATCTCGGTGGCCGCTGGCGGAGGTGGCGCCGCCGCGAGCGGCGTGGCGGGCCCGAGATTGCCGAGCCAGTCCGAAGGCGGGCCCATGTCATCGGGTGCGATGCCCTCGACCACCGCGATGACCGTGCCGTTGAACACCAGCGCCGTGCCGCTGCCATCCTCGGCCTCGGTTACGGCCCCACCTGCCACGGCCTCGGCGGCAGAGAGCGGCGTGCCGTCGGCGGTGACCAGCGTGATGGTCTCGCGACCGCCCTCGTTGCCCTGAAGATCGTAGGTGTAGATCCGCATCGGCTCGAAATCGCCCTCGCCGTCGGGCACCACCAGTTCGTAGCGGTCATTGCCGAGCCCACCGGCCAGCGCGTCGCCTTCGTCACCGCGCAGCGTGTCGTCGCCGCCATTGCCGACCAATGTGTCGCCCACGGTCTCGGCGCCGGGTCCGTCGACGCCGATGATGACATCGTCATCCGCCTGACCGTCGAGATAATCGCCGCCGCCGAGGCCGATCAGCGTATCCATGCCGTTGCCGCCGAACAGCTCGTCGCGCCCCTCGGTGCCGGTCAGGTCGTCGTCGCCATCATAGAATCCGGTGAGCGCGGGAGAGAAGTTGCCGACCCAGATGGTGTCGTACAACAGCTCTTCGGCGCTGTAGCCCTCGATGATCGCGATGGTGTCGTTGCCGTTGACCACGAAGGACCCGCTGCCATCCGCAATGTCGCCGATGCCGACCGCCAGGCTGCCATCGAAGAACGACGAGCGTGGGATGATCTCGCCTTCGGGGGTGACAAAGACCACCCGGTCGGGCACGTCCTGATCGGTGAAGCGAGTGAAGTCGAGATCGGTGATGGTCACCGGATCCGCCCCTTCATCGCCGATCGGGACCACGAAGATATCCGCGTTCGCGCCGCCGGTCAGCGTGTCGCCATCATCGCCCCAAAGAATGTCGTTGCCGTCACCGCCATTCACCACATCCGGCGCGCCTTGCATCTCGTCGGTGAACATCATCAGGTCGAGCCCGGCCCCGCCGCTCGCCGTGTCGGACCCCCGATCATCGACGAGGACGTCGCGCCCCTCTCCACCCTCGAGCACGTCGTTGCCAGCCCCGCCGGTCAGCGCATCGTCACCGGGCAGCCCGGCGAGTGTATCGTCGCCATCGCCGCCCTCGAGCGTGTCATCGCCGTCGGTTCCGAGCAGAAAGTCGCCCTCATCGGAACGCGGGCTCTCGCGGTCATCGAGATCGTCCTCATCCTCGATCTCGTCTTCGAGATCCGCAGCACCTGACCCGGAGCCGCTCGTGCTGGCGAGAACGCCCCCAAACAGCAGCATGAAGAGTACGAAGGGGGTCATCAAAACCTCCGGGAAGACGAATCGACAGAAAAAAACAAACCGGCGCGAACAAACGTGACGAAAACGTTAATGCCATTTTTCAGCCACAGTTGAAGATGTTTTTCGAAACAGACTGTTCCCGAACCGCCCGGCGAGCGGTCGTTCGAGGTCCGCCACACGCGTCGGTCTCGCGCATCGCTCGGCATGACCGGCGAGAAATATGCTCGATAAAGTTGTCGGACCTTCGCAGACTTCGCCCAACCAGCTAGACTGCCACGAGCAAAGCGATTTCAGACCAATGGATTGCGAGGGGGATGCGCATGGATCAGGTCGGCATGACGACACTCGGATATTTCACCATCAGCGCGAGCGTGCTCTGCGTCATAACCGTCGCAAGCCTGTGCTGGGTGGCGGCAGGCTCTGCGCGGATGCCCCGCGCTCTGCGCGCACTGTCACTGCTGGCGCTGGCAGTTTCGGCCGTGCCCGCGGTTCTAACGCTGGCACTGACGCCGCTGCTGACCGGCACTCCCGCTGCCGAAGACGTCGCCACGCTCTACAGCCTGCCGCTCGATCTCGGCCCTCTCCTGCCGGCTGGAGCCGCGGTCATGATCGCGCCGAAGCATCTGGTCTGGCCGCACGTGCTCGGCCTGCTGATCGGCCTCGTGCTTTATGCCATCGGGGCCATCGCGACCCCGCGTGAGGAGTTGGAAGCCGCACCCCGCAAGGCGCGGCTCCCGATGTCCAAGCACCACTAGGCCGGTTTGGCCCGGCGCCGGTCAGAGGTAGTCGGCACGCTGCAGGCCGTACTTGGCCATCTTCTCGTTCAGCGTCCGGCGCGGCAGGCAGAGCTCGTCCATCACCGCCGAGATCGACCCCTTGTGGCGACGCATGGTGTTGTCGATCAGCATGCGCTCGAACGCCTCGACATATTCCTTGAGCGGCTTGCCCTCGGTGGTCATCACCGGCTGCATGTCCTCGTGATCGTTCATCAGGAGCGAGGCGATGGTGCCCTGCCCGCGCCGCGATTGCAGCACCGCGCGCTCGGCGAGGTTGATGAGCTGGCGCACGTTGCCGGGCCACGGTGCTTGAAGGAGTTGCGCCGCTTCCTGCGCCGAGACCTTGGGCGCGTCGCAGCCATACTCGTCGGCGAAGCCCTCGGAGAGCCGGGTGAAGAGCGTCAGGATATCCTCGCCGCGGGCGCGCAGCGGCGGCACGGTGATCTTCAGCGCCGCGAGGCGGTAATAGAGATCCGGGCGCAGCGCGCTCTCGCAGGTACGGCCCTCGTCCTGAAGATTGCAGATCGCCACGATGCGGGTTTCCGGCGGGGTGCCCTGATCGTTGATCACCGACAGCAGCCGGGCCTGCGCCGAATCCGACAGCGACTCGACATCCTCGAGCACCAGCGTTCCGCCGCGCGCCTCTTCCATCGCCGGCAGCCGGGTCTCGTCGGGCTGCATCGGGCCGAAGAGCCGGCGCATCAGCGCGTCCTCGTCCATCGCCGCGCAGGACAGCAGCACGAATTTCTTGCCGGCGCGGGAACCCACCGCGTGCAGCGCATGCGCGATCAGCGTCTTGCCGGTGCCGGTCTCGCCCTCGATCAGAACGTGACCGTCAGCCTGGCCGAGATCGAGCACGTCCTCGCGCAGCCGCTCCATCGCCGGGCTCTGACCGATGAGCTTGCTCATCAGCTGGCCGCCATCCGAGAGCTCGCGGCGCAGCGCGCGGTTGTCGAGGGTCAGGCGGCGCGCGTTGGTGGCCTTCTTGGCAAGCTCCGACATGCGGTCGGGGTTGAACGGCTTTTCGAGAAAGTCGAAGGCGCCGATGCGCATCGCCTCGACCGCCATCGGCACGTCGCCGTGACCGGTGATCATGATGACAGGCAGCGCGCTGTCAGCGCCCATCAGCTTCTTGAGAAACTGGATCCCGTCCATGCCGGGCATCTTGATGTCCGAGATCACGATGCCGGGGTAATCGGTGCCGAGCGCGCCGAGCGCCTCTTCGGCGCTGCCAAAGGCCTCGGTGTCGTACCCCGACAGCGCCAGCCACTGGCTGATCGACTGCCGCATGTCCTTTTCGTCGTCGACGATGGCGATCTTCATGGCTTTTGTCATTCTGGTCTTGCGCCTTTTCTGCCTGCGTCTTTCCCGCTGCCAACTACTCGGCGGCGCGGGTGGTTTCATTCAAGATAGGAAGCTGCATCTCGAAAACAGCCCCACCGTCGACCCCGTTTCGGGCCGTCAGGCGCCCGCCGAGATCGGCCACGATGCCGGAACTGATGGCAAGGCCGAGCCCGGTGCCGTCGCCGGGCTGCTTGGTGGTGTAGAACGGCTCGAACAAGGCATCCATGTCCTCGATGCCGTGGCCGTTGTCGCGCACCGAAAGCGTCGCGGTCTCGCCGCTGGCGAGGATGATCTCCAGCTCGGGCTGGGCCACGGATTTTGTCGCGTCGATGGCGTTGCGCAGCAGGTTCACCAGAACCTGCTCGATGCGCATCCGGTCGCCCATCACCCGCACCGGCTCATCCGGCAGGATCTTGGAGATCCGCACCCGCCGCGCCTTGAGCTGCGGCTCCATCATCGACAGCGACGAGGCCAGCGCCTCGGCCATGTCGACCGGAGACAGCTGCTCCTGCCCCTTGCGGGCATAGGATTTGAGTTGCCGGGTGATCGCGCCCATGCGCTCGATCAGATCGTCGATGCGGTGGAAGGCGGTCATCGCCTCATCGGGACGGTTGCGCCGCAGCAGCAGCCGCGCGCCGGCAAGGTAGGTCTTCATTGCCGCAAGCGGCTGGTTGAGTTCGTGGCTGACCGCCGCCGACATCTCACCAAGGGCGGCGAGCTTCGAGCTCTGTTCGAGCGTCTGCTCGGCGGAGGCGAGGTCCTTCTGGACCTTCTCGCGCTCAGAAATCTCGCGCTGGAGGCGCGCGTTGAGGCGGCGCAGCTCAGCGGATTCGCGCTGGAACAGGGCCATGCGCAGCGCCGTGCGGCGGCTGAGGGCGTAGAAGGCCAGCGCCGCCAGAAGCGCGAAGCCCATGATCTCGAGCGCCAGCACCGCGTTCACCTTCTCGCGCACCGAGGCGTAGGTGGTGAAGGTCGCCATGGTCCAGCCGCGGAACGGGATGCGCCCGTCAACCCGCATCACCGCCTCGCCCTGCAGGTAGGCGTCGGGCGGCAGCGCGGTCCAGTCGGCGGTGGCCTTGATGGCCCGCTCGATGGCGCTTTCGGGCGACTGGCGCACCAGCGCCTCGTCCATGGTGCGCCCGCGCCAGCGTGGCTCGGTGGCGAGAATGATGGTGCCTTCCGAGTTCAGCACCGCCACCGCGTCGGTGATCCCGGCCCAGGCGCGTTCGAACTTCGCCAGATCGACCTCGACCATGATCACGCCGACGACGCTGTTCTGGCTCTCGACGCGGCGCGAGTAGGTGAAGGTGTAGCCCCCCGCCTCGCGTTCCTGCGTGGTGAAGACGGTGGTGTTCGAGCGCAGCGCCTCGACGAAATGCGGCGCGTTGCGGTGCTGCTCGCCCAGACGGTTGCGGTCGGTCGCGGCCACGGTGCGGCCGTCGCGGTCGAGCAGCATCAGCGAGGCGGCGCCGATCTCGTCGACATAGGAGATCAGGCGCTGCGACGACTGGCTGAAATCACCGGAGTTCAACGCCCCGATCAGCGCCGGGTCGCGCGCCAATAGCTGTGGCACGATGGCGTTGCTGCGCAGTTCCGACAGGATGTTGCCGGAATAGAGCGCCAGCCGCAGCTCGGCCCGGTTGCGGGTCGATTCCGTGAACCGGTCGGTGAGCATCATGTTGGTGACCCAGACGGTCACCACGGCCAACACGACAAGAAGGACGAGCGCGACCCGCACCCGCCATCCCAGTGGCCCCGAGCGCCTTGCGCGCCGGGCCTTGTCCTTGGCCGTCCCTGACATGGGCGGCAGAGTACGCGCCCGGGCTCAGGCTCTCAAGTCAGGCTTCCGCGAGGGCGGCGGTCAGATGGGCGAAAAGACGCGCACCGTCCTCGTTGCCCTGCGCGGGATCGCAGGCCCGCTCGGGGTGCGGCATCATTCCCAGCACCCGGCGGTTCGACGACAGGATGCCGGCGATGTCGCGGTCCGAGCCGTTGGGGTTGTCGGTGTAGCGGAACGCCACCCGGTCCTCGGCCTCGAGCGCATCGAGGGTCGCGGCATCGGCAGTGTAGTTGCCGTCATGATGCGCGATCGGGATGCGGATGGTCTCGCCGACCTCGTAGCCTTGGGTGAAGACCGACTGGCTCTCGGCCACGTCGAGCCCCACGGTGCGGCAGATATACTTGAGGTTGGCGTTGCGAAGCAGCGCGCCCGGCAGGATCTTGGTCTCGGTCAGCACCTGGAAGCCGTTGCAGATGCCGATGGCATAGCCGCCACGCTCGGCATGGGCCTTGACCTCGTGGCAGATCGGCGAGTTCGCGGCGATGGCGCCGCAGCGCAGGTAGTCACCGAACGAAAAGCCGCCCGGGATGCCGACGATGTCGATGCCCGAGGGCAGCGCCGTGTCCTTGTGCCACACCATCTGCACGTCGAGGCCCGCCTTGCGGAAGCCCTCGGCAAGATCGCGATCGCAGTTCGATCCGGGAAAGACGATGACGGCAGCTTTCATGGCGGGCTCGCTTGGCATTGGTGGGGTCAGATTGCGCTCCGCATAGCGGCTTTTGCATCCCGGCGCAATCGCGTGCAGGCCCCCCGGCGAGATGCCGGGGCGCCCTGCCCTTCATGCGCCGCGGCGCTCAGGTACGGAAGTCGGTGATCACCGCCACGCCCGGCGGCGTCGGCCCGTTGAAGGCGGCGAGCTCGGCGCTGGCGCCGCTGAGAGGTACCTCGCGCGCGATGAGCGGCGAGAGATCGACCTTGTCGCGGGTGATCAGGCCCAGCAACGACGGGTAGCGATGCGCCGGCATCCCCCGCGTGCCGTAGAGCGCAAGGTTGCCCTGATAGACCGCCGACATGTCGACATCCATATGCGCGGTGTGCCCCACCGGCATGCCCACCTGCACGTGCCGCCCCAAGGGGCGCAGGCAGCGGATCGACGCGTTCACGGTCTGCGGGATCCCCAGCGCCTCGATGCTGACATGCACGCCGCCGCCGGTGATCTCGCGGATCTGCTCGGCGGCATCGCCCTCCGCGGCGTTGACGGCTGCGTCCATGCCCAGCGACAGCGCGTGGTCAAGCTTGTCCTGCACCACGTCGACGACGATGACATGCGCGCCGAGCGCCCGGCCCAGAAGTGCCGCCGAAAGCCCGACACCGCCGGTGCCATGCACCGCCAGCCACTCGCCACCCTGCAGCGCCGCGCGTCCGGTCAGCGCGTGCCATGCGGTGGTCACCCGGCAGCCGAGCCCCGCCGCAAGCGTCGGCGACATGCCCTCCGGCAGGCGTGCAAGGTTGAAATCTCGCGGCACGGGGACGTATTCGGCGAAGGCGCCCGGCTCGATGAAGCCCGGCAGGCGCTGATCGGCGCAGACGGTCTGCTGTCCGGCGCGGCAGCTCGGGCAGGTGCCGCAGGACAGGATGAACGGCGCCACCAGCACGTCGCCTGTGGCCCATTGCGAGTTCGGCCCGGCAGCGATCACGCGGCCGCAATACTCGTGCCCCTGAATCTGGCCCGGCTTGACCCGGGGATGCTCGCCGACCCAGCCGTGCCAGTCCGAGCGGCAAACGCCGCAGGCAAGCACCTCGAGCACGACGCCGTCGTCCGGGCAGTCCGGATCGGGCACCGTCTCGAGCGACAGATCCTCGTTGTACTCTCTCAGCACCGCTGCGCGCATGGCTCTCTCCTCCCTCTTCTCGCGAGGAGGTGACGCCAATTCGCGCCAGAACGCAAGCGGGGCGCCGAAGCGCCCCGTCATGGCAGGCCGTGGCCCGCCGAACCCAAGAGAGCCCACCGGCGCAGCGCGCCGGGCCAGGCTCAGGCCATCTCGATCGAGTAGCTCTCGATCACGGTGTTGGCGAGCAGCTTCTCGCACATCTCGCGCACCGCGTCCTCGCCAGTGCCGTCCTCGAGGTCGAGCTCGATCACCTTGCCCTGACGCACGCCGCCGACGCCATCAAAGCCCATCCCGTGCAGGGCATGCTTCACCGCTTCGCCCTGCGGGTCGAGCACGCCGTCCTTGAGCATCACATGCACCCGTGCCTTCATGGCGTCTTCTCCGTCTGTTGCGGGAGGCGCGGCCTCCCGTCCTTGAAATCACCGCGCCGAAAGCGCGCGCCCGGCTCAGTTGATAAGCTTGGGCTTGGAAATATGAGTCGCCTGCTTCGGCATCACGCCGAGGCGTTCGGCCACTTCGGTATAGGCGTCGGTCAGCGAGCCGAGGTCGCGGCGGAACACGTCCTTGTCGAGCTTCTGGCCGGTCTGGAGGTCCCAAAGGCGGCAGCTGTCCGGCGAGATCTCGTCGGCCACGACGAGGCGCTGGAAGTCGCCGTCATAGACGCGGCCGATCTCGATCTTGAAGTCGACGAGACGAATGCCGACGCCGTACATCAGGCCCGACAGGTAATCGTTCACCCGCAGCGCGAGGCTGAGGATGTCGTCCATGTCCTGCTGGCTGGCCCAGCCGAACGCGGCGATGTGCTCCTCGGTGACCAGCGGGTCGCCCAGCTTGTCGTCCTTGTAGCAGTACTCGACGATCGGGCGCGGCAGCGGCGTGCCTTCCTCGAGCCCCAGACGCTTGGCCAACGATCCGGCGGCGAAGTTGCGCACGATGACCTCGAGCGGAATGATCTCGCAGGAGCGCACCAGCTGCTCGCGCATGTTGAGGCGCTTCAGGAAGTGGGTCGGAACGCCGATGTTGTTCAGACCGGTCATGAAGAACTCGGACAGGCGGTTGTTGAGCACACCCTTTCCTTCGATCACGTCCTTCTTCTGGGCGTTGAAAGCGGTCGCGTCATCCTTGAAATACTGCACGATGGTCCCGGGTTCGGGGCCTTCGTAGAGAATCTTTGCCTTGCCTTCGTAGATCTTTTTGCGGCGTGCCATGGGATTCCTTTCCAAGCGGGACACAGAGGGCGCTTCTGCGTCCTGCGTGGCCCTATAAATCATGCCTTCTCGCCTCGCAAGCGGGCGCTTGGACTTGCACGGTTCTGCAGGTGTGAAATACTCGGCCAGGAGGACGAGAGACATAGGGGAGCGAGACTCATGACCACCTTCGACGAACGCGAATCCGCGTTTGAAAACAAGTTCGCACATGATGAGGAGATGGCGTTCCGCGCAGAGGCCCGCTGCAACAAGCTGCTCGGGCTATGGGCTGCCGAAATGCTGGGCAAGAGCGGCGATGCCGCCGAGGCCTATGCGCGCGAGGTGATCAAGGCGGATTTCGAAGAGGCCGGCCACGAGGACGTGGTGCGTAAGGTCGCCGGCGACCTCGGCGACAAGGCCGATGCCGACGCTATCCGGCAGAAGCGCGCCGAACTGCTGGTCGAGGCGAAGGGCCAGATCCTGCTCGAGGGCTGAGCCCCCCCGCCTACGGCGCAGGCGATACCAGTGACAAGCGGCGGCCCGACCATGGGATCGCGCCGTCGCTCGCCTGTTTGATCGGCTTGATCGTCCGGAGCGTCACCGGGTCCGAGGTCGCTGGGGCCGAGGTGTCACGGTCTGAAAGCCCGGAGCGGCGGCCCGCGCCCCTGTCGTCGGCTGCGTCACACGGCCCACTCCGGCACGGGACCCGGTGCCAACCCTTACCAACACGCCCGACGGGACTGCTCAGCGCAGCCCTGCCCGCGACGATGCGCTTTGGAATGCCCCCCTCAGCGCGCGATCACGATATCCGCCCGCAACCCGCCCAGGGTCTCGCTTTCGCCAAGCCGCAGCACACCGCCATGGGCCCGCGCGATGTCGGCGGCGATCGCAAGCCCCAGCCCCACGCCCGGCCCCTTGTCCTGATTGCGCGCCGGATCGAGCCGGACAAAGGGCCGCTGCGCATCCTCGCGCCGCTCGGGCGGGATCCCCGGTCCGTCATCCTCGACCCGAAGCCGCAGGCTCTTGTCGCTGAGCGTGACCGACACCTCGCAGCAGCTGCCATAGCGCACCGCGTTGTTCACGAGGTTCTCCAGCGCGCGGCGCATGGCCAGCGGGCGCAGCGACACCTGCCCCTCGCCCTCGACCGATACCAGCGCCACGTTGCGTCCTGCGCGCTGCGCATCGCCGACAACGCTCTCGACGATATCCACCGGGTCGACCGGCTCCGCCGCGGCCGCCAGCGCATCGCCGCGCGCGAAGTCGAGGAAGGCGTCGATCAGCCGCTGCATGTCCTCGACATCGCGCTCCAGCGGCTCGCGATCCTCGTCGTCGAGCATCGACAGGCCAAGCCGCAGCCGGGTCAGCGGGGTCCGTAGATCGTGGCTCACCCCCGAGAGCATCATGGTGCGCTGCTCGATCTGCCGCTCAATCCGGTTGCGCATGTCGAGAAAGGCGTGCCCGGCGGCCCTGACCTCGACCGCGCCGGCCGGTGAGTACGACTCGTGCCGTCCCCGACCGAAAGCCTCCGCCGCCTGTGCGAGCCGGGTGATCGGGCGCAACTGGTTGCGCAGGTAGAGAAAGGCGATCAGCGTCATCAGCACGCCGAACACCATCATGTTGACGAAAAGCTGGTGCGCGTTGGTGGGCGAGGCACGCCGGCGCGGCACCTCCACCCGGGTCAACCCGTCCTGCCCGCGCACAAAGAGCACGACGTCGAAATCGTCGGGCAGCAGGATCCGCTCGAGCCCGGGCACGGCGCGCTCCAGCGTCTGGGTCACCACGAGCCCCGAGAAATCGAACCAGCGCCGCTGGTTTTCCGCCGGCAAGGCGCTCTCGTCCACCGGGCTCAGGGTAAGATCCAGCGCCGGTGCGAGCTCGGGATGTTCGAGCACCAGCTTGACCTCGCGCGCAAGATCGCGGCTCATCTGGTTCGACACGCCTTCGAAATGGCGCTGCACGAAGACCACCGAGACCACAAGTTGCAGCGTCACCACCGGCAGGATCAGGATCAGCGCCGCGCGCCCGTAAAGACCGCGGGGCACATAGCGTTTGAGCCATTGGAAGGACATGGGTTACCTCTGGTGCGACTGACAGCCAGAAAGCCCCGAAAGATGCAGGACCCGCAACCGGATTTTCAGCCCCTCCCCGGCGCGCCCGAGACCCTCGCCCCCGGCCTGCGCCGGATCGTGGCGCCGAACGCGTCGCCGATGACCTATCGCGGCACCAACACCTACCTCGTCGGCAGGCGCGGCCTCGCGGTGATCGACCCCGGCCCGATGCTCGAGGCCCATCTCGAAGCGATCCTCGCCGCGGTCACGCCGGGCCAGCGCATCACCCACATCCTCGTGACCCATGCGCATCTCGATCACTCTTCCCTCGCCCGGCCGCTCTCCGAGGCCACGGGCGCGCCGGTGCTGGCCTTCGGGGACGCCGCGTCGGGTCGCTCGGAGGCAATGCAGGCGCTGGCCGAAAGCGGTATGGTCGGGGGCGGCGAAGGCGTCGACGCAGGTTTTGCGCCCGACCAGTGTCTGGCCGATGGCGCGCGTGTCGCGGGCGACGGCTGGCAACTCGAGGCGCTGCACACGCCCGGCCATTTCGGCAACCATCTGAGCTTCGCGTGGGACGATATGCTGTTCTCGGGCGACGTGGTGATGGGCTGGGCGAGTTCGCTGGTCTCGCCCCCCGACGGTGACCTGACCGCCTTCATGACCTCGCTGTCGCGGCTGGCCGCGCGGCGCTGGTCCCGCTTTCACCCCGGCCATGGCGCCCCCGTTGACGCTCCCGCAGAGCGGCTGTCGGACTTGCGTGATCACCGCCTGATGCGCGAGGCTCAGATCCTCGCGGCACTGGGGTCCGGCGCGTCCGATGCGACCAGCCTCGCGGCGCGGATCTATACCGACACCCCGGCAGCGCTGCTGCCCGCCGCGACCCGCAACGTGCTGGCGCATCTGCTTGATCTGCAAGCCTCGGGCCGCGCCCGCGTGCTCACCGCCCTGTCGGAAAAGGCAATGTTTGAAGTGACTTAACGGAATCGCAAAAAAATCCCGAAAATCTCAAAATCCCTCTGGACGCCCGGAGTCGCGATTGCTATACGCCCCACACACCGCAGGACGCGGCGCCCCGGACAACGGGGCAAGGCGCTCCAAAGCAAAAGTTCCGGCGTAGCTCAGCGGTAGAGCAGTTGACTGTTAATCAATTGGTCGTAGGTTCGATCCCTACCGCCGGAGCCATTTACACCGCAGCGCACTGTAAAGACTGGATTTAATAAATCCACTCCGACGGTGCTGCGATGGTCTTGGCAGATAGTGCCCCATAGCGTGGTGTAGGAATCCGCGGGCGTCGCCACATGCGACGCTGGCGGTCACCGTCGATCTTCGGAGAAGGTTCGGGTTGCGACACCTGAAACCTGAGACGGAGATGACGATGACCGACGACAGAATGGCTCTGATGGAGCT